>NZ_JADOGI010000211.1 GCF_015645445.1 Nonomuraea cypriaca | reverse complement strand
CCCGTACGCACGCCGCGGTCGGCCAGCGCCGCGGCCAGCCGCGCGCGGCGGCCGGCGTAGAGCCCGCGGGCGTGCTCGACGCGGGCGCGCACCTCCGCGTCGCCGAGCAGGTGGGCCAGCGTGTCCTGGAGGATCCTGCTGGTCCAGCCGGTGCCGAAGCTGCGCAGCACGCGTACCCGCTCCACCGCCTCCGCCGCCCCGCCGATGACCGCGATGCGCAGGTCGGGCCCGTGGGACTTGGAGTACGACCTGACCAGCACCGTACGGTCGGGAAAACGCGTCCCCATGCTGACCATGGGGGAGACGGACAGTTCGCCGATCCCGTCGTCCTCGACGACGAGGGTCGGCGTGGGCTCCAGCAGGGCGGCCAGTTCGGCGGACCGCCCGGGGGTCACGGCGTGGCCGCAGGGCGACTGGCCGCGCGGCTGGTAGACGAACGCCACCGGCCTTGCCCGCAACGCCTTGGCCAGCGCGCCGGGCAGCGGCCCCTCCTCGTCGCAGGCGACCGGGATGATCTGTACGCCGATCGTCTCCAGGATGTCCAGCAGCCGGGCCGCGGTCGGCTCCTCGATCGCGATCCTGTCGCCCGGCAGCGCCGTCGTCTGGCAGAGCAGCTGGACCGCCTCGTACCCGCCGCCGACCGCGAGCCAGCCGCGCGCGGGGAACGGCCAGTCCGGCTCGACGGCGGCGCGCAGGCGCGGCGTGATCGTCTCGCGCGTGTAGTCGTTGAGCCGGTCCGTGTGGGCGGCCGCGACCAGCGCGGCCTCCAGCGGCGGTAGCAGGGCCGGGTCGGGCGAGGCGATCGCGAGGTCGATGGCCAGGCGGTCGCCGAAGTGGCCGATGCGCTCGTACCGGATGGGGCGCGGCACGTCGGGCGGGCCGAGCACCACCGTGCCCCTGCGGCGATCCGTGTGGATCATCCCGTGCCTGCGCAGCTCGGACCACGCTTCCGCGACGGTTCCCGAGCTGACCCGCAGCTCCCTGGCCAGGCTCCGGACCGTGGGCAGGCGCGTCCGCGCCGTCACCGTCCCGTCCCTGATCAGGTCGGTCAGGGTCGCGGCGATGCCGCGCGCGCTCGGTTCGCCGATCCGTTCCGCCAGCCATGCGGCCTCCACGCGGCCCCCCATTGATCGATCCGTAAATCTTTGTTCAGCAACAAAGATCATCTTGTGTGGTTCGTTTGCCTGAACATATGGTTTCAGGCAATTCGCGGCAACTGACATCGTTTGGGGGGTTTGTGGCGAACATTCGGCTTGCGCTACGGGATTGGGATCATCTCGTGCCCGTGGCGACAGGGAATGTCCGGCCGGAGGGCTTCGAGCTGGATCTCGAATCCCGCGCCGTCACGCCCGACGTCCTGGCCGAGCCCGGCCTGGACGGCGGCGAGACCTCCTTCAGCAGGTACGTCCTCGGCCGCGCCATGGGCGACGACCGGCTGGTCGGCCTGCCCGTCTTCGTGATGCGCGGCTTCAGGCACCGCTGCGTCCTCGTCCGCCGCGACAGCGAGCTGACCTCGCTGGAGGAGCTCAAGGGCGCGCGCGTCGGCCTCACCGGCTGGCCCGACTCGGGCAACACCTGGACCAGGGCCCTGCTGCGGGCCGCGGGCGTGGACCTCGGCGGCGTCACCTGGACGGTGGGCCCGCTGGTCGCCGGCGAGACGGGCAAGGACCGAACCGGCCCGCTCCCGTTCCCGGAGAACGTCTCCCTGACCGGCGACGGCCTCGCGGAAGGGCTGGCGGCCGGCCGGTACGACGCCATCATGACCCCGTTCATGCCGGCGGAGTTCTTCACCGGGGAGAGCCGCTTCCGGCACCTCCTGCCCGACCACCGCGCCGCCGAGCTCGCCTACTACCGGCGGACCGGCTTCGTCCCCGGCATCCACCTGGTGACGCTCAAGCGCGAGAGCTTCGAGCGTCATCCCTGGCTGCCGCGGGCCGTGCAGGACCTGTTCGAGCGGTCCAAGCGGCACTGGCTGGCCAGGCGGCGGCTGCTCGCCGACACCACGCCGTGGCTGCTCGACGACCTCACCTCGACGGCCAGGACCTTCGGCGAGGACTGGATGCCGTACGGCACCGCCCCCAACACCGCCATGACCGCCGCGTTCTGCGAGGAACTCCACGCCCAGGGGATCTCGCCCCGCCGCATCACCGCCGAGGAGGTCTTCGACCAATGAGAATCGCCGTGGGGCAGTTCGCGTCCGAGGAGGACTGGACCGCCAACCTCAAGACCTGCCGTGACCTGGTCGACCGCTCCGTGGCGGGCGGCGCCGACCTGCTGGTCCTGCCCGAGGGGTCGCTGTCGCTGTTCGTCGACGAGCCCGCCCGCATCAGGGAGGCCGCGCAGCCGCTGGACGGGCCGTTCGTCAGCGGGCTGGTCGAACGCACGCTCGGCACCTCCACCACCGTGATCGCCGGCGTGCACACCCCCGCCCCCGACGGCCGGGTGTCCAACGTCCTGGTGGCCGCCAGGGACGGGGAGATCGTCGCCACCTACACCAAGCTGCACCTGTACGACGCCTTCGGCCGCCGCGAGTCCGACAACGTCGTCCCCGGCACGAACGCGCCGGTCGTGTTCGACTGCGCCGGCTGGAAGGTCGGCATGATGACCTGCTACGACGTACGTTTCCCCGAACTGGCCAGGCTGCTGGCCGACCAGGGCGCGCAGGTGATCGCGCTGCCCACCGCGTGGGTGCGCGGACCGGCCAAGGAATGGCACTGGGAGGTCATGGTGACCGCCCGCGCCCTGGAGAACACCTGCTACGTCGCCGCCTCCGGTGAATGCGGCAGGCGCAACATCGGGGCCAGCATGATCGTCGACCCGCTCGGCGTCACCCGGGCCCGTCTCGGCGCCGATCCGGGCCTGCTGTGGGCCGACGCCTCGGCGGACGACCTCGCCGCCGCCCGCCGCACCCTGCCCGTCCTCGAGAACCGGCGCTTCGCCGTCGACCCACGATTGGAGCGACATGTCTAAGTACGCGACGGCCGCCCTGCTCGGCGCCGCACTTCTGCTGGCCGGCTGCGGCGCCAACCCGGAGGAAGCCGAGGGTGTCCTGACCTCCCAGGAGCCCGGCGCCGGCGCCGCCGCGCAGGCAAAGGACCAGGCACTGTACGCCCGCCTGCCGGAGAAGGTGAAGACCGCGGGCAAGCTGGTCTCGGTGAACAACGGCTCGTTCCCGCCGTACGAGATCGCCGGAGCGGACGGCAGGTCCCTGACCGGCGCCGCCGCGGACATGTCCGAGGCGCTCGGCCAGCTGCTCGGCGTCAAGATCGAGCACGTCACCGTGGACGGCCTGCCCAGCTCGCTCACCGGCATCGCCTCCGGCCGCTACGACTTCGCCATCGGCCCGGTCGGCGACTTCCGCGACCGGCAGAAGTCCAACGACTTCGTCGACTGGGTCAAGGAGTACGTCGTCTTCGCCGTGCCGAAGGGCAACCCGGACAAGATCGGCTCGGTCGAGGACACGTGCGGGCTGAAGATCTCGGTCATGGCCGGTGGCTCGGCCGAGAGCGTGATCAAGGGCCAGTCCGAGACGTGTGCCAAGGAGGGCAAGCCGAAGATCGGCGTGCAGTCGTACAAGGACCAGCCCACCTCGGTGCTGGCGGTCAGCTCCGGGCGGGCGGACGCGTTCTTCTCCTCCCAGGCGCCCCTCACCTACTTCGTCGGCCAGGCAGGCGGCAAGCTGGAGCTGGCCGGCAAGGGGCAGCGCAACGGCTTCGACGACCTCTACCAGGGCGCCGTCGTCGGCAAGGACTCGCCGCTGCGCGACGTGCTCAAGGACGGCATCCAGCAGCTCATGGACAACGGCACCTACGCCAAGATCATGGACAGGTGGGGAACGGGCGACAACAAGATCGACCAGGCCGGCGTGAACCTGGCGAAGTCATGACCTTGCCTGAAGTAGATGTGGCGGGCGCGTCCAGAACCCGCCACCCGCTGCGCTGGGTCGCCTCGATCATCCTGCTCGTGCTCGCCGCGCAGCTCGTGAGCCTGCTGGTCACGAACCCGAACTTCCAGTGGGACGTGGTCGGCAGGTATGTCAACGCGCAGATCATCGGCCAGGGCATCTTCACCACGCTGCTCCTGACCGTGATCGCCATGGCCGTGGGCGTCGTCCTGGGGGTGCTGCTCGCCATCGGCCGCCTGTCGGAGAACCCGGTCGCGCGCGGCGCCTGCGGTCTCTACGTCTAGTTCTTCCGCGGCACGCCGGTGCTGGTGCAGCTCGTGCTCTGGTACAACCTGTCGTACCTGCTGCCGCGGCTGTCGTTCGGCGTCCCGTTCGGCCCGGAGTTCGTCAGCGCCGACACCAACGTGCTCATCACCCCGCTGCTCGCGGCCATTCTCGGCCTCGGGCTGAACGAGGGCGCCTACATGGCGGAGATCATCCGCGGCGGCCTCATGTCGGTGGACCCCGGGCAGACCGAGGCCGCCTCGGCGCTCGGGATGAGCAACGCCCGCACCTTCCGCAGGATCGTGCTGCCCCAGGCGATGCGCTTCATCATCCCGCCGACCGGCAGCCAGGTCATCAGCATGCTGAAGGCCACGTCCCTGGTCAGCGTCATCGCGCTGGCCGACCTGCTCTACACCGTGCAGTCCATCTACAACCGCACCTTCCAGACCATCCCGCTGCTGATCGTCGCCTGCGTGTGGTACCTGCTGATCACCTCGGTCCTGTACGTCGGCCAGTCGTTCATCGAGCGCCACTACGCGCGCGGAGCCACCAGGAACGCCCCGCAGAGCTTCTGGTCCTTCCTGACCTTCCGCCGTCGCCCGCTGCCCCCACCGGAGGTGCCCTCGTGACCGTCCCCATGGTCCACGCCCGCGGCGTACGCAAGCACTTCGGCCAGCTCGAGGTGCTCAAGGGCATCGACCTGGACGTCCAGCCGGGGGAGGTCGTGGTCGTCCTCGGCCCGTCCGGTTCGGGCAAGTCGACGTTCCTGCGCTGCGTGAACCACCTGGAGACCATCGACGGTGGCGCGATCCACGTCGACGGCGACCTGATCGGGTTCGAGTCGTCCGGGGGCAAGGTACGTCACCTGCGCAAGCGCGAGATCACCCGCCAGCGCACGGAGATCGGCATGGTCTTCCAGCAGTTCAACCTCTTCCCGCACTTCACCGTGCTGCAGAACGTCATCGAGGCTCCCGTCGGCGTCCGGGGCGAGCCGCGCGAGCAGGCCAGGGAACGCGCCCACGCGCTCCTGCGCCGGGTGGGGCTGGAGGACAAGGCGGGCAGCTACCCCCGGCAGCTGTCCGGCGGGCAGCAGCAGCGGGTCGCGATCGCCCGCGCGCTGGCCATGCGGCCCAAGCTGATGCTGTTCGACGAGCCGACCAGCGCCCTCGACCCCGAGCTCGTCGGCGAGGTGCTCGCGGTGATGAAGGGCCTGGCCGAGGACGGACTCACCATGATCGTGGTGACCCACGAGATCGGGTTCGCGCGGGAGGTGGCCGATCGGGTGGTGTTCATGGACGGCGGCGTCGTGGTGGAGTCCGGCACGCCGGCCGAGGTGCTGGACAACCCGAGCAGCCCGCGTACGAAGGCGTTCCTCAGCCGCGTGCTCTGACTCGGACGAAGACCGGCTCACGCCCGGAATCCGGCAAAGACGATCTTCAGGGTACGGTTCCGCAGGTCGGGGTCCCAGCCGCCCAGCAAGGCGGCCTGGGAGGTGGCGGCTAGCAGGGCCATCACCTCGTCAGGCCGTACGTCATCGCGGACCGCCCCCGCCTGCTGGGCGCGCCGCAGCAGCGTGCCCACCGACTCCTGGAGCCGCTCCAGCGGTTTGCCCACCCGCACGTCCACGCCGCCGCCCGCCAGCAACTCGGCCACCGTCTTGCGCGCCGCCGCCTCCTCGACCACGTGCGTGAAGAACGCGAACAGCGCCTTCTCCGGATCCCCGCCCTCCGCCAGCGCGTCCGCCTCCTCAGCCAGCCGGGCGAGCAGGCCCTTGACGATCGCGCCGAGCAGGTCGTTCTTCGTGGGGAAGTGCCGGAACACCGTGCCGATCGCGACCCCGGCCCGCGCGGCGACCTCCTCCGTAGAGGCGGCCGCGCCCCGCTCGGCGAAGACGGCCTCGGCGGCGGCCAGGATGCGTTCGCGGTTGCGCCGGGCGTCGGCGCGCAACTGAGCGGTCATCGTGCTCCCGTTGACAACATGAGTGGCGACTCATTATTTTCTGGATTGTGAGTGGTGACTCATATTAATGCTCGGGGAGGAGTTCGCTATGGGTGCGCGCGAGGTTTTCGAGGGGCTGCGGCGGCACATGTCCGGAGAGGACGTCGACGGGCTGTGGGCGGAGGACGTCGTCGTGGAGACGCCGTTCGCGCCGCCCGGCAGGCCGCGCCGCGTCGAGGGGCGCGACCGGTTCCTGGAGATCGCCCGCGCCGGACGGGCCGCGCTGCCGTTCCGGCTGGAGACGGGCGAGGTCACGGTCCATGACACCGCCGACCCCGACCTGATCATCGTCGAGTACGACCTGGGCGCCACGCTCCCCGGCACCGGCGAGCGCGTGTCGGCGCCCTTCATCGGCGTGCTCCGGGTGCGGGACGGGCAGATCGTGCTCTGGCGCGAATACCAGGACGTCCTGGCGGTGGCCGCCGCGACCGGCCGCCTCCCCGACCTCGTCGCCGGCCTCTCGACCGCCTGACCGCGAGCGCCCGGCCACCCGGAGGCCACCGTGCAGGTGCGCCTGGAAGGACCTCCGCCCGGCATCACAGGAGGGCTTCGATGGTGATGGGGAGGTTGCGGATGCGGCGGCCGGTGGCGTGGTAGACGGCGTTGGCGATGGCGGGCGCCACGCCGACGATCACGACCTCGGCCAAGCCCTTGACGCCGATGGGGTCGGCGGTGCGGTCGTCGCCGCCCAGGTAGACGGCGTTGACGTCCGGGACGTCGGCGTTGACGGGGACGAGGTAGTCGGCCAGGTTGGCGTTGACGATGCGGCCGTCGCGGGGGTCGGTGACGGTGTGCTCCAGCAGGGCCATGCCGATGCCGCCGACCATGCCGCCGATGGCCTGGCTTTCTGCGAGCTTGGGGTTGATGATGCGGCCGGCGTCGTACACGCCGAGCACCCGCCGGATGCGTACCAGGCCGAGGCGTTCGTCGACGGCGACCTGGGCGAACACCGCGCCGTAGGCGTGCGTGGAGAACCGTTCCACCTCGTCGCCGGGGGTGTAGCCGCCGCGCGCCTCCAGGTGGGGGCGGTTGGCGCGGGCCAGCAGCTGCCGGTAGGTCTCGCCGCGTCCGGGGTTGTCGCGCAGGTGCAGGCGGCCGTTCCGCACGGCGACGTCGCCGGCGGAGGCGCCGTGCAGGGGCGAGCCGGGGTCCTCGACGGCGAGCCGGATGGCCTGCAGGCGGAGCTTGTCGCAGGTGTCCTGGACGGCGGAGCCGACGCTGGCCATGGTCATGGAGCCGCCGTGGGGTGGCGCCGGCGGCATGGTGGAGTCGCCGAGCTGGAACCGCACCCTGGGCACGGGGAGGCCGAGGGCGTCGGCGGCGACCTGGGTCATGGAGGTGTAGGTGCCCGGCCCCATGTCGGAGGTCGCGCACTGGACGGTCACGTCGCCGTCGGCGTCGAGTCTGGCCAGGGCCTGGGCCGGGGCGCGCACGGTGTGGTAGGTGGCCACGGCGACGCCGGTGCCGAGCAGCCAGTCGCCGTCGCGGGCCGAGCGCGGCTCGGGATCGCGGTCGTCCCAGCCGACGGTACGGGAGCCGACGCGGAAGCACTCGCGCAGCCGCCGGGTGGAGAACGGTAACCCGGTGCCGGGATCCCGGTCGGGTTCGTTGCGCAGGCGCAGCTCGATCGGGTCCATACCGAGTTCGCAGGCGAGCTCGTCCATGGCGCATTCGATGGCGAACGCGGCGGTGGCCGCCCCCGGGCCGCGCATGTAGGTGGGGGTGTTGATGTCCAGCGGGATCGACCGGTAGGTCTGGCGGACGTTGGGCGTGGCGTACACCATCTGGCCCTGCATGGTCAGCGACTCCCGGTAGTCCTCGTAGGTGGAGGTCTCGGCGCGGATGTCGTGCACGGCCGCGGTGAGCCGGCCGTCCTGGCCGGCGCCGAGGGTGAGGGTGTAGCCGGTGACGGGGCGATGGCCCGTCCCGGTGTACATCTGCTTACGGGTCAGTACGACCTTCACCGGGCGGCGTACCTGGCGGGCGGCCAGCGCGGCGATGGTGACGTGCGGCCAGGCCCGTAGCCCGCTGCCGAACGCGCCGCCGACGAACGGCGAGACGACCCGGATCGACTCGGCCGGGATGCCGAACACGGCGGCGAGGTCGGCCCGGGTGTTGAGGACGTTCTGGGTCTTGTCCCACAGAGTGAGCCGGTCGCCGTCCCAGCGGGCGATGGTGGCGTGCGTCTCCATCGGATTGTGGTGCTCACGCTGGAGCCGGTAGGTCCGTTCCAGCCGGGTGTGCGCCTGCCGCAGCGCAGCCTCGGCGTCGCCCCGCTGATAGTTCTCCGGCTTGTTGGGCGGGCCGGCCGGGGAGGCCAGGTCGGTCGCGGGCCGCTCGCCGTCGTAGGCGACCTTCACCAGACTCGCCGCGTGCTGAGCGACCTCCAGGGTTTCCGCCACCACGACCGCGACCGGCTGGCCGAAGAACCTGACTCGGTCGTCCTGGAAGACCCGCAGCCGCTCTCCCCCTCCCCGAGCGGGATCGGGCACACCCCGGAAGGGCAGGTAGGGCAGTTTCTGCGCGTTCAGATGGCTGATCACCGTGAGCACACCGCGCTGCGCGGCGGCGGCCCGGGTGTCGATCCCGGTGATCCGCCCCCGGCCCACGGTGCTGGTGACGATCACGCCGTGGACGACGCCGCGTACGGTGCCGTGGGCGTCGTGCTCGGCGGCGTAGGCGGCCTGGCCGGTCACCTTCAGCCGCCCGTCCACCCGGGACAGCGGCGTGCCCGCCGCGGGCCGTGTCATCGCGTTCCTCCCACGGTGCGCAGTTGACGTTCGACGGTGCGTTTGAGCAGTTCCGCCTTGAAGCCGTTGTGGCGCAGCGGGCGGGCGCCGTCGGCCGCGACCGCGGCGGCCTCCGCCCACAGCCGGTCCGAGGGTCTGGCGCCGGTCAGCCGCCGCTCCACCGCGGTCAGCCGCCACGGCACCGTGCCCACCCCGCCGGCGGCGACCCGGGCGTCGCGGATGACACCTCCGGTGATGTTCAGCACGACCGCCGCGGACGTCAGCGCGAACTCGTACGACTGCCGGTCGCGAACCTTCAGGTACCCCGATCGCAAGGGGCGCGGATGCGGTGGGATCTCCACCGCGATGATCAGCTCGCCCGGCCGCAGGTCGTGCTCGCGGTCGGGGGTATTGCCCGGCCGCGGCAGGAACTCGGTCAGGGCGAGGCTGCGCTCCCCGTCCGGGCCCAGCAGATGCACGATGGCGTCCAGAGCCGCCAGCGCCACGGCCAGATCGGACGGATGGGTCGCCACGCACGCATCCGACGTGCCCAGGATCGCGTGTGAGCGGTTGTAGCCCTCCAGGGCGGCGCACCCGGACCCGCGTCGCCGCTTGTTGCAGGGGGCACTGACGTCACGGAAGTAGGTGCAGCGGGTGCGCTGCAGGATGTTGCCGCCGATGGTGGCCATGTTCCGCAACTGCGCCGACGCGCTCAGCTCCAGCGCCTGGGCGATCACCGGGTAGGCGGAGCGCACCCGCGAGTCGGCGGCGACGTCGGCCATGCTCGCCAGCGCGCCGATCCGCAGCCCGCCCTGCTCGGTGGCCTGTACGTCGCGCAGCGGCAGGCCGCTGATGTCGACCAGGGTGCCGGGGCGCTCCACCGTCTCGCGCATCAGGTCGACCAGCGTCGTGCCGCCGGCGATGTAGCGGCCGCCGCGCGCCCCGGCCGCGAGCGCGGCACGGGTGTCGGCGGGCTTGGTGTAGGCGAAGGGGTACATGTCAGCTCCTGCCCTCGCGCGCCGCCTGCGCGACCGCATTGACGATCTTGACGTAGCAGCCGCAGCGGCAGACGTTGCCGCTCATCCACTCCCGGATCTCCTCCCGGGAGCCGGTGTGGCTCTCGCGGATGCAGGCCACGCCGGACATGATCTGCCCCGGGGTGCAGTAGCCGCACTGGAAGGCGTCCTGCTCGATGAACGCCCGCTGCAACGCGTGCAGCTCACCCTCGCCTGCGGCCAGGCCCTCGATCGTGGTGACCTCGGCGTCCTGGCACCGCACCGCCAGCGTCAGGCACGCGTTGACGCGGCGGCCGTCCACCAGCACCGTGCACGCGCCGCACGCGCCCTGATCGCAGCCCTTCTTCGTGCCGGGTAAGGCGAGCCGCTCGCGCAGCAGGTCCAGCAGCGACGTGCGGTTGTCGATCGTCACCTGGTGGCGCCGTCCGTTCACCGTCACCGACAGCGCAGCGCTGCTACCGCCGGGTGCCACGACCTGCCCGATCGACGCGCCGGCCCGCTCCGCGGCGAGCGCGGACGCAAGGACGCCGGCTACCACACCACCGGCGGCGGTCGTCGACAGGAAACCCCGCCGGGACACCCCCGGCGGCGCCTGCCCATCGCGGTGGTCTTCGCCAGAGAGCTTGTCAGACATGAATTCCTCACTTCTCCTTCGATCAGCAAGAGGACCGGAAAAAGCGCACCGGCCCTCGTGGATGCCGGGTCAGGGCTGGAGGAGGACCTTGATGGCGAGGCGTTCGTCCATGGCCTTGTAGCCTTCTGCGGCCCGGTCCAGGGGGAGTTCGAGATCGAACACCCTGCCGGGATTGATCGTCCGGTTCCAGATCAGGTCGATCAGCTCGGGCAGGAACCGCCGGACCGGGGCCGGGCCGCCGTGCAGGTGGACCGAACGAGCCGACGACGAACTGGCCGGGCTTGACGGTCTTCACCTCGCTGCCGACCTCCTCGACGACGCCTGCGTACTCATGGCCCATCGCAGTTGGGCCCTTGAGCGGGTCGACGCCACGGTAGGGCCACAGGTCCGTCCCGCAGACACAGGACGCGGACAGCCGGATGATCGCGTCGGTCGGGGCGAGGATCTTCGGGTCCTCCCGCTGCTCCACCCGGACGTCGCCGGGGGCGTGCATCACTACGCCACGCATCGCATGTACTCCCTGGGCCGGTGTTCTCTCAGCGGCCAGTTGACGATCAACCAGCCTCGGGCGAGTGGCCTCCACCAGTACAAGTGCTGGTCAGACAGGGAGGAAGGCACTGGTGAAAGGTGTACTGGCAGGGCACCCCAGGACGGTTGGAGGCGGCCTACCCTGGGAGGGTGGACAACCGCAGCGAGATCCGTGAGTTCCTGACCTCCCGGCGCGGCAGGATCAGCCCACAGCAGGCCGGGTTGCTCTCCTACGGCACCCGGCGGGTCCCCGGACTGCGCCGTGCCGAGGTCGCCCAGTTGGCCGGAGTGAGCGTGGAGTATTACTCCCGCCTGGAACGCGGCGACCTGTCAGGGGTTTCCGACCACGTCCTGGACGCCCTGGCCCGCGCGCTTCGGCTCAACGACGAAGAACGCACCCACCTGGAGGATCTCGCCCGCGCCGCGGGCCCCGGCCCGCGGCGGCGCCGCCGCCCTGCCCCCACCCAGGTACGGCCCTCGGTCCAGTGGCTCCTGGACTCCATGACCGGCTCCCCGGCCTTCGTCAAGAACGGCCGCGGCGACGTCCTGGCCACCAACACCCTTGGCCGCGCCCTGCTCGCGCCCATGTTCGACGCGGCCCGCAGCGCCACCCCCAACCACGCCCGGTTCATCTTCCTCGACCCCCGCTCCCACCAGTTCTGGGGCGACTGGGACCGCGCCGCCGACGTCACCGTCGCCCTCCTGCACGCCCAGGCGGGCCGCGACCCCTACGACAAAGACCTCACCGACCTCATCGGCGAGCTGTCGACCCGCAGCGACGACTTTCGCACCCGCTGGGCCCGCCACGACGTCCGCCAGCACCACCTCGGCAGCAAACCCGTCCACCACCCCGTCGTCGGTCTCCTCCACCTCACCTACGAATCCCTGGACCTGACCACCGACGGCCTCAGCCTGGTCGCCTACAACGCCCAGCCCGCAAGCGATTCCGAAGACAAACTCCGCCTCCTCGCCAGCTGGGCCACCACACCCGACCACGACACGCCGAACGCGGCCGACACACCCGGCGGCGTCCCCGGGGTCCGGGACTGAACGGCCGTCAGGTCGGCGCCACTCTCGGGGTAGTGGTCATGGGCGTCGCCGGGCGGCCCTTGCTGCTGGCGGCCATCCTCACGGCGGCGGCCTGCGCCTGTTACGCGGCGGCGGCCCGCCGTACCCGCGATATCGGCCAGGGGCGAGTATCGTGATCGGTTCCTGCTCTGTGGCTGTGAGGACGAGGTGGCCGGTGCATTTCCAGCATTCTGCCGACATCTGGCGAGACTTCCCTGAGCTCGTACCTGCGGCGATCTTCGCGCGGGGCATCACCGCGGACGTCTCCCTCGACGACCGGCTCGCCCACTTCGGTGAGGTCGCGGCGAAGCGGCTCGCGACCGCCTCGGAAGGCGAACTGCCGGAGATCCAGGCGTGGCGGCGGACGTTCTCCAGGATGGGCCTCAAGCCGACTCAATACCGGTGCGCGTCGGAGTCGCTGCTGCGCCGCTTCAGGAAGGAAGGCGCGCTGCCCCGCCTGCACCCCTTGATCGACCTCTGCAACGCGGTCTCCATCGCGTACGCGATCCCGGTGGCGGTGTTCGACCTCGCCAGGATCTCCGAGTACGTGGAGGTCAGGTACGCGGCCGGCGACGAGACGTACGTGACCTTCGGCGGCGACACCGAGCACCCGGCGCCCGGGGAAGTGATCTTCGCGGACGCGGCGGGGAAGGCGCACGCCCGCCGCTGGACCAACCGCCAGAGCGGCCTCTCGGCCATCCGCGACACGACCACCGACATCCTCATCGTCGCCGAGGCCCTGCACGGCTCGGCCAGGGAGGACGTCGAGTCCCTGACGGCCACGCTCTCTTCCGAACTGATCGCCCTCTGGCCCGCGACCCCCGAGTACGTGCTCCTCCGCCCCTCCACACCCCGGTTCGAGTTCACGCCCTGAGACATGTGCCGGCATGTAGAGAACGGGCGGACGGCTCCGACTTCCTGATGACGGCGGCGCCAGACGGGCGCCGGGAACGCGGGAGGCAGTGAGATGAGCATGGTCACGTGCGACATGGCGATGTCCCTCGACGGCTTCGTGGCAGGACCGAACCAGAGCCTGGACAAGCCGTTCGGCGAGGGAGTGGGGGAGCGCCTGCACCGGTGGATGTTCGATGAGCCCGAGCGGCACGCCACGTGATCGAGGCCATCACCGCGGCCGGAGCCTTCGTCATGGGCCGCAACATCCTCGGGAGAGGCGAGCGGCTGCTCGACAACGTCGGAGACATCACCCTCGAGCCCCTCTGCGACCCCTCGGGCACCGGCCTCGTCAGTCACCTGACGTACCGGGTGATCCGGTAGCGATCATCTCTGGCGGACGTGCTCGAGATGGTCGCGCAGCACCACGGCCTGGTTGTGGTCGGGGTCCTTGGCCGAGTAGAGCAGGGTCACCGGTCCCTTCTCGGCGGCGGTGCGCAGCGGTTGGAGCACTTCGGGATGTTCGGCGAGCTCGGCCCGGTAGCGTTCGGCGAACTCGGCGAACCGCTCGGGACGGTGGCCGAACCACTGGCGCAACTCGTTCGAGGGCGCCACATCCCGCAGCCACCCATCGATGCGCAGATCCTCCTTGCGCACCCCCCGTGGCCACACGCGGTCGACCAGGAACACGGTGCCACGTGCGGGCGCGTGGTCGTAGACGCGCTGAATGATGATCGGTTCCATAACCCATCCCTACCCACTCCGTTGGAACGGTCCATATGCGGGCTCTGCTGGAGGGGCCTAGCATCGGCGGGTCTCAACGCCGCCGCCGCGAAACCACGGTCACGGACGCGACGGCGGCATGTCGCCCCAAGCAAACAGAGGAGTAACGTGACGATTCTAGTGACGGGCGCGACCGGCAACATCGGCCGTCGCGTCGTCGACGGGTTGGTCGGCGCCGGCCAGCGGGTACGCGCCATGGTCCGCGACCCGCGGACGGCCCGCCTCCCGCAGGGAGTGGAGTCAGTCCACGGGGACTTCACGCAACCGGACACCTGGCCGGCCGCGCTGAAGGGAGCCGAGCGGGTCTATGTGTTCCCGTACGCGTATTACACGCCGGAGTCCGCTGGGCTCGGATTCGTGGAGCAGGCGGTCATGGCGGGCGTACGCCGGTTCGTGGTGCATTCGGCGGCGGCCGCCGGGTTCGCCCCGTCGGACGACCTGAGCGCGCTGGGCCGCCACCTGGAGGAAGAACGACAGGCCCATCGCGGGCTGGAGCTCATGGTGGAGGCCACCGGCCGGGAGTGGACGCACGTACGCCCGGGACTACTCGCCGTCAACGCGCTCGGGTGGGCGGAGCGGATCCGCGCCGAGCGTAGGGTCCGCGCGCCATACAGCCGGTCCGGTTATCCCTTGGTCCATGAGGCGGACGTGGCCGATGTGGCGGTCGCGGCGCTGATCACTGACAAGCATCTCGGCGCGGCGTACACGATCACCGGCCCGGCCAAGGTCACCCAGATCGAGCAAGCGGCGGAGATCGGTGCCGCCATCGCGACGGAGGTGCGGTTCGAGGAACTGACCCCCGCGCAGGCCCGCGCCCAGTGGCTCTCCGACGGCTACCCGCCGGAGATGGCCGACTGGATGATCGAGTTGTTGGCCGACGCGGTGGACGGCCCGGGCGCGCTGCCGCCGACCGGCACGTACGAGGAGATCATCGGCCGCCCGCCACGCACGTTCGCCCAGTGGGCAGCCGACCACGCGGGGGACTTCCTTGGGGAGGCGGCATGACCATCCTGGTGACCGGAGCGACCGGGGTCGTGGGCCGCCGGGTCGTCGCCGAACTGCTGCAGGCGGAGCGGCACGTACGTGCCCTGACCCGCAACCCCGCCAGTGCCGCCTTGCCCGGCCAGGTCGAGGTGTGCGAGGGCGATCTGGAAAACCTGGAGTCGCTGCGGGCGGCGCTGGTAGGTGTGGAGCGGCTGTACCTGTTCCCGGTCGCGCAGACGGCCGCCGAGGTCGTCGCGCTGGCCGTGGAGTCGGGGGTACGGCGAATCGTGGACCTGTCGGGGGCCGGGGCCGATGACGAGGCGTTCGAGGGCGGCTACCACGTCAGCGAGCGTGCCGTGGAGGCATCGGGCCTGGATTGGACCCACGTCCGGCCCGGCGAGTTCGCGGGGAACTGGCTGGATTGGGCGCCGTCGATCCGGGCCGAGCGGCTGGTGCGGCGTCCGTACGGCGGGGCGGTGACCCAGCCCACGCACGAGGCCGACGTCGCCGCCGTCGCCGCTGCGGTCCTGCTCCAGGACGGGCACGAGGGACACACGTACACCTTCGCCGGGCCGGAGGCGCTCACCATCGCCCAGCAGGTCGAAGCGATCGGGACAGCACTCGGCGAGCGGGTGCGTCTGGAGGAACAGGATCCGGTGACGGCACGGGACCAGTGGATCGCCGACGGGTATCCCGCAGGGGTGGTTGATTGGCTGTTCGGTATGTGGGCGGAGTCGGCCCGCGACCACGACCCGTTCAACGAGGGGTGGGCTGCCGTGGTCCCCCGTCTCACGGGACGCCAGGGACGGACGTTCGCCGAATGGGCGGTGGAGAACGTGGCGGCGTTCAGGTAATCGCCGAAGGGGGTTGCTCGTCTCCAAGGTGATCGGGCCGCGGAACGAGCCCATGGCCCGGCCCTGGTCGACGGTCCGGCCAGGCCCGGCATGGAAGTACAGCCGGACGCCTATGTGTGGATGCAGGTGGTCGAGGAGATCCGCAGTCGAATCGCGGCTGCGCAATATCGGCGTCGTCAGCCCATCCCTGCCGAGAGGCGGCTTGCTGAGGAGCTCGGTGTGGCGGTCGGCACTGTGCGAAAGGCCGTGGCCCACCTCCGCGATGCCGGAGAGCTCTACACGCTCCCGCAGAAGGGGACGTTCGTCTCGCCGCCAGAGGGCGAATAGCCGCATCTCGCGATCATCTGGTGCATCGCCCGTATGGATCACGGGCGATGCGGTCGGCGGCGCCGGGTCAGGCGGCCTTGCGGCCGAGGTTGCGTAGCTCGTCGGGGGTCAGGACCGAGACGTTCTGGTCGATGGGGGAGTCGGAGTACTGGTGGATGGTCCAGGACTTCCAGTCGGCCGGCGGGGTCACGGTGCCCTTCGGCTTGCTGTACTGGGCGACCCACAGCGGGTACTGGGACAGGCCCTTGCCGTAGGTGTCGGCGAAGTTCCAGCCGCTGTAGAACATCGGGGTGACCCCGGTCTTGGCCTTCACGTGCGACAGCCATGCCTTGGCCCAGGCGTTGACCTCGGCGACGGACTTGCCATCGGCCGACTCCAGGTCCAGCACCAGCAGGTCGCCGGCCTTGGCGGGCTGTGAGTTCACCATGGCCAGGAAGTGGTCGGCCTCGGCGATGGGGTTGTTGCTGGGGTGGCCGAAGTGGTACGCACCGCGCACTATCCCCTTCTTACCCAGCTCCTGCCAGTGCCTGGCGAAGGACTTGTCGCGGAAGGTCGTGCCCTCGGTGGCCTTGATGATGCCGAACTTGGCCGGGCTGGCGTTCCAGTTGTGCGTCGGCTGGTGGTTGGAGACGTCCAGGCCGTACGTGAGCTGCTTGCGCTCATGCTGGGCCGCTGCGGCAGGATGGGCCGCTGCCGCGGGCGCCGGGCCCTGCTCGTCGGTCGTCGCCAGGGCCTGGCCTGTCACGCCCGCCAGTACGGCGGTTCCCGCCAGGAGGGCGCCGGCGGCGGACAGCCTGAGTCGTTTGGTGAAATCGAACACCAGGGGATTTACTCCTTGCTTCCATGTCGCCTACCGGGTTAGCTGACGGGTTCGAGCCTGGAAGTGCTCTACGGAAGGCAGTCTCGGCTGGCGTCCGATTCACCCCGGAAAAGTGGGTCCCCGGCTCCGCGATATGCGGATTAGGCCTGTCAACCTGCGGCAACGGTCCGGCGAGTGCTCGCCCAAGACGGTTTGCCGCAATGCCGTAAAACGTATATAAGCCCTCATAATCATTGCAAGCGTGGCAAATGCCGTCGCAAGGTGTGTGGCCCTGAATAAGCCGTGAATCGCCGTGCCCGTCGGGGTTTCAGGGCTTTGGCAAAGCTTTCGAGCCGGTACGCGATGGCCGGCCCGCGTTCGTGCGAACCCTGGGTCCGTGGCGTGACGGACCGGTCAGTCGTGAACTTCGCCCATGAGCTCGGTGGCGCGGGCCAGGACGTGCTCCGCGCCTCCAGGGGCCACGGGGGTGCGCAGCACCTCGTACTCGGGGCGCCGGTACGCCTCGCGTACGGGCAGATACCCCAGGTAGCCGTTCGTGTAGCCGATCAGCACGGCGGGCCCCGTGGCGGCGCGGTCGAGCCGCACGGCCATATCGAGGTAAGGCTCCGCGCCCAGAGCCACGAGTGACAGCGGGCCGACCCCGGCGACCGACACCGCGCAGGACAGATCGGTGGGAGACGGTTGTACGGCCGCCAGACGGGCCGCCTGGAGTGCGGTCCAGGCCGTGCGGATCGCGACGGGATCGCCGCCCCGCTCCGCCGCGCGCAGCCGTTCCTCCAGAGGGCCGGTCGCCGGCGCGCCGGGTGGTTTGGGGGACAACGGCACCTGTACGCGCCGCACGCGCACCTCCCCGGAGACGGCCGAACGTGCGGGTCGCCGCAGGCCGCGCAGGACGGCGCCGGCCACGAGGGCACCCAGGCGCTCGCACTCCCGCGGCGTCTGCGCACGGCGGTGCGGGCGCGTGCTGACGTCACCCGCCGCCCCGGTGGCGACCACCACCCACGCAC
>NZ_JADOGI010000210.1 GCF_015645445.1 Nonomuraea cypriaca | reverse complement strand
CAGAGGGGCGATGGGCCGCTAGCGGCGTTGCTAGACCTAGCAGGCGGGGTTGCTAGGTGTGCGGCCGGTTTGAGCGCCGTCTAGGGCGGTGTGGTGGCTGCTGCTCGTGGGCGCGGTGCGTGCCGGTTCGTGTCGCTGGTCGCTCGTCTGCTCGTTGCTGATCGGCGCGGGCGTCTGTGCGCCGCAGGCGTCTCAGACTTACGTACCTGTATTTGTACGTAGGGAGAGTTACTAACTACCTTCCCCCTTCCCCCTACCCCTACATCCCTTAGCCGAAGGGTTCGGGTAACCCTTACCGTTATCGTCCTGTGATCACGGTTGAGCTGGAGAAACGGCGCGCAGACACGACGACGCCCCGCACCCTCGGCGAGGGGTGCGGGGCGACGAATCGACACGTCAGGCGATCGACCTACAGCGGCGCTGCTCGATCGGGCGCGGGATGCCCGCCCAGTCGCGATAGACGCGCACGAGCCGCACGGGCGGGTAGAGCTCCGCGTCGCCGTCCGGGCCTGGCCACGTCACGATCACGAACGGGTCGCCGGTGTCTGAGCGGCCGAAGCCGGTCACGCGGCCAACGCGCGTGCGCTGGTGCGGCACTCGATCGATCACGCCGGCGCGCGTGGCCACGTGGTCGCCGAGCTGGAAGCCGTACAAGGAGTGAACCTCCTGGGTGCTGGTTGAGGGGTGGCCCCGGCCGAGTAGCGGCGGCAGGGGCCGATTGGTGGTTGCGGCTGGTCGGTGGCGACTACGCCTCGCCGCGCAAGACGCGGAGGAGGTAGTGCCAATAGGGGTCGGTGTCGTGCGTGATCTGGAGTTGCGCGTACGCACGCGCCTGGCGCTCGGTGCCGGGGTAGCGGACCTGGCGGACGAACACGCCGTCGCGGTAGAGGTTCACGCGCTGGATTGCGACACCGGGCTTTACGCGTTCGGCCGGGATCTCGTTGGGGATGTTGTGGCTGGTCATGGTCCTGTCTCCTGTCAAACCTCGTTGGCTGATGCGACAACGTTAGGAGGGGGCCAGGAAGGGTGTCAACTCATACGACAAGGTTTGTCCGGAGCGGCATCACCCCAGGCCAGGCACACAAAAAAGCGCTGGACGCCCCGCCCAACGGCGAGACGCCCAGCGCCCGAACAACGACCCGCAGCGACCCTACCCAGCCGCCGCCCGAACCCGGCGTCGCTCGCTCACCAGCCGCACCACATCGGCACGCGCAAACCCCCGCCGGTTCGCGCCATCCCCGGAATCGAGCTGCCCCCAGACCTGCCCAACCTGCACCCCGAATGGACGCAGCGCCGCCGTCATCGCCGCCGTCCGCTCGGCGTCATCCAAGCCCGACCACTGCCCGTAGACGCTCGGCCGCAACTCGGCCAACCGGGCAGCAACCCGGCTGTTCCAAATCTTCTCCTCCTCCGGGCCGACCACGGCGAGCACGTCGGCGAGCAGGTCATGCTCGATGGCCGGCGCGGGCTGCTCGCCGATCGCGTGGCCCGAGAGCGTGCCCGCCTGCTCGCGCAGCTCACGCGCCCTCTTAGCGATCTGGTCGCTCGTCTTGGCGTCGAGATAGGCGGCCTTGGCCAGCAGGGGATCGTCAGCGAGCCCCACCGTCCAAGAGATGCCCTTGTCGTTCCTGGTGAACAGCGACGGGCGGATGCCGGACTTGTGCGCGCCCGTGCCGAGGATCATGTCGGTCTCGACCTGTCCCATCACGCGCAGGCAGATGCGGATACCGGCGTTCGCGCTGATCCCCGTGGGCAGGCTCTTGCGATCGGGGCGCTGCGTGGCCAGGAGCATGATGATGCCGAGCGCCGGGCCGCGCTTGATGATCGCCGTCGCGAGCTTGGCCGCCTCGGGGCCGAACTCCTCGTGGGCGAACAGCTCCTGACACTCGTCAATCGCGAGCACGAGCGGGTGCAGGCCCAGGGCGCGCGTGTCGGCGAGCTGGCGCGTCACCTTGAACTCGGGGCACAGGTCCGCCGGCAGATCGTTGATCACCTCGGCGCGGCGCTCCAGCTCGGCGAACACCTCGCGCAGGTCGGCCAGCGCGCGGGCAAGAACCTCCTCGCTCGCGCCGCTGCCGTACCGGTGCGCGACCTGCTCCAGGCTCTTGAGGTCGCCCGTGCCCTTCAGCTCCCACAGCCGCAGCTCGGCCGAGGGATCGAGCGCGCACGCCATCAGCAGCACGCGCAGCGCGAACGTCTTGCCGTAGCGCGGCATGCTCGCGATCAGCGCGTTACCGAACATCAGCTCAACCGGAATCCAACGCCCGCGGTTGTCCGTGCCGTACGGGAACGCCTGGAACAGGTCGGCGCGCCCGGCCTTGAGCAGCGGCCACGCGGGCTGTGCCTGCTTGCGCATCTCCTCGTGACCGACCCAGAGCACCAGGCGGCCGGGGTGCGCCTCCGAGACGGGCTCGGGCCACACCGCGCCGAGGGGGCGCCGCAACGCCGACGCGAGCCGGTTGCGAACCTCCATCACGTCGGCCGCCGTCACGCCGAACGGCAGGTTGACGTCGGCCCGCCAGCCCGGCCCGTCCTCGCGAATCGGGGCGATGAACTCGATCTCGTGCTTGGCGGCGGCCTTGGCCAGCTCGGCGATGCCGATCGCGCCAAGAGCGCGCTCGACCACATCCGAGGTGAGCCGCTGCACGCGCGCCGGCATCACCGGCCGGTCGAACACCTGCTTGTCGCGCGGCGTGCCGTACTTGCCGAGCAGGGCGAGCACCGCCGCGAGCGAGCCCCACTGCGCCCAGCCGGGGGCGGCCACGTTGACGAGCAGCCCGCCGACGACCGCGACGAGCGCCGCGATGCCGACCTGGATCAGGCGGCCACGCACGCGCGTCTTGTGCTCGCGTGCGACCAGCAGATATTCGCCAGTCGCGTTGCGCTGGATCGTCCCCGCCCGCAGCGGGGCCGTCTCGACGTCGCGCACCCAGCGGGCCACGTCGCGCACGAGCCAGGCCAGGCCGCGCGGGGAGCGACGCAGCAGGCGGCCGGCGTAGGCGGGCACGCGCAGCGTGTGATACGCGCACACGTAGCCGGCGTGCTCGGCCTCCCAGCGCAGCCGCTCGGCCGCAGCCTCGCGCGAGCGCAGCCACATGGGGATCACGGGCGGGCGGTCGGTGCGCAGGTCGCGCAGGACGGCGAGCCGGTGCGTGGTCGGCACGCTGGCGGCCTGGTCGACGAGCACGCGCCCCTCAAGCACCTCGGCGGCCTGCTCGTCGTCGGGCAAAACCTCGAGGTTTCCCCCCTCGTCTGGTAGGGAATCCTCGAGTTTTTCGGCCACCGCCTCGGCGGCCGGTGCGGGCAGCTCCTCCACCCTCGGGAGGCGGAGCGGCATCACGACGCCCTCGATCGCGTTCTCGGTCGGCTCGTCGATAGGCAGCGCGCTCACTTCACAACCTCCAGCGTCAGCGTGTTACGGCGGGCCTGGGCGTCGGCCCACAGGGTCTCGATCCACGCGGCCAACCAGTCGGCGGCCTTGGCCGCGCCGAGGGCGGCCGCGCGGGTGATCCGGATCAGGTCGGCGAGCACGTACAGCAGCACCACGGCGAGGGCGACGAGCGCGCCCAGCGCGCATCGGGCGAACCCGGCGGCGCGGACGGTGGTGACGATCTCGCCGGCACGGCGCGCCTCGGTCGGCGCGGTCGGACGGAACGACGCGAGAGCGAGCACGGCGGCGGACATGAGCCAGGCGAGCAAGGTGGTCATCACACGCCCTCCTGGCCGTTGTCGGTGACGGTTTCGCGGGAGCCGTTGGAAGCGGTCACGAGCTGGTCGGCCAACCACGCCCCGGCGGGGTATTCGGCGGCGTCGTCGGGGTGCGCCTGTGACGGGAGCAGAACGCCCGCCGGGAGGGTGTCGGGGACCGTCACGGCCGGGTGCTCGACGGCGGTCTCGTGGGCGCTCTCGGCGGGCTCGGCGGGGGCGCCCTCGTGACGGTTCTCGACCGTCTCGGCGACCGTCACAGAATCGGCAGTTTCCGCAGGTCGGCGCGCGTCGGTGGGCTGCTCGTCGACGGGCTGCTCGGCCGGGGCCGCGTGACGGTTCTCGGCGGGCTCGTGGGGCTGCTCGGAGACCGTCACAAGCGGGTCGCTCGCGCCGGTGTGCGCGGGCTCGTCGACGGGCTGCTCGACGGCGCTCTCGTGACGGTTCTCGGCGGGCTCGCCGGCGGCGTCCGAGACCGTCACGGCCGGGGGCTCGACGGGCTGCTCGTCGGCGGCCAGCGCGAGGGCCTGCTGTGACGATTCGATGATCTCTCGCGCGGCGTTCAACTCGATCCCGAAACGGCGCGCCAGGAGGCGCTGCCCGAGCGCTCGGCCGGGCGTCGCCAGGCTGTGCTCGTACGCGATGCGGGCGGCGTCCAAGGCGTCGGCCGGGACGATCGTCACGGGCACCTCGACGCGCTGCTCGACGACGCGCTCGACCGTCCGCTCGACGGGCATGGGGACCTCGACGCGCCGCTCGATCTCGACGACGCGCTCGACCTCGGTCGGCTCGGGGCAGACGTGCAACTCGGTCGGCTCGACGACGGCGGGGGCGGCGGTGACGCGCACAAGGCGGATCAGCCGCATCAGCAGCTCGTACGAGCCCAGGAACGCGACCGGCGCGAGAGCGGCTAGCAGGGCGGAAC
This sequence comes from Nonomuraea cypriaca, assembly GCF_015645445.1. Taxonomy (GTDB): domain Bacteria; phylum Actinomycetota; class Actinomycetes; order Streptosporangiales; family Streptosporangiaceae; genus Nonomuraea; species Nonomuraea cypriaca. The sequence goes on along the minus strand of NZ_JADOGI010000210.1, from coordinate 13,317 downwards.
CCGTGCCGCGTGTGGAGCCGTGAACGACGTTGACGACGACCGCGACGATCACGCCGAACGCGAGGCAGGCCCAGGCGAGGAACGGCGTTCGGATGGTGCGGCGCGAGCAGTAGAGCTTGACCAAGCTCGCCATGATGATCATGCCCTCGGCGGCGGCCGGGTACAGGAATGCCTCGGACGGGTTTTCGCCGAGCTTGATCGCGAGGTCTACAAAGTGGCGGAAGCTGATGTATCCGGCGGCGGCGGCCACGCCGAGCGTGACGATCACGGCGACGGCCAAGACGGCTCTGTCACCGGCCTTGGAGAACCGGGCGCGCTCGATTGGTGCGAGCTGGCCGGCGGGGGTGGCGCGCTTGTTTGAGCGCGTGAAAGGGTTGCGCATGGTGCGTCTCTCCTGGTCTTGTCAGGGGATCGTGCTGCGGGGCTGGCGTCTGGATCGCTGGCCCCGCTTTTGCTTTGTGGGCGCACGCTGGGGAGGCGTGCGCGGTGTTGCGGTGGGGTGTGTGCGCGAGCGGTGTGTGCCTGGGCTCCTCCAAACGTTGTTGCAATTAGCGACAAGGTATCAAGGATTGGGCGCGGCGTCTAGCAAGCTGTGTCATCAGCTTGCTCATCCGCTGGTCGGGGGGCAATTTCCACCTGTCCTGTGGCCGCATTTAGCCCCCATAGCCCACGGCGATCCGCCAAGATTGGGGCTATGGCAGTCCGCCGTACCACCCTCCAGACCGAGGTCTACAAGCTGGGCGCTATCCGGCTGTACCGGGAAGACCTGATCGCCATCGCGAAAGCCGTAGCAGAACTCGGCAAACTACGCATCGAGGCCGACGAATCCATAGCAGATCATCCGGATGACTTCGACCAACTGCCAGGGGAGATCACCAAGCTGCGAATCATTGCCAAGAAAGCCGATTCGAAAACCGAGATCGTCGTTCGGCTTACTCCCGATGAGGCTACGGTTACCGTCACTGAGCCCAATACCGTGGCCAACGGCATTCGCATAGCTATTCAGGACAGATGTCGCCCACGGCTGCGGCTGCGGCTGCTACACCGACGCCCTCCTGCGACCCCAAGGTCTGAAATCTCCGTCGGGTGGTGGACCAGAAATATGGCTCTGAACATTGGCGCTGTGTCGCTGCTCCTCGCGGGGCTCATAGGGCTTGTGGGTGTGATCTACGTAGCTCTGGCACCCACGCCTGATGCAACTGAGTTAGCGAACGCGCTGAGGCGAAGCGAAAAAAGCGATGTGTGGTTAGTGCCCGCAGTGATAGGGCCTATATTTCTGCTCCCAGTAATCGCTGTTGTGTCGGCTAAGAGGAAGCGCGGTGCGATCTTGGTAAACGCTTTGAAGGCCGATCGCCCCAGCTATTGGCAGCGTAAGCGAGATGACATATGGCTTAATGTCGCGTCGTTTGGGACGGGTGCCTTCACTAGCTGGTTGATCGGCTGGCTGACCGAAAAATAGTAATCAGCCCGGCCGGACACGACGACGGCCCCCGGCGGTGTGCCGGGGGCCGTCGTCGTGTCCAATCAATAGAGCCCGAGCATGCTGGGCGGCAGCTCGTCGGGCACCGACCCGCGATCGCCTGGGCAGCGAGGCGCGCGCACGTCAACCACCGTCACGCACCATCCCTGCTGTATCAGCTCTCCGATCTGGTCCTTGACCCACGCCTCGGTGTCCCCGCCGTACTTGTTCGCCTGGTTGGCAAGCCAACCGAGGCGCGTGCGCACTGCGCCGCCGCTCATGGTGTCCCAGGAGAGCACGAGCTGCTCGTCCGTCTGCTCGCGGCGCAGGCACACCCGATATTGCGTCAGTGGCAGATCTGGGACGCTCTTGACGAGCAGCTCGATCATGCGTTCCATGCCTGATCCCTTTCGTAGAGGGTGGCCCAGGCCGTGTGTCCGCCGTCGCCGCCCACGCAGCCGAACTCGTCGGACGGGATCGAGACGGCCCGCATCACGTTGTCGCGCTCTTTCCCGCTGGGATCAGCGACTTGCACCCGCACGCCCTTGCGCACGCGGATCACGTCGACGGCGATCTGCGCGCCGGCGTTGATCGAGTGCAATGCGCTCTCGACCAGCTCGCGCGCAAGGGCGGCGGCCTGCCGGGCAACCGGCGGGCTGACGTGCTCCCCGATCTGGTCGCGCACCCAGCGCTCGGCCTCGGCTGCCGACTCTGGCCGCCCTGGAAATACCCGCTGGTCCATACGGGGGTCCTCATCTGATGACACAGCCTGTCTTGTGGTGGACTCAGCTTGATAGTTGTGTCCTCAGCCCGTCAAGGTGGACCCGTGAAATCCCAGCTCCTATATCGGCAAATCGCGGACGAGTTGCGCCGCCGGATCGAGGCGGGGGAGTGCCTGCCAGGTACGCGGCTGCCTTCGCGGCCCGAGATCATGCGCGAATGGGGCGTGTCCGACGCGGTGGCCAAGCAGGCGATCGGCGTGCTCATCTCGGAAGGGCTCGCCGTGGCGCGGCCGGGCGCTGGGACGTTCGTCACCGAGCGCCCGCCCGTGCGAAAGCTCGTGCGCGCCTGGTACGGGCGACGAGCTGGTGGGTCGCCGTTCCGGGCGAGCCTGGCTGAGCAGGGGCGCGAGGGCTCATGGTCGTACCGGTCTGAGACGACGTTCGCGCCGGCCTACGTGCGCGAGCGGTTGGGCCTGGGCGAGCCCGAGGGGCGTCGTCACGACGTTCTGTGTACGTCCTACGTGTTCACGTCCGATGGCCGCCCGGTGATGCTCTCGACCTCGTACGAGCCGCTCGATCTCACGCGCGGCACGGACATCGTTGTGCCCGAGGAGGGTCCGCACGGCGGGCGCGGAGTGTTTGAGCGCATGCTGGCGATCGGGGTCGTGATCGACCGTTGGGATGAGACGGTCGGCGCGCGGCCGGGATCGATCGAGGAGTGCGACCAGCTCCAGATAGCGCGCGGCTCGGTCGTGCTCACGATCACGCGCACGTATGAGGCCGGCGAGCGGGTGGTCGAGATGGCCGAGATCGTGTTGCCGGCGGATCGGTTCCTGCTCGGCTACTCGGGGCCGATGCCGCTCGACGGGCTGGCGTCGGGGCTCTCGGGGGCGGGGAGAGGCTTGGGAGAGAACGGGGAGAAATGATCATGCATGGGGTGCGTTGATCTGCGCCCGTTTGCGTGCGTCTGGTGACGCATAGGGCTCCTGACCTGGGATATTGGCGATACTCCAGGTCGAGAGCCCTAGGGATACGTTGCTCGTAATGAAGGGGTCTGGGGTTCGAATCCCCAAGGCGGCTCCCATTTCAAAGGCCCTCCCGGATGGATCCGGGAGGGCCTTTGCGTGGCCGTACGGCAGCTTCGGGGGACCGTACTGGAAGTGTTGGAGTCGATTCGGCCCGGCAGATCGGGTAACCATCATCGATGAGTAACCTGATCGACCCAGAGCCGAACGTCCCTGACGCTCCTTCCCAGATCTGAGGACGCCGATGACCATGGAGAACGTCGATGAGGTCCGGTCGCACTGGTGGCCACGACAAGGCTGGCGGCCTGGCCGCCTGATCCACACCTGGCACCTGACGTTCGAGCACGCGCCACAACTGCACCAGCTTGCCGAGCGCTACCAAACGGCTCTCGCCTCGATCGATGGACATAACCCGATCCCGGCCCAGTGGCTGCACCTCACTGTGCAGTCGGTGGGGTTCGTCGACGAGGTGACCGAGGAACGGCTCGACCAGGTCACCAAGGCGGTAGCCGTACGCCTGGGGCAACTCCACTCCGTTGAGCTGACCTTTCACAGGCCTGTAGTCATCGGCGAGGCAGTGGTCTTGGGTCCAGCCCCAGCAGAACCGTTGCACCAGATCTGGAACGAGATCAGGAACGGCATAGCCGACGTCACCGGAAACGCGCCGACAGCAGCCGAGCAGGCCAAGGGGTTCCACCCACACGTGAGCCTGACCTATTTCAACACGCCAGGACCGGCCGAGCCCTACATTGACGCCCTGGATACGGTCCAGGCCGACGCGGTGAGCATCCAGGTGGATCAGGTGGCGCTGATCGTGCAGAACCGGGTCCTGGAGCCCGAGTGGGTCTACCGCTGGAACACCCGTACGACAGCGCCCCTCCGGGGGCGTTGACAGCAGGTCAACCGGCAGGACGGCGGCCACAAGATCGGGCGTGGTTACAACCTTCTATACGGTTTAAGCCGCCGCCCGATAGGCGGCGGAACTCGTGTGAGCAAGTGTCAATTGTGGAGTCTGTGGTTGACTGGCGCGGTGATCAGGTTGCGTCAGGCGCGGGAGATGGTGAAAAACCGGTGGCCGACGCTGGTCCTCATCGTCCTGACGATCGTCTCATCCACAGGATGCGGGCTCTTGGGTGTGGTCGCCGGTGGCGAGCTGTGTCACAAACGGGCGGATTATGAGAACGCCCTTGTTCGAAAGGTATTGAGCCCCGTTCTCACTCAGACGGGACTTGCTGGGGCCATGGAGGACATGAACGACTGCGATTCCTCTACACACGGGTCGTATGTGTCCGTCCATATTGAGGATGTGAAGGCGAAGAACGTCTTGGCCGCCTTCGTGAAGGCGGGGTGGGCCGGCGGGCCGGCCTCCGAACGTAGTCGTGACTGCGCTGCGGGGTGCGAGGCATATGACCTGACCAAGACATTCGGGAAGCGGGTCGTCGGCGTGTCCCTTGAGGGCCCACTCGAGTACGGGACGGACGTGGTCATCCTGGCCTCGGCGGCCGACGAGTGCTGGGATGCCAACGGCTACAGATGCCTCAACGGCTAAGGAACGAGCTCACGCGCCGGCCGGGGGTCAGGCCGGTGGAATCCGTACGTTCGAGTAGTGCGGTCGGGTGAACGGGTAGTCCTCGGTGACCCAACGCTGCAGGGCCTCCTCGGTGACCGGACCGGTCGGCCACGTGCCGCCGCGGGTCTCGCGGATCAGGTCGAGGCTCGCGTTGATGCCGCGCACGTCGGCGACGAGGTCGTCGCGGGTGATCGCGTGGGCGGTGACGTCGTCGTACCGCAGCAGGCGGGGCGCGTCGAAGCCCGACGGCAGTGCGAGCTTCTTCGCGTACCCGCTCAGATCAGTCATCGGCGCACCCGATAGCGCAGGTGGAGCACCCGGTTGCCCTGGATCACCACGTCAGGATCCTCCAACAGGTGCTGCGCGTGGACCGACCCGAAGTAGCGCTTGCCGGACCCGAACACGACGGGTACGACGTCCATGCGCACCTCGTCGATCAGGCCCGCGGCAAGCACCTGGCCACCGACGTCGCCAGCGGCGACCTCGACCATGCGGTCACCCGCAAGCTCCTGCGCCTTGGCCACGGCTGCCTCGACGCTGTCGACGAAGTGAAACGGCGCCTCGGGGTCCCAGCCCTCGGGCATCGGCCGGTGCGACACGACGACCACGTGGTCGATGCCGCCCGGCGGCTTGCCGCCCCAGCCGTCCGTCAGGTCGAAGACGTGGCGGCCGACGATCGTGACTCCGATCTGGTCCCAGTACGCCCGGGTGTAGTCGTAGGACGTCTGCGACACCTTCATCTCGCCGCTCTCGTCCAACGGGACGTCACCGTTGGACAACCAGTCGAACAGCGGTCCGGGCTGGTCATTCTCGTCCGCGACGAAGCCGTCCACCGACACCGAGCTGTACATGACCACCTTGCCCACGGGGCTCTCCTCTGCTTTGGGGTGCCCCCAAATTAGCGTGTCGTGAGCTGTCACTCTTGTAAGAAATCAATCGGCCGGCAGCGGCCCGACGTCGAGCGCATGGCCCGGATGTTCGCGCAGGAACCGCCGCCGGACGTCGACGTACCGGGTCGGCGTGAGCCCCGTGAACTTCCGGAACTCGTGGCCGAAGTGGGCCTGGTCGAAGTAGCCGGCGGATCCGGCGAGGTCGACCCAGTCGACCGGTCCGGCGGGGTCGATCGCGAGCACGGTGGCGGCGAAGCGGTAGATGCGGGCGAGCCGCTTCGGCGTGACGCCGATGAGCTCCTTGAACCGCTGTGCCAGATGGGTGCTGCTGACGCCGGAGGCCACGCTCAGGTCGCGGATCGCCACCGCTCCCGTGGCCGCCGCGATGACGCTGCTCGTGTGGCGGACCAGCCCCAGGCCGGCGGTCTCGCGGAGCCGTCGCATCAGCTCGTCCTCGAGCAGCGTCAGCATCTCGTACGGCCCGGCCGCCGTGGCCAGCCGGTCTCGCAGCTCGGCAACGGTGGGGCGGCCCCAGACCTGCTCCACCGTCACCGGCCGGTCGCACAACTCGGCCGCGGGCATCGGCAGGAACGGCGCCGGCCCCCACGGCTTGAAGTGCACGCCGACTGACCGGGTCCCCGGTGGGTAGCCGAACTCGAAGGCGCGGGTGGGTGTGGTGACCACGCAGCCGTCGGCGTACTCGGCCGTTTCGAGGTCGGTGCCGGCGCGGATGCGGAACGGCGCCCCGAGGTTGAGGATGAGCACCGCCGACGGCATCGGCGGCAGCGTCAGCCTGGGGTACGGCGGCGCGCCCTCCAGGTAGTAGAGGTCGTCGATCAGCCCGTCCAGCGGCGGTCGCGGCACTCTGGACACGTACTCCACGCGTCACAGCATCGCCGATGCACGGGCGCGCCGCCAGGTCGTCGTACGCCGTCAGTCGCGGAACCGGGGTGCGGTGTTCGGCGCTCGCATGCTTACCTGGGCAGTCATCGTCCTGCCCCTCCTGCCCTCGGCTGGGGGCTGGTTCAGCGAGTCCCGCGCCTGACGTTCACCCCGACTTTCGTCAGGTCCGGAATGCCGCGACGGCGGGCAGGAAACCCGTCGATCTCGGCCGGTGACTCCCTTAATCTGATCGTATGGTCCATGCGAAGACGTCCTTCGTCTGCCTGCCTTGCCGGGCCTCGTACAAGCAGCCCTACCCCCGCCCTGGTCGCAACGAGCGCTCCTGCCCTCGCTGCGCCGAGCCGCTGGTCCATGTCGGTTCCGCCTTCGCGGCCCCGCCTCGAAGAGACATCGCCGCCTGGAGGGTGCTCTCTCTGTTGCTGCACGCGGGCGTCCGCTTCCACAAGAGTTGTTGTGGTGGACCTGGCTACCGCCCGCGTACGCTCAGCGAAGCACGCGCACGGATGGCATACGCTCGCGCGACCGGGGAGCCGTTCGCCAAGGCATTGGTACGCCAGGAACTGCCTTGATGGCTCGGGATCAGGGGTACATCAGGTCGAGGGCCTTGTCGATCGGGAAGCCGGTGAGCCGGTTGCCGTCGCGTCCGGAGACGGTGTCGGCTTGGCAGAGGGCGTTGAGCGCGGCCTCTTCCGATGCTTCGGCGACGGCGTCGAAGATGAGGTCGAACGGTGACCCATGGGTCCAGAACTGTCCTTCGACCATCACCTCGATGGGGATGATGCCGTCGGTGGCTTCGCGCGGGATGCGGTGCGCGGTGGAGAACGCCAGGAAGATCTCCCCGGACCCGTCGTTGCCGACGCTGCCGGTGCGTCCGAGCCCGATGTCGACTCGCCGGGCCAGGCGCCGCAGCTGTGCGGGGTGCAGGGGAAGGTCGGTGGCCACGACCGCGATGCAGGAGCCTTCCTTGTGGTGCGAGGGCATGTCATCGGTCAGCTGCTGTCCCAGCCGGTTGCCGGCGATCTGCAGCTGGGAGCGGGTTCCGTAGTTGGTGTTGAGTAGCACGCCGATGGTGAACGTGCGGGAGCCGATCTGGATCACTCGGGAGGCAGTGCCGATGCCTCCCTTGAAGTCGAACATCTGGGTGCCGGTGCCGGCTCCTACGGCGCCTTCTTCGACGGGTCCGTCCACTGCCGAATCCAGCGCCGCCATGACGTGCTCGGCAGTGAGGGTGGTGGACCGGTTGTCGTTGAGGAAGCCGTCGTCGCATTCGGCCACGATGGGCATGAGCACGTCGTCGGTTCCGACGGAAGGGTCACGTTCGGTCATGTACCGTACGGACGCGTCGTAGGCGATACCGAGGTTGGCCGTGTCGCACAGCACGATGGGGGCTCCCATCAGGCCCCACTCGTGCAGGACGATGTCGCTGGTCATGATGCCGTAGCCATTGAAGACGCTGGTGGCCGCGTAGACCCGCTCGCGGAAGGGGTTTCCCTCATGCGGCCAGATGGCGGTGGCGCCGGTGCGGGCGATGACTCCGTCGTCGTTCCAGACCGTCGCCTGGCCGACCCTGACACCGGCGACGTCGGTGATGGCGTTGAGTGGGCCGGGTCGGAGAACCCCGACGGGGAACCCGAGATCGCGAGCGCGGCCGCGGCCTGCAGGTCTGCTCATGTGCGCTGCTCCAGGATGGTCTCTTCGGCGATGGTGTGGGGTACCCAGCGTTCTTGCCGCGATCGGTGCAGAAAGACGTAGTAGTAGACCAGCCCGACGGCGAAGAGGATGGCTACGATCCAGATGTCGCGAGCGGTCTGCTGGGTGATGGCGATGATGATCCCGACGAGGACCAGCACGGGGGGCAGCGGCCACAGCGGCATTCGGGAGGGACGCTCGGCGCCCTTGTCACGAATGCGGCTCACCAGGGCGGCGACGGCGACAAGGCCGTACAGCGCGATGATCAGAACCGCGGTGAAGGTGACGGCCGTGACCAGGTCGGAGGCGAAGCACAGGACCGTGGCGACGCCACCGGTCAGCAGAGTGGCGACCCAGGGAGAGCGGAAGGTGGGATGCACCCGGCTCAGGGCATGGTTGACCGGTGTCGGCCACGCCTTGTCCCTGGCGCTGGACCACAGGATCCGGGAGAACTGCAGCGTGATGGCCAGGATCGCGTTGATCACGGCGAAGAGCGCCCCCACGATGATGATGTTCTTGGCGGTGTCACCCCAGAGGGTTCCCACGAGGTCGGTAAGGGGTGTCGCGCTTGAGAGGTAGGCGTTGAGGTTCTGCGCCCCGAACAGTCCGCCGACGAAGGGGACCAGCTCCAGGACGATTCCGGCCGCAGCGGCGATCACCACGGCCTTGCCGATGTTGCTTGGGGCGCCTCGGGTTTCTTCGGAGAAGTTGATGGCGCTGTCGTAGCCGTTGACCGAGAACATCGTGATGGCCAGGGCGGCGACGACCACGCCCGCCCCCACAGAGGTCAGCGTGGCTCCGTCGGCGATGACGGGGGCGAACAAGATGGACAGGGGCTGGTTCCAGTTCAGGAAGCCGGCCACGCTCAGGACGCCGATGACGATGACCTCGATCGCCAGGAACACGGCGACGAGGACCGCGCCCACATGGATCCGCAGTACCGCCAGCAGGGTCACGACGGCCATGGCGATCGCGGAGGACAGGTTGATCGGGATGGAGTCGTGGAGGGCGTGCAGATAGGTGCCCACGCCGAGGGCGATGCTGGCGGGGAGGAAGACTCCCTGGGCGATGTAGTCGATCAGTGCGAGGAATCCCAGCGGACGGCCGAGCACCCGGTGGACGATGGAGTACAGCCCACCGGCGACCGGATACATCGAACCGAGTTCGCCCATGCACAGGGCGACACAGATGGCCAGGAAACACCCCACCAGGTATGCCCAGAACGATGCCGTGCCGGCCAGGCCCAGGACGACGGGCGCGATGATGAGCAGTGAAGCCATGGGCGTGATGTCGCTGACGGCCAACGCCACAACACCTCGGACGCTCAGCCCTCTGTGGAGGGTGGCCTGGGAGGGATCCGGTTGGTCAGTTGGCGGTGTTTCGGTCGTCATAGATCCTCCCTACGGACGGATGGCCGCAGCTTAAAGAGAATCAGCACAAATAGAAAGATTCTGGTTGGAAGATCTACTTCCACACAGATCAGGACGCCCCACATGCGATCGGCCGAGTAGACCGCCGGCGCTTTCTCGCACAGCGCACGACCACCGGATGATCACCGCGCCTGACCACTGAGGATCCGCGACCACAGGTCCCGCGCGGTGTGAGCGGACATCCACGTACTTTCCAGGATGTTCGCAGGGTCCTCATTCGGGTGGTGCCGGACGAACCACAGGCCGGCGGCCGTGCAGAACTCGAATATCGGGTACGAGCATGCGCACGTATGATCACGGACCCGCAGTCGAGTGACGCGGTCCTGGGGTTCTGCTCATTCCACCCGAACGGCCTGGGCGTGCTGGGCGGCAACGTGCCTGGCCGGTCCGGGTCAGAGCAGCCCGTCGACCAGCGCCTCGACCACCTTGTCGGTGGGGGTGCCGGGGTCGATCGAGACGGTGAGCCGGTCGAACAGCAGTCCGTCGACGGCGTAGTGGAACAGCGCGATCTCCGCCGGCCCGCCGGGCAGGCCGGCGGCCTTGTTGTAGGCGACGTCGCCGTGGAAGCCCTCCAGGAGGACGCCCCGCATCAGTTCCGCGACCTCGGGGCGCCGCGCCGCCTCCAGCCGCAGCTCGAACCACGCCAGCGTGACCTCCGGGTGGGCGCTCAGCCGGCGCACGATGTCGCGCAGGTGGCGGCCGAACGACGCGCGGTCGGGCGGGTGGGAGGCGAGCTCGGCGAGCACCTCCGGGTCCGGGGCCAAGCGTTCGATGATCCGGGCGACCAGGCCCTCGAGCAGGTCGGCGCGGGAGCGGAAGTAGTTGGACGTGGTGCCGGTCGGGGCGCCGCATTCGGCGTCGACGGCGCGATGGGTGAGACCGCGGGAGCCCTCGCGCGCCAGCACCGCGATCCCGGCGTCCGCCAGCTCCGCCCGTCGTCCTGCGTTGCGTGCCACGGCATCGAGGGTAGCGCAACCACGACTGGTGTAGTACATTTCTCGCAATCACTACATCTGCTGTGGATGGAGATCGGAATGCGAGAGCTCACCTACTACGTCGCGGTCTCGCTCGACGGCCGGATCTCGGCCCCGGGTGACGACTTCTCGGCGTTCCCGGTCGAGGGTGACCACATCGAGATGATCAAACGGGATTACCGCGACACCCTGCCGGAGGTGGGGCTGCGGATGCTCGGCCTCACCGCCGACGGGTCGCGGTTCGACACGACGCTGATGGGCTGGAACACCTACGCCGCGGGCTTCGAGCACACCCGCGACCCGTACCCGCACACCCGTCAGTACGTCTTCTCGCGGACCCGCGGTCCGGGCGACGTCCCCGGCGGCATCACGCTCACCGGCCAGGATCCGGTGGACGTCGTCCGGCGGCTCAAGAAGGAGGAGGGCACCGGCATCTGGCTCTGTGGCGGCGGCCTGCTCGCCAGTGCCCTCGTCGACGAGATCGACAGGCTGGTGCTCAAGGTCAACCCGGTCGTGCTCCAGGAGGGACCCGCGCTCTTCGCCGCTCCCTACGCCCCCCACACCTTCCGCCTCGAGCGCAGCACGCCGTACCGGAGCGGCGTCGTGATCAACGAGTACGTGCGCGACTGCTGACGCCAAGAGCGCGATGTCTCTACGGGAGCAGGAGCCCCCAGTAGAGGGCCCAGGGGATGAACACCGCCCCGCCTGCCAGCAGGAGGCCGAGCCGTACGCGCTCACCACGTTCGACGGGGCCGCGCGCACGCCGCCACGCCACGGCGGTGAGGACCGTGGACACCACGGCCGTGACCGCGACCGCCTGGAGCGCCAGCCAGATCACCGGGCGGTCGCCCAGCAGCGGTCCGGGAGAAGCCAGCTTGCCTCCGCTCATGACGACGGAGAACAGGTACGCGAATCCGCCCAGCACCGCCGCGAGCCCGCCTCCGCTGACCCCCCGGGCGGCGCGGCTGACCGGCGCCCGCGACCTGCCCCGAAGCCGCCGTACCACCGCCACTGCCGGATACGCCGCGAACGCCATCGCGAACAGCACCAGGGCCGCGGTCTGAACCGTCGCCGACTCCCACCAGGCCGGTGGCTCGACCGATCTGGTGAGCGAGTCCTGAACGGGGGCGGGGCCAGAAGTCTGGGCGGTGGGCGCTTCGCCGTTCGTCACGTCGCGGACCCAGGTTCCGACCAGATCGGCGTATCCGGGGGCAAGTTCGGGCAGTCGCGTGACGCCGCCGTCGGGGGTCTGGTGGGCGGCGTGGTCTGCGCCGGCGAAGAAGTGGAAGGTGTTGTGCCGGTTCCCGCCCCGCTCCAGGGCCGCGGCGAAGATCTGCGGGCTTTCCCGGGGTGGTGTCAGCAGGTCGTGCGTGCCCCAGATGCCGAGCACGGGCTGCCGTACCGCCGCGATGGTCGGCGCGGGGTCGTAGTACGGCTCGGGGAACATGCCGCCGTCGGCGAGCGCCCGGTACAGGTTGTGCTCGGCCAGGTCCACCAGCGAGCCCGAGACGCCCGCCTTGCGCAGCCCGGCGGCCACCGCCCAGGTCTGCTGCCGCAGCGGCGACTGCCCGTTGGCGCCGACGAGCACGACGAAGGCGATGTCCCGCGAACGGGCCGCCGCGATGGGAGCCACCCATCCGCCCTCGCTTAGCCCCCAGATGCCGACCTTCGCCGGATCGACGCCCCGCTGCGCCCGGAGCGCGGCGACGGCTCCGAGCGCGTCGTCGGCGAGTTGGGAGTAGGACCGTTCGAAGAGCGAGTACCCCTGGGACCGCTTGTCGTAGATCAGCACGGACATGCCCCTGCGGGCGAACTCGACGGCCTCGCCCATCAACTGGGTGCGCGGAGTGCCCGTGCCGGCGCCGTGCACGAGCACCATCCCCGGGCGCGCCGGTCCCGCTCCGGCGGGCGACAGGACCGTGCCATGCAGTACGAGCCCGCCGTCGCCCGGGAAGCTCACCTCCCGCGCGGTCAGATCGGGCGGCACGTCAGGAGGCGGCGCGGCGGCGGCGGGCGTCGCGAGTAACCCCAGCGCGATGGCCATGGCGACGATCAGTCTTCTCATATGGCCGACAGTAGTCTGCAGAGAGTTGTCTGCAAAGGAAGGTCTGCAGATATCGTTCTGCCGGACGATAGGCTGCTCCTCATGAAGGATGACGAGCCGTCCCTGCTCGACCCGGCGAGACTCAAGGCCCTCGCCCATCCCATGCGGCGGCTCATGCTGCGCCACCTCAACGTGCACGGCCCCGCGACCTCCACCACCCTCGGCGACCTGCTCGGCGCCAAGACCGGCACCACCAGCTACCACCTGCGCCAGTTGGAGAAGCACGGCTTCATCGAAGAGATCCCCGAACGCTCCACCGGCCGCGAACGCTGGTGGCGCAGGTCGGAGGGACCCAAAGACCTGCGACTCCCCACGGCCGATCAACTCCCCGAGGAAGACCGTCCGGTGCTGGCCGAATTTCAGCGCATGGGCATGGACGAGGACCGGGAGCTCTTCGAACGGTTCCCCGCCGCCTACCATCGCGACCCCGACTGGGCCAAAGCCTCACGCGGCATGGGACGCATGACCAAGGAGGAGTTCGACGAGTTCTTCGAGGCGTACATCGCTCTGCTGCTCAAGTACAGCCGCTCGGCCGCTGTCTCTTATACAAA
>NZ_JADOGI010000021.1 GCF_015645445.1 Nonomuraea cypriaca | reverse complement strand
GGGGTGGATGAGGGGATGGCTGGGAGGGCGGTGGCGTTGGCGTTTCCTGAGCGGGTGGCGCGGAGGCGCGGCGGCGGGTACCTCATGGCCTCCGGCACCCAGGCGCGGCTGCCAGAAGGGTCCAGGCTGCACACCGCCCCATGGCTGGCCATCGCGATCGCCGACCGCCCTGCCGGCTCGGCCTCGGCGCGCATCAGGCAGGCCGTGGCGATCGACGAGGCCACCGCCAGGCTGGCGATCACCCCGGTGACGGAGGACGAGGTCGAGTGGCGTACCCCGCCGGGCGAGCGGCGCGGCGACGTGTCGGCCCGCCGGGTCGAGCGGCTGGGCGCGATCGAGCTGTCAGCCACCCCGCTCAAGAACGCCGACGTCCGCGAGGCCATCCTGTACGGCCTCCGCACAGAAGACCTCCTGACCTGGACGAAACAGGCCAAGGACCTCAGGGACCGGCTGGCCTTCTGCCATCGCGCCGTCGGCCCCCCATGGCCGTCGATGGACGCGCTCATCGACCTGGCCGATCAGTGGCTGGAGCCCGAGTTGTCCCGAGCCCGCCGCCGGGCCGACCTCGAACGCATAGACGTGGCGGCGGCACTGAAACGCCTGATCCCGTGGAGCGAACGCCTGGACCGTACGGCCCCAGAACGCGTCGAGGTGCCCAGCGGCTCGCAGATCCGCGTGGACTACTCGGGCGAGCAACCGGTGCTGGCGGTGAAGCTGCAGGAGTTGTTCGGCTGGGAGAAGACGCCGGAGATCGCCGGCGTGCCCGTCCTGGTGCACCTGCTCTCCCCGGCGGGCCGCCCGGTGGCCGTGACGGCCGACTTGGCATCGTTCTGGCGTGAGGGCTACCGTTCCGTACGCGCGGAGCTGCGTGGCCGCTACCCCAAGCATCCCTGGCCGGATGACCCACTCAGCGCACCCCCCACCCGCCGTACCAACAGGAGCCGTACATGACGCATGTGGCGGCCGCAGCCCGCAACAACGCCGACTGGTGCGACATGATGTGCCGCGCGCACGGCTCGCCGGGCACGTTCGGCGGCCAGGCCTGGACCAGCACCGGCAGGACCCCGCTGTACTATCCGGACGCCGTCACCCTGACGCCCGAGGCGACCGTGGACGACGTGCTCGGCCACATCGACGCCGGTCCCGGCGCCTCGGTCAAGGACAGCTTCGCCACGCTCGACCTGCCGGACTTCGACGTGCTGTTCGAGGCCCAGTGGATCTACCACCCGGCCCCGCGAAGCCTGGCGGACACCGACGTCGCGTGGGAGGTCGTGGGGGACGCGGCCACCCTGCGCGAATGGGAGCAGGCGTGCTTCGGCGGAGAGGTGACAGACCTGTTCCTGCCCAAGCTGCTGGACGAGGCGGTCGTGCTGGCGGGCAGGATCGGTGGCGACATCATCTGCGGTTCGGTGCTAAACGCGAGCGACCAGGTGGCCGGCATCTCCAACGTGTACGCCGTCGACACGCTCATCGACGCCGCCTGGTCGGGCAGTCTCACCATGGCGGCCAAGCTGTTCCCCGGCCGCCCGCTGGCCGGCTACGAGACCGACCCTGAGCCCGCCGTGGCGCACGGCTTCACCACGATCGGCCCGCTGCGCGTGTGGCTCCGGTCATAAGCGGCGGAACGCCGACGGACGGCAGGTGACGGTCCGCTCACGGGTTGATCACACCAGCTCGCAACAACGAGCGAAAAGCTGCACACTCAAGGCATGTTGTGGGCAGGCAGGACCGCTACCGAGATCGCGACCGCCGTCCGGAACGGCGATGTCACGGCCACGACCGTCGTCGAGGAGCACCTTCACACCATCTCGCAGCGGGATTCCCGGGTAGGGGCGTTCCGGCTGGTCAGAGAGCAGTCGGTGGACGAGGCCACGGCGCTGGGGAAACGCCGCGACCTGGCGGAGCTGCCGCTCGCGGGAGTGCCCGTGGCGGTGAAGGACAACCTGGAGGTGGCGGGCGAGTCCATGCGCTGCGGCTCGACGGCCACGCCGGACTCCCCCGCGCCCGCGGACCACGAGACGGTCGCGCGCCTGCGCGCGGCCGGCGCGGTGATCGTGGGCGTGACCAACCTGCCCGAGCTGGGGCTGGCCGCGTTCGACGACAGCCCTTTCGGCATCGTACGCAACCCGTGGAGCCCGTCGCGGACGGCCGGCGGCTCGTCGTCGGGCAGCGCCGCGGCGGTGGCGGCGGGCATGGTGCCGATCGCGCTCGGCAACGACGGGATGGGCTCGTTGCGCATCCCGGCGGCCTGCTGCGGCGTGCTGGCCGTCAAGCCGGGGACCGGCGTCGTCCCTCCGATGGTGAACGACTGGGGCGGACTGACCGAGAACGGCCCCCTGGCCACGACCGCGGCCGATCTGGCGCTCGCGCTGTCCGTGCTGGCCGGCGACCCGACGCTGGTGCAGGCGTGGCGGTCCGGCCGGCGGGTGGACCCGCGCCCGCCCATGCTGCGCTCGGTGTGGAGCGACGACGACGAGGTGTGGGAGCCGCATCCGCCGAACGAGAGCCAGGAGCCGTTCGACCTGCGGGTGGCGTACGCCCCTCAGCCGCTGCCGCCTGGCCTGCCGATGGACAGGGAGTTCCAGGCCGCGGTCCGCGCGGCGGCCGAGACGCTACGCGTGGCCGGGCACACGATCGTCGAGCACGGCCGCAGGCTGCCCACCTCGCTCGGCGCCGCCACGATCGCCACCTGGCTGACCAACGCCGCGACGTCCGCCGAGCCCTTGGACCGGGGGTCGCTCCAGCGCCGCAGCCGCGCGCTCGCCCGCGCCGGCCGGACACTGGCCGCGATGGGGCTGACCGGCGCACAGGGCCGCGAGCGCTGGCGGGCGTACGGGGCCGACCAGTGGTTCGGCAACGCCGACGCCCTGATCATGCCCGCCCTGGCCACCGTCCCGCCCGCGGCCGGGCGCCGGGGCGATCGCGGCTTCCTGCGGAGCCTGGTGGCCAATGTCAGGTTCGCCCCCGCGACGAGCGCCTGGAACATGTGCGGCTGGCCCGCGATCACCGTCCCCCTGGCCACGCACTCCAGCGCGCTGCCCATCGGCGTGCAGATCGTCGCCCCGCCCGGCGGGGAGCCTCATCTCCTGGGCCTGGCCGCGCAACTCCAGTCGGCCCACCCTCCGGTCCGGCCACCCGGCTATAACTAGCGCTTCTGATCGGCATACGATCTATCTCTTGGACTTATGGCTTCAGGCTCCGCATCCTGGAATCCTATGGAAGCCATGATTCGCAGAACCGACCCTGAATACGACGCCGAGCGCACCGGATACCAACTCCTCGCCCCGCACGAACCCGACCTCATCGTTCCCGCCACGACCGCCGGCGACGTCAGGCGGGCCGTGGCCCGCGCCGCCGCGGACGGCCTGCCGGTCACCGTTCAGAACACCGGCCACGGCCTGCCGGTCACAACCTCCGGCGGCCTGCTGATCACCACCGGCCGGATGGACGCCGTCACCGTCGACCCCGCCGCAGGCACCGCCAGGATCGAGGCGGGCGTTCGGTGGCAGCAGGTCATCGAGGAGGCGGCCCGTCACGGTCTGGCCCCCTTGTCCGGCTCGTCCCCGCACGTGGGGGCGGTGTCGTACACGCTGGGCGGCGGCATCGGCCTCATGGCCAGGCGCCACGGCTACGCGGCCGACCAGGTGCGGGCCATCGACGTGGTCACCGCCGACGCGCGGGCGCGGCACGTCACCCCCGACGGCGACCCCGACCTGTTCTGGGCCCTGGTGGGCGGCCGGGGCAACTTCGGCGTGGTGACCGCGCTGGAGATCGGCCTCGTCCCGGTCGAGCGGTTGTACGGCGGCGGGCTCTACTTCGACGCCGGTCTCGTGGGAGACACCCTGCGTACCTGGTCGGACTGGACGCGCGCGCTGCCGGACGAGATGACGTCCTCGGTCGCGATCATCCCCTTCCCCGACCTTCCGCAGGCGCCCGCCCCGTTCCGCGGCCGCACGGTCGCCCACGTGCGCGTCTCCTTCACCGGGGAGAGCGAGGAGGGCGAGGCGTTGCTGCGTCCCCTGCGCGCGATCGGCCCACGGCTGGTGGACACGGTGGGCGAGCTCCCCTACACCGCTTCCGGCGCCATCCACAACGATCCCAAGGGCCCCGCCGGGTTCTTCGCGACGCACGACCTGCTGCGCGAACTGCCGCCGGCGGCAGTGGACCCGCTGCTAGACGTGCCCGGCCGGGTGGTCGAGATCCGCCACCTCGGCGGCGCGCTGTCGAAGCCGCAGGGCTCCCCCAACTCGGTGGGCAACAGGGACGCACAGTATCTCGTGGGCGTGCTGTCCCCCGGTCTGGCCCCCGGCACGGAGACGCGTACGCCGCGGCTCGCGCACGAGAAGGTCAGGCGGGCGCTGGAGACGTGGTCCACGGGCGGCCGGGCGCTCAACTTCCTGTACGGCGAGAACGCCACCCAGGAAGAGGTGCGCAAGGCCTACGAGCCTGAGGACTACCGGCGCCTGACCGCCCTCAAGTCCCAGTGGGACCCCGCGCACCTCTTCCGGCTGGGCCACGCCGTTCCGCCGGCCTGAGTTGCTCAGATGCCGACCGGATGCCAGACGGTCTTGGTCTCCATGAACCGCGTCATCCGGCCGGTCCCCGGATCGGCCGCCCAGTCCTCGCCGGCCGGGCGCAGCACGCGCTTCAGGTTCTCCGCCGCCTCCTGCTCACAGCGCAGCGCCAGGTCGGCGTCCTCGACCCCGGTCAGGTCGATGCCGTTGACGTCCATGTGGGCTGCCAGCCAGGGAGCGAGCTCGGCCTGCCGCCCGGTGAGCACGTTGACGACGCCGCCAGGCAGGTCCGAGGTGGCGAGGACCTCGGCCAGCGTGATGGAGGCGAGCGGCGAAGGCTCGGAGGCGACCACGACGCAGGTGTTGCCGGTCACGATCACCGGCGCGACCACGGACACCAGTCCGAGCAGCGGATCGGCGGGTGCCACCACGGCCACCACGCCGGTCGGCTCGGGCGAGGACAGGTTGAAGTAGGGTCCCGCCACCGGATTGGCCGCCCCGCGTACCGCGGCGATCTTGTCCGACCACCCCGCGTACCAGACCAGCCGGTCCACGGTGGCGTCCACCCGCTCGAGCGCCGCCCGCTTGCCGCCGCCCAGCTCCTCGGCGAACTGCCCGCGGCGGCCCTCCAGCATCTCGGCGACGCGGTAGAGGACCTGTCCCCGGTTGTACGGCGTCGCGCCCGACCAGCCGGGGAACGCCTTGCGCGCGGCCACCACGGCGTCGCGGGCGTCCTTGCGCGAGGCCCGCGAGGCGTTGGCGATGAACTCGCCCTTGGCCGAGGTCACGGGGTAGGACCTTCCACTCTCCGAGCGCGGGAACGCCCCTCCGATGTACAGCTTGTAGGTCTTTCTGACGGACAACCTACTCATCGCCCCGGCCCCTCCACGTTGACTCCTGCGACATCTGGACCGGCACGAAGACCTGCCCGCACCGGCTCACGCCGCAGCGGTGGGCGTACCAGCCGGTGCGTACGGGACGCCCGGCCCTGGCGTAGGCGTGACCGCGAGTGGCCTGCGCGCGCCGCTCGCCACGGCGGCCCCGCCAGCCACGGATGTACTCACACATCGAGGTACGCCTCCAGCCCGAGCAGCCCATGCTCACACATCGAGGTATGCCTCCAGTCCGAGCAACCCGCCCTCGCGGCCGTACCCCGATTCCTTGTAGCCGCCGAAGGGCGAGGTGGGGTCGAACTTGTTGAACGTGTTGGCCCAGACGACGCCGGCGCGGAGCCGGTCGGCCATCCACAGGATGCGCGAGCCCTTCTCGGTCCAGATGCCGGCCGACAGCCCGTACGGCGTGTTGTTGGCCTTCTCCACGGCCTCGGCCGGGGTGCGGAAGGTCAGCACGGACAGCACCGGGCCGAAGATCTCGTCACGCGCGATGCTGTGCGACTGCGCGACCCCGGTGAACAGGGTCGGCGGGAACCAGAACCCGCGCTCGGGCAGCTCGCACGCGGGCGACCAGCGCCGTGCGCCCTCACTCTCCCCGAGCTCGCTCAGCGAACGGATCTTCGCGAGCTGCTCGGCGGAGTTGATCGCGCCGATGTCGGTGTTCTTGTCCAGGGGGTCACCCAGCCGCAGCGTGCCGAGCCGGCGCTTGAGCGACTCCAGCAGCTCGTCGTGTACGGACTCCTGCACCAGCAGCCGCGATCCGGCGCAGCAGACGTGCCCCTGGTTGAAGAAGATCCCGTTGACGATGCCCTCGACGGCCTGGTCGATGGCGGCATCCTCGAACACGATGTTCGCCGCCTTGCCACCGAGCTCCAGCGTCAGCTTCTTGTCTGTGCCCGCCACGGTGCGCGCGATGATCCGCCCGACCTCGGTGGAGCCGGTGAAGGCCACCTTGTTCACGTCGGGATGGGCGACCACGGCCGCGCCGGTCTCGCCCGCCCCGGTGACGATGTTGACCACGCCGGGCGGCAGGTCGGCCTGCCGGCAGATGTCGGCGAAGAGCAGCGCCGTCAGCGGTGTCGTCTCGGCCGGCTTGAGCACGACGGTGTTGCCGCAGGCCAGCGCGGGCGCGATCTTCCAGGCCAGCATGAGCAGCGGGAAGTTCCACGGGATGACCTGCCCGGCCACGCCCAGCGGCCGGTCGCCGAAGCCGGCGTAGGCGAGCTTGTCCGCCCAGCCCGCGTAGTAGAAGAAGTGGGCGGCGACCAGCGGCAGGTCCACGTCGCGTGACTCGCGGATCGGCTTGCCGTTGTCCAGCGACTCCAGCACGGCCAGCTCGCGAGCCCGTTCCTGGATGATCCTGGCGATCCTGAAGAGATATTTGGCGCGCTCGGCCCCTGGCAGGGCGCTCCAGACGCCGAACGCCTTCCGCGCCGCCTGCACGGCCCGGTCCACGTCGTCGGCGGAGGCCGTGGCGACCTCGGCCAGCGTCTCCTCCGTCGCCGGATTGATCGTCTTGAAGGGGGCGCCGGAGCCGTCCACGAACTCACCGTTGACGAACAGCCCGTACGACGGCTTGATGTCGACGACGTCGCGCGACTCGGGCGCGGGTGCGTACTCGAAGATCGCCATCATCAGTCCAGGGTGAAGTAGTCGGGACCGGCGTATCGTCCGGTGGCCAGCTTCTGGCGCTGCATCAGCAGGTCGTTGAGCAGCGAAGAGGCGCCCAGCCGGAACCAGTCGGGGGACAGCCAGTCGTCGCCCGCCGTCTCGTTGACCAGCACCAGGTTCTTGATCGCGTCCTTGGTGGTACGGATGCCGCCCGCGGGCTTGACCCCCACCTGGCGGCCGGTGGCGGCGCGGAAGTCGCGCACGGCCTCCAGCATGACGAGCGTGACGGGCGGCGTGGCCGCGGGGGACACCTTGCCCGTGGAGGTCTTGATGAAGTCGGCGCCGGCCAGCATCGCCAGCCAGGACGCCCGCCGCACGTTGTCGTAGGTGGACAGCTCGCCCGTCTCCAGGATCACCTTCAGATGCGCGGGACCACAGGCCGCCTTCACCGCGACGATCTGCTCGAACACCTTCATGTAGTGCCCGGACAGGAACGCCCCCCGGTCGATCACCATGTCGACCTCGTCGGCGCCGGCCGCCACCGCGAGCGCGGTGTCGCTCACCTTCACCTCGAGCGAGGTGCGGCCACTCGGGAACGCGGTCGCCACCGAGGCCACCTTGACGCCCGAGCCGCGTACGGCCGCGGCCGCCACCTCGACCAGGTCGGGATAGACGCAGACGGCCGCCACCTTGGGGGCGCCGCCGCCCGGGTGCATGGCCTTGGTGCACATCGCCCGCACCTTGCCCGCCGTGTCGGCCCCTTCCAGAGTGGTCAGGTCGACCATGGAGATGGCCAGGTCGATGGCCTGGGCCTTGGCTGTCGTCTTGATCGAACGGGTGCCGAGAAGCGCCGCCCGCTGGTCCGCGCCGACCCGGTCGATACCGGGCAGGCCGTGCAGGAATGCTCGCAATGTCGCGTCGGAGGAGGCGACGTCCGCGAGCGAGGTAGTCAGAGTTGACACCCTCACAGCATCGCCGACCAGGGCCGCTACCTCCAAACCGGACCACCTTAGGGCGTTCGGGGCCTGGTCGTAGGCATGCCCTAGGCGTTCGCACGCCCGGAAGTAGGTACGCCGGTGCCAGAGATAAGGCATCCACCCGATGTGGCGGACAGGGCCTTAGACCCAGTCTTGAAGGTGTCAAGGAAGAAGCACGAAACCGCAGGAGACACCGTGAATCCCGAGATCGAATACGAGCTCATGAAGAACCACGCGAGCGAGCTGCGCAAGGCCGCCGCCGAGCACCGCCGCGTACGCGAGGCGATGAAGGGAAACAAGTCCGAGCGCCGCTCGCTGTTCGGCAAGCGCCGTTCCGCATGATCGCCGCACGAGAGCCCGGCCGCAACCACCCTCGCGGCCGGGCTTCCGTACCACCTTGATCTGGGATACCACCAGAAATCACGTCGAAAGCAATCAGTGAGGCATGACATGCTGAACGATGTGCGTGGACGTTCTGTCAGTCCCATTTTCGTGGGCCGGCAAGAGGAGCTGGTGGCCCTCTCGGAGAGCTTCGAAGAGGCGCGCAAAGGCAACGTGACAGCCGTCCTGCTCGG
The DNA here is from genome assembly GCF_015645445.1 of Nonomuraea cypriaca. Classification (GTDB taxonomy): domain Bacteria; phylum Actinomycetota; class Actinomycetes; order Streptosporangiales; family Streptosporangiaceae; genus Nonomuraea; species Nonomuraea cypriaca. The sequence goes on along the minus strand of NZ_JADOGI010000021.1, from coordinate 64,867 downwards.
GGGCGAGGCGGGGGTCGGCAAGAGCAGGCTGGTGCAGCGCTTCGCCGAGCAGCACGCCGCCGACGGCGCACACGTCCTGTTCGGCGGCTGCGTGGAGCTGTCCACGGAGGGCCTGGCCTACGCGCCGTTCACCGCCGCGCTGCGGCAGCTCGTCAGGGAGCAGGGCCCCGCCGCGGTCGCCGGGCTGCTGCCGGACGGCGCCGAGCGCGACCTCGCGCGGCTGCTGCCCGAGTTCGGCGAGCCCAACGGCGACGGCGAGACCGACACCGGCCGCGCCCGGCTCTTCGAGCAGTTCCTCACCCTCCTCGAACGCCTCTCCGAGCTCCGCCCCACCATCCTCCTCATCGAGGACATCCACTGGGCCGACCGGTCGAGCCGTGACCTCATCGCCTTCCTCAGCCGCAACCTGCACGCCCCGCAGGTCCTGATCGTCATGACCTACCGCTCCGACGACCTGCACCGCCAGCACCCGCTCAGGCCGGTGCTGGCCGAGCTGGGCCGGGTCAACGGCGTGCACCGGCTCGACCTGCCCCGCCTGTCGCGGGACGAGGTCGCCCAGCAGATGGCCGGGATCCTCGGCAAGGTTCCCGAATACGCCAGGGTCCAGAAGGTCTACGAGAGCAGCGAGGGCATCCCGCTGTTCGTCGAGGCGCTGCTGGAGGGCGGCGCGGAGTGCACGTTCCCCGACTCCATCCAGGACCTCATCCTCGCCTCGGTCGAGCGCCTCCCGGAGGAGACGCAGCGCGTGCTGCGCATCGCCGCCGCCGGCGGCATCCGGGTCGGCCACGCGCTGCTGGCCGCCGTGAGCGGCCTGTCCGACGTCGAGCTGGAGAGCGCGCTGCGCCCCGCCATCGCGGGCAACGTGCTGCAGATCGCCGACAACCGCGCCTACGTCTTCAGGCACGCGCTGATCCGCGAGGCCGTACACGACGAGTTGCTGCCCGGCGAGCACCAGCGGCTGCACGCCCGCTTCGCCGAGGAGATCTCCAAGGACCGCGGGCTCGTCCCGCCCGGCCGCGCCGCCGTCGAGCTGGCACACCACTGGTACGGCGCCCGCAACGACCAGTGGGCGCTGATCTCCGCCTGGGAGGCGGCCGGCAAGTCGTACAAGGCGTTCGCCTACACCGAGGCCGTCCCGCTGCTCGAACGCGTCCTCATGCTCTGGGACCGGGTCCCCGACGCCGGCGAGCTCATCGGCGCCGACCAGACCGCCGTACTCGAACGGGCCGCGGTGGCCGCGAACGCGGGCGGGGACGTGGACAAGAGCCTGAAGTTCGTCAAGGCCGCCCTGGCGGAGCTGGACGAGACGCGGGAGCCTGGGCGGGTGGCCCAGCTCATCGCGCGCCGGGCGGCGTTCAAGAACGCCAAGGGCCAGCTCGGCGTGATCGACGACCTCAGGCACGCGCTGCGGCTCGTCCCCGCCGACGGCGTCGACCGGGCGGAGGTCGTCGCGCCGCTGAGCCGCCACCTCATGCTGCGCGGTGAGATCGCCGAGGCGAGCGAGCTCGTCGCCGAGGGCCTGCGCCTGGTCAGGGAGCACGGCGACCGCCACCTCGAAGCCGACCTGCTGATGAACCTGGCCCTCGGTCACTCGATCAGCGGCGAGCTGGAGTCCGCGATCACCGTCAACGAGCAGGCGCTGGAGATCGGGCTGCAGGAGAGGTCCGGCCGCGTGATCACGAGGGCGATCAGCAACAACATCGACGCGCTGATCGACATGGGTCGCGAGGACGAGGCCCTGAGCTTGTCGGAGGACGGCTGGCGGCTGTCCAAGAAGTACGGCCGGCTCCGCGGCAGCGGCCTGTTCATCAAGAACAACTGGGCCGAGGCGCTGGAGTCGATCGGCCGCTGGGACGAGGCCATCGAGATCGTCGAGGGCGCGCTCGGCCACGGGCCCGTCCTGCGCACCCGCTACGCCCTGCTGCGCCTGCGCGCCGACATCGCGCTGGCCAGAGGCGAGGTGGAGGTGGCCGAGGGCATCCTGTCGGAGATCGGGCTGTTCAAGGGCCGCCCGGAGGAGGAGTTCGTCCAGGACGTCACCTGCAACGCGCGGCTGCTGATCTGCTGGCACCTGCTCAGGGGCGAGCCGGGCGCCGCGGTGGAGGTGGCCGAGCACGTGCTCGCGCGGCCCAGGCAGTCGAGCAAGGCGATGCTGGGCTGGCGGCTGCTGGCCCTGCTCCGCGTGGTCTGCGACGCCGCCGAGGCCACCGAGCCTGAGCGGGTCGCGGCGATCCGGGAGCAGGCCGCCGGGGTGGCCGGTGAGCTGTCGGTCATCGGGCCGGTCGCGGAGGCGTACCGGCTGGCGTACTCGGGGGACTTCGACGCCGCGGCGGCCGCCTGGGAGCGGCTCAAGCGTCCGCACGGCCAGGCCAACGCCCTGCTGCGGGCCGCCACGGCCGCCGCGCGCGGCGGCGACCGTGAGGGGGCGGCGGCCCGGCTGAAGGTGGCTATGCCGCTGGCTCAGGCGTTGCGGGCCACCCCGCTGATCGACGCGATCGAGACCTTGTCGCGGCGGGTGGGTGGCGTGCAGCAGGAGCCGTCGGAGTTGCTGACGCCGCGCGAGCTGGAGGTGCTGCGGCTGGTCACGCTCGGGAAGACGAACAGGGACATCGCGGCCGAGCTGTTCATCTCGGCCAAGACGGTGAGCGTGCACGTCTCGAACATCCTGGCCAAGCTCGGCGCCACCACCCGCGGCGAAGCCGCGGCGGCCGCCCACCGGCTCTCACTCCTTTAGAGGAGCGCTTCCACCAGCAGTACGACACCGAAGACGGCGAACGCCGCCGCGGCGCCGTACCGGATGACCTTCTCCGGCAGGTGCCGGCCCAGCAGCCGCCCGACCAGGATGGCCAGCGCGTCCGCCGCGACCATGCCGACCGTCGAGCCGATCCACGTGCCGACCCAGCCGTGCTGCGTCGCCAGCGTGATCGTGGCCAGCATCGTCTTGTCGCCCAGTTCGCTCAGGAAGAACGCCACGGTCACCGCGACCAGGGCGCTCTTGACGGCGCGCTGGGCCTTGCGCGACTCCTCCTCGCTGAGCTCGTCACCGCGCAACGCCCACGCGGCGAACCCGAGGAAGGCCAGGCCGGCCACCACCGAGATGGCCGTCGTCGGCAGCGCGTCCCCGAGGAGGCCGCCCACCGCCACACTGAGCAGATGGACGACGGTCGTCGCGATCGTGATGCCCGCGAGCACGGGCCACATCTTGAAACGGGTCGCGAACGTCATCGCCATGAGCTGGCTCTTGTCGCCGAGTTCGGCCACGAAAATAGCGACGAGACTGATCCAGAACGCTTCCAACGGTCCTCTTCCGCTCGCGCGCGGCCGAGCCGGAAGCGGGGGACCCGGGGAGATTCGGGCACGGCTTCGGCCCGGCAGCGTCTTGTCGACATGCCAGGCCGAAGGTCTCGTCCGCCCGTGAAGGCCCACGTGACCGGGCGCGAGAACGCGCCAGTGTGTCGATCACGCGATTGGGACTACTCCCCTTCGGTATTCAATTCACCATAACAGGCCGGATCGGGCGCCTATTCCCCGAGGGAGCAGCCGACCATCACGGGCTCGTTGACCAGAGTGACCCCGAACTTCTCCCGCACCCCGTCCCTGACCTCGACGGCCAGCGCGAGCAGGTCCGCGGTGGTCGCGGCCTCGGTGGGGTTGGTCAGCGCCAGGGTGTGCTTGGTGGAGATGCGTACGGGCCCGCGTTCGTACCCCTTCGGGAAGCCCGCCTGCTCGATCAGCCAGGCCGCGGGCACCTTGACCGATCCGTCCGGCATGTCCCACCGCGGATGCCCTGGAGCCCTGACCCCCAGATCCTCCGCCTGCTCCTTCGACAACACCGGATTGGTGAAGAACGACCCGGCGCTACGCGTGTCGGGATCGGCCGGGTCGAGGACCATGCCCTTGCCGCGCCGCAGCCCCAGAACGGCCTCACGAGCCTCCTCCAGTGCCGCCCGCCCGCCGGGCTCGACCCGCAGCCGCGCGGCCAACTCGTCGTACGTCACCGGCCCGGACATCGGCGAGACGTCGAGCGCGTACGTCACGGCCAGCACCACGTGCCGCGCCAGATCGCGCTTGAAGACGCTGTCCCGGTAGGAGAACCCGCACTGCCGTGCCTCCAGGTCCACCACCTGCCTGGTGAGACGGTCGTACGCGCGCACGCACCTGATGGTCTGGGCGACCTCCTGCCCGTAGGCGCCGACGTTCTGGATGGGCGTCGAGCCGACCAGTCCGGGAATGCCGGACATGCACTCGATGCCCGACCAGCCTTCGGCCACCGCGCGGGCGACCAGGGGATCCCAGTCCTCGCCCGCCTCGACCGTGACCACCACCTGCTCGCCGTCGCGCGAGACGGACACGCCACGGGTCGCCACCTTGATGACCAGCCCGTCGAACCCCTCGTCCGACACCACGACGTTACTGCCACCGCCGAGCACCAGCGTGGGCACCGCGTTCCTGTCGGCCTCGGCTGTCAGCGACACCAGTTGCTCCGCCGTGGTCGCCTCGGCGAAGTCGCGGGCAGGCCCGCCCAGGCGCAGCGTGGTGTACGGCGCGAGCATCTCCATGAGCACCTAGCTTATGAGGCGAACCCAGCACGAAGCACCCCACCGCCCATCACACGGACATCCGCCGCACCCCGCTCGTCAGGCGGAGAGCATGCGCAGCACTCCGTCGAAGTTGCGCCGGGACTCCCGGTCCCGGTAGTCGCCGGGAACGTCATGCGGGCCCAGCCGCCGCAACGGCAATCGCCCTGCGGGCACGACCAGCTCACCGCGCAGGCCGAGCGAGAGCGCCAGATCGGCGTTGCCGCCGTAGTTGGCGTGCTCCGGCAGCGCGCCGAGCGCCGCCGACCTGCGTACCGCCATGAACTCGCCGGTCAGCGCGCGCACCCTGCCAGGACCCGCCTCACGCCAGTACGTGCCGTCGTCCGGCAGGGTCACGCCATGCCACCCGGCGGCCACCGCCCCTTCCGCGACCGCCGCGAGCAGCGGGATCAGCGCGTCGCCCGACAACACGACGTACGTCTCCATCAGCACGTGCACGTCGGAGTCGTCGAGCCGCAACAGCTTCGTACGGCACTCGCCCCAGGTCGCCGTGCCACCGCGCCAGTGCGGTTTCTCTGCCACGCGCCAGAGCGTGATCCGGTCCGGATGGGTGTCCGCCAGCTCCTGGATGACGTTTCCCGTGCCGTCGACGTTCCCGAGGTCGATGGCGAGCATCTTCGCGCCGGTGTGGTCGAGGACCGACTGAACACACATGCGCACGTCCTCGGGCCAGCCGTCGATCAGCAGGCCCACGGAGGCGGTGATGTCCTTGGTCTCCAGCCGTTGCCGTTCGATGTTGAGGCCCAGTTCGTCGACGCGGCTGGTCGCCAGGGCCCCGTCCCAGACGCGCTGGGCGTGCAGGATCTCGTCGCCCGAGTCGCCGTGCTGCCCCGGGTCTCCGGAGAAGCCCAGCTCGGCGGCGGGATTGAGCCGGGCGTGCGCACCGCCAGGGCGTTTCCCTGCCGTCTTGGCTCCCGCCGTGCCCACACCGGTCGCCGCACCGTGCCGGCCGCCGCCCGTCGTGTCCCTGCCGGTGCCGGTGCCGCCCGCGACCTGCTCGATGCGTGCTGGTCGCAGGTGTCCGGGAGGCTTGGCATCCGTCACGGACGAAACGGGAATCGATCGCACCGTGGGCCAGAACCGTGGCACAACATCACTCATACCGAACCGCGCTACCCGCGACGCGCCCGCCGTACCATCCCACGCTGGGACGATCAGGTCAGTCGCACGATCGCGCGTGCCTTGGAGAGGACCTGAGCGTCGCCCGACCTGGCGGTCAGGCCGATGACCACCCGATTGTCCTCGAGCTTCTCCTCCACGACCCCGCTGACCGTGACCGTGGCGCCCTGATCGTCATCGGGAACGATCACCATCGACGAGAACCGTACCCCCAAGTCCACCACCGCACCGGGATCCCCCGCCCAGTCCGTGACGAACCGCCCGGCCTGCGCCATCGTGAACATCCCGTGCGCGATCACATCGGGCAACCCGACCATCTTGGCGAACCGCTCGTTCCAGTGAATCTGGTTGAAGTCGCCGGAAGCACCCGCGTACATCACCAGGTTGACCCTGCGCACGTCGTAGTCCACGGCGGGGATCTCCTGCCCGACCTCGACGTCGTCGTACTTCACCGTGGCGGCCATCAGACGGCGCCTCCGCGCTCGACGATCGTGTTGTAGGTGACGCACACCGGCTCGCCGTCCACCGTCGTCACGTCGCTGCGCACGGTCAGCAGCTCGTTGCGTCCCGCCGTCCTGATGTCGGTGATCGTCGCCGTGGTGACCAGCTCGTCGCCGGCGTGGATCGGGCGCGTGTACTCGAAGCGCTGCTCGCCGTGGACCACCATGGCGAGGTTGAGGCCGAGGTCGGGGTCGACCAGCGCCTCTCCCCCGCTCTGCAGGCTGAACACGATGGGGAAGGTGGGCGGCGCGATCACATCGGGGTAGCCGGCGGCCTGGGCGGCCTGCCTGTCGCGATAGAGCGGGTTGTGGTCACCGATCGCCGCCGCGAACTCCCTGATCTTCACCCTGCTGACCTCGTAAGGAGTGCCGGGTGGATAGGTCCGGCCGACGAAGTCACGGTTCAAGGCCATCAGTGCCCCCTCGCAAGTCCGGCCGCTGCCCGAACGGTAGCCGACTCTCTGGTGCCGGGCTTTTGAAATCATCATCTTTTACGGCGGGGCCGAGTGGACCGCCACCCGCCGACCCTGGCTGATGGCCTCCAGGAAGACGCCCGCTGACCGCCACACCGTCCCACCGCCACGCGCGCCCCTTACCCGCCTGGGTGGTGACAACCGTGACCGGAGGTGGCGTTGCTGTGGATAAACGCGACAAACCGGCACCCAACAAGGGGCGCCGGTTGTGCGGTACGCAGGGGGAAGTTCGCCTGGAGACGCTAGCGGGTCTCGCGGTGCGCGCGGTGGCAGCGGCAGTTGGGGCAGTACTTCTTCAGCTCAAGCCGATCCGGGTCGTTGCGCCGGTTCTTCCGCGTGATGTAGTTGCGGTGCTTGCACTCCTGGCAGGCCAACGTGATCTTCGGCCTAACGTCTGTGGCAGCCACTTGGGAGTGCCTTTCTACGTTTGGGACATGGACACGCCCGTCCCAGGTCAGACGACCTGGGAATGGGCAGTAGCGGAGGCCGGACTTGAACCGGCGACACAACGATTATGAGCCGTTTGCTCTGCCTGACTGAGCTACTCCGCCTTTGAGCCGGTAACGACCCCGGCCCCGTAGAGGATACCCGACCCGGGGAGCACCTTCGTAACTCACCTGAACGGGTGGGGTGCTACCAGTATGCCTCAGGAACCCCGACAACCGAAATCCAATAACAACGCCCCACCTGCCGACGGGTCTCGCCACCGCCGGAGCCCGACCGAAGGCCGCACCGCCGACGCGGGACCTGTCACACCGAACACACCCTAGCAGCAGGCGACGGCGGCCCTGGCGGGCGGGACGTTCAGACAGGCAGCGGCCCCCCGGACTACCCAAGCCGGGGGGCCTGATGTGGTGCCGCCATGTACGGCGCCAGCGGCGTTTAAGAGGACAGGTCAGTCCTGACGATGTGTGCTCTGCCATTGAGCCACCGGGGCACGTAGAGCCCCGGGCCGGATTCGAACCGGCATCTCAACAATCACAGCCCGTCCTCGGTTGATCTGGCGCTCGACGGTCAATGCTGAGCCTAGAGCGAGAATCTGAACTTGATCGGCCGCCTCTACCACTTGGGCTACCCGGGCCCGTGTGCCCGGGGAAGGGTTCGAACCTCCACTTGAGCCGTTCGTCAGCTTCAGCCTGAGCTTCAGCTTTGCGCTCTCGCGCACCCCGCGCTCAACGGGGAGTCTCTGGGTCAGGCCAGTAGGTAGCGGAACAGCCTAGCGCCGACCTCCTGGTCGTCCACGACGTGGCCGTTCGCCTCCTCACGGGCGTACTTGACGGCGTCCTGCAGCTTCTGCACCCGCGCGAGCAGCTCGTTCACGCGCCGCGCCGGCAGCGCGCCGGAGAACGCGACCTTGGTCCAGTAGCCGACGACGATGTCCTCGTTGTAGACCTGCACCTGCGCCGGGTGCTTGTCCGTCGCCTCGGCGAGCACGTGGTTGCGCGGCACCTTCTTGGTGCGGGTGGTCTTGACCGCGTCCGCGCGCCACGCCTCGGCGTTGTCGTCGAGCGTCCACGTCTCCGCCGGGTCGAGCGTCGGCAGCTTCGCGATGAACGTGTGCAGGTCGGCGAGCTGCTTCTCCAGGAACAGCAGGAACGTGACCGGCACCTCCTCGAGCAGGACCTCCCCGTCGACGACCACGTTGGCCTTGGCGGCGCAGTTGGCCCAGTCCTTGGTGGCGGTCACGTCGAACAGCCGCGTGAGAGCCTTCGCCACGTCGGCCAGGACCTGCTCACCTTTCACCTGGACACGGGTGGACTCAGGAGGCAGCTGCTCGCCCTCGTCGTCGATCGGCTGGTAGGTGCGGGACAGGCCCGACAGCAGCGGCGCCTTCTGAATGGTGTGGTAGGCGTCCGTGACCGCGCGCTGGCTACTGGCCTTGACGCCCTTCTCCACGGCGAGGATCTGGTTCAGCTTCGCCACGGCAGTGGTCCGTTCCGTGAGGGATTGAGGTGATAGGCAGAAAGCGTACAGAGCTCGAAAAAGGTCGCAACTTGTTTAGCGGCCCGGCGGACCCGCTGAGCAGCGACATCGGGCCGGCGAGCGCATCGCCCCGCAACGACGAACGCCCGACTCCGCAAACCGCGGGTCGGGCGTTTCCTGAGTAATGCGAGCCCCCAAACGGAATCGAACCGTTGACCTTCTCCTTACCATGGAGACGCTCTGCCGACTGAGCTATAGGGGCCTGTCCGGCGCTGCGGACAGGTGTAACCATACACGGCAGTCAGCGATGATGCGAACTCGTTCCGGCCGCCGCGGCGGGCTCCACCGGGCGTTGCACGGGGAACGGGATCACCTCGCACAGGTCGGCCAAATCGACGTGCCTGGCCACCTCCGCCACGGTGGTGCAGTCGGCGACCATCCGCCCGTGCCTGCGCACCCGCAGCACCTGTCGCCCGGCACATACGACGCCCACGACCTCGTATCCGTCGAGACCGACCCATCGTCTTTCCATAGCGGCACAGATTAGCCGTCAGGTCTCTCAATTTTCGGCACGCCACACCCGTTACAGCCATACCGACTCGGTACTGATGGGACGCCAGGGGGCAATGGGGGTCAGTACCGATAGAAGCCCGCGAAGTCCTTCGGCCGCGTGATGCGGTCGACGCGGACCTCGGCTCCGGTCTCGGGCGCGTTCATCATCTTCCCGCCGCCCAGGTAGATGCCTACATGGTGAGTTTTGACACCCTTTTTCGTGATCTTTCCGAAGAAGACCAGGTCACCGGGCATCGGCGACCTGACCCGGCGCATCTTCCGTACATGGTCGTCGGTGTTGCCAGGGCCGAGGACGTCCGTTCCGTGGGCGAGCGCGTAGATCCACCTGGTGAGGCCCGAGCAGTCGAGCCCGCGCGTGCGGGCGGCCGGGCAGGGTCTGATCCGGCCCGTGTAGCCGCTGCACGTGCCCTTGGACGGCCCCGGCTCCTCCGCGTGGCCGCCTCCCCACGAGTACGTGATCCCGCGCCCCTGGGCCTCGTACGCGAGCCTGACGATCTTCGGCGGCACGTACGACGCCAGCGGCACGGAAGCCGTGGCGAGCAGCATGATCAGCGCCGCCGTCACGGCCAACCGCCGCTTCATCCCGTTCCCTCCGCAGTGGGCCCCGGGATTTATCCTGCCTTATCAGACCGCTTATCAGGCTTTGAGGGTGAGCTTCACCGAGCCGACCGTGAAGTTCATCCCCACCCCGCCCTTCGGCTTGGGCTTGGTGGTGAACGTGAACGTCACCTTCTTCCCGCGTGGCAGCTCCGCGATCGAGCACAGCACGGCCGTGCCGCTGTACTTGCAGCCGGGCGCCTTGACCACCCGCTGCCCGCCGTACGCCCGCCCCGAGACCTTGACGTTCTCGACGGGGTGCGGGCCCGTGTTCGAGACGGTCAGCGTGTACGTCTTCCTGCTCTTGGCCACCCCCGACACCGTCACCTCGGCCGGCGGATTGGCGAGCTCCTTGAGCTGCGACTCCGAGCCGTTGAACGAGTTCTGCCCACCGGCCAGCGTGCCCTTGTCCGAGGACTGCCAGAACGTGTGCCGCGTCCAGCTCTTCGGCAGCTCACCCGGCTCGCCGCCCCAGCGGGCCAGCCAGAGCGGGTTGGACTTGAACTTGACCGAGTCGCCGGTGCAGCTCTGCCACCAGCTCGTGGTGGTGTAGATGATCGCGTGCCGGCCGGTCCGCCGGCGGTACTCGGCGGTGAAGTCCTTGATCCACTTGACCATGTCCTCCACGGACAGGTCGTAGCAGTCGTTCTTGCCGTTCTGGTCCTTGTACGGGTTGTTCTCGATATCGAGCACACCTGGCACGGTCTGACCGTCGCTGACCCAGTCGCCGCCGTTCTGCACGAAATACTCGGCCTGTGCTATCCCATCGGATTCGTGCGGTTGCGCGAAGTGATATGCGCCGCGCACCAATCCGGCCGTCGCGGCGCCGCCGTACTGGGCGTCGAAACGTGGGTTGCGGTAGTCCGTACCCTCGGTGGCCTGCACGAATGCGAACTTCCCGCCGCCCGAGGCCACGCTTTGCCAGTCGATGTCGCCAGTCCAGTTACTGACGTCGACTCCGGCGACACCATCGGCCGCCTCGGCGACCCCGGTCATCCCAAGTGTCGCCATTACCGCGAATAACCACAGACGTTTCACGCCGGAGATCATTGCGGAGCTTCACACAATTCCGCAAGTCCTGAGATATCTACTGATATCGAGGTATCAACCGAAAATACCGGCCCCAGCCCCAACGGCGCCGCCCCCAGCCTCCTGCTCCACTCGCGCTCGCCGACCCCGCCGGGGCGTTCGAGCATGTCGGCGAGGGTCTCCTTGAGGTCGTCCTTGCTGAACACCGGCAGGCCGAGCGCCCGCCCCAACCCGCGCGCCACGGTCGTCTTGCCCGCGCCGGGCAACCCGTTCACCAGAACAACAAGCATGCCGCCCCTTCCCTCAGCCCCCGCGGTTTCCGGCTCGCGAGATTTTCTCGCGAGTCCATGGAAAACAGCACCTCAGAGGCCGGAAAAAGCACCTCGCCGCGCACCGCAGGAAACGGCGTTTCCGCAGGTAGGAGGCTTTTGTGTACGTAACGTTCGCGTTTGCCAAATCGGGTTTCCGCAGCTCAGACTGAATCCGATCCTCAACCCAAGCCCCTGACCAGGGGTTTCTTCGCCATGCCCGGAGGAGACCGATCATGATCCACACCCGGGGCTTGACCCGAGTGTTCAAAGTCAAAAAGGAGAAGGTGGAAGCCGTACGCGGCATCGACCTCGACGTCGAAACCGGCCAGCTCGTCGCCTTCCTGGGCCCCAACGGCGCGGGCAAGTCCACCACCCTGCGCATGCTCACGACGCTCCTGAAGCCCACGTCCGGCACCGCCATGGTGGCGGGCCGTGACGTGAACGCCGACCCGACGGGCGTACGCGCCCGCATCGGCTACGTCGGCCAGCGCAACAGCGCAGGAGAGGACTACCTCGTACGCGACGAGCTCATCACCCAGGGCCGCTGCTACGGCCTCGGCACCAGGCAGGCGACCGCCCGCGCCGAGGAGTTGCTCGACCTGCTCGACCTGCGGCCGCTGGCCAAGCGCACGCCCGCCACCCTGTCCGGCGGGCAGCGCCGCCGCCTGGACATCGCCCTCGGCCTCATCCACCGCCCCAGCCTGCTCTTCCTCGACGAGCCCTCGACCGGTCTCGACCCGAGGAGCCGGGCCGAGATCTGGGAGCACATCCTCCGCCTGCGGGAGACGTACGGCACGACGCTGTTCCTGACCACCCACTACCTGGAGGAAGCCGACAACATGGCGGAACGGGTGGTGATCATCGACGGCGGCGCGATCATCGCGGACGGCACGGCGGCACAGCTCAAGAACGATCTGGCCGGCGACCACATCACCGTCACCACCGGCACAGAAGCCGAGGCGGAGACCGCCGCCAGGATCGGCGAGGGGACCGCGGAGGGCACGACCGTACGCCTCCGCGTGGCCAACGCCGCCGCCACGCTGCCCGGCTACCTCAGATCTCTGGAGGACTCCGGCATCAAGGTCACCAGTGCCGAGACCGCCCGCCCCACGCTCGATGACGTGTTCCTCGCTCTTACCGGGAGAAGCATTACCGATGACAACATTCCTGCGTGACACCGTCACCGTCTTCTCCCGCGAGTTCAAGCCGGCTCTGCGCAACCCGGCCGCGCTCGTCTTCGAGATGGGGCAGCCGTTGCTGTTCCTGTTTCTGTTCGGGTCGCTGCTGGGCGGGGCGGTCGGGTCGTCGTGGCAGTGGTTCGTGCCGGGGATCCTCGTCATGATGTGCCTGACGGGTCCCATGAGCGCCGGCTACACGCTGCTGGTCGAGCTGATCGGCGGTTCGATGGAGCGCATGATGGTGACGCCGCTGAACCGTACCGCCATGCTGGTCGGCAAGAGCGCCAAGGCGGTGCTCACCCTGCTCGTGCAGGCGGTGCTGATCATCCTGCTGGCGCTTCCGCTGGGCTTCGAGCTGTTCCCGGCGGGTGTCCTGGCCGGCCTGGCCCAGCTGGTGGTCTTCGGCGTCGGCCTGGGCGCGCTCTCGTTCGTCCTGGCGATCAAGTCTGCGCCGGGCGGCACGATGTTCTACGTCGTCACCCAGTCGGTCATGTTCCCTCTGCTGCTCCTGTCGGGCGTGCTGCTCCCGCTGGAGACGGCGCCCGGGTGGATGCGCGCCGTCGGGCTGGTCAACCCGGTGACGTACGTCGTGGACGCGCAGCGATCCCTCTTCGCGGGCGACCTCACCAACCCCTCCATCCTGTACGGCACCGCCGCGGCCTGCCTGACAGCCGCGATCGGCCTCTATCTGGGCAACCGGGCCATGAGCCGGGGCATCGTCTGATCCTCCCCCGGCACCCGTCCGGGAGACAATGTCCCATGACCGAAGTGATCGCGACGAGCACCATGTCCTGGATCCCCGTGGCGCACCGGCTGGACGTGATCCTCTCCCGCACCCTCCCGCCCGCCGGCCAGACCACGTCGGCGTTCGCGTTCGTCTCGGACGGCACCGGCCGGACCCTCATGACGCACGTGGACCGGGAGGGCCGCGGGTGGGACATTCCCGGCGGCCACCTGGAGCCGGGCGAAGGCGCGGCCGAGGCGGCGGCCCGCGAGCTGCACGAGGAGACCGGCCTGCTGCTCCCCGCCGCCGCCCTGTCCGTCTTCGCCTGGCAGCGCATCGAGCTCCTGGACCCGCCGCCCGCCGGCTACCGGTACGCGCCGCTGACGTACATGGCCATGTTCCTGGCCGTGCTGGGCGAGCCGGGCCGTCCGACCCGGCCGCCCGCCGCGTCGGAGAGCACGCGCGCCGACTGGCTGCCGCGCCACGAGATCGAGCGCCGCTGCCCGGGACGGAGCTGGCTGGTCCTGCTGGACGCGATGGGTACGTCCCCATGAGCTGGCGCGCTCCGGAGATCACCCTGACCCGCCAGCAGCTCGCCGCGGTGGAGGGCGACGAGCGCACGCTCGCGGACGCCTGGCTCGACTCACACCGCGAGACCCTGCTCTGGAAGTGCGGCGGCCTCACCGCCGAGCAGCTCAAACTCCGCTGCGTGGAGCCGTCGAAACTGTCGCTCCTGGGCCTGGTCCGCCACATGGCCGAGGTCGAACGCGACTGGTTCCGCACCAGATTCGCCGGGCAGCGGGTCGGTTACCTCTACTGCACCGACGACGACCTGAACGCCGAGTTCGAGGTGGACGGCGCCGACGCCGAGTCGGACCTGGCTGCGTACGTCCGCGAGATCGAGTCGGTCCGCCGGACGGTGGCGGGCCGATCGCTGGAGGAGACGTTCATGGATCCGCGGCGCGAGATCAGGATGTCGCTGCGCTGGGTCTACTCCGTCATGATCCAGGAGTACGCCCGCCACAACGGCCACGCCGACCTGCTGCGCGAACGCATCGACGGCGCCACCGGCCACTGACCACGTGGCCCGCCTGACTCCATGGCTCGCCTGACTCCGTGGGTCGCCTGACTCCGTGGGTCGCCTGACTCCATGGCTCGCTGATCAGTCCGGGGCCGGCAGGCTCTCCAGGGCGAGCGCCCAGGGGTAGTCGTCGGCTCCGGCGCTCGGCGGGTGGGGCTCGTACTCGCCGGGGCCGAGGAGAACGCGTACGCCCTCGGCCCGGAGTTGGTCGACGCCGCGCTGGAAGGGGACGCGTGCGGCCAGGGCGGTGTTGACGAACGGCAGGACGACGACCGGGATGCCGAGCCCCGGTGCTTCGGAGAGCAGGCCGAGCGCGTACGTGTCGGCGATGCCGTGAGCGAACTTGTTGATGGTGTTGTAGGTCGCGGGGGCGCAGATGATGGCGTCGGCGCGGGGTGGCTTGGGCTCATGGGGTTTGCGGTACTGGCTGCGGACGGGCCGGCCGGTCTGCTTCTCCAGTGCGGGAACGTCGATGAAGTCCAGCGCGGACGGGGTGGCGACGATCTGCACGGTCCAGCCGGCGTCCTGGGCCAGGGTCACCAAATGACCGACGTCGGAGGCGAGCCCCGCGGCGCAGACGATGACGTAGAGGAGCTGGCCTGGCCGGGTCACGCGCGCTTCGTCCACACTCCAGGGTAACCGCGGCGCTGTCGCCGATCGATCAGCGGAAACAGCCGCGCCAATTCTTTAGGTGATGACCGGAACATGCGCGGCTCGTATTTTCGGTTACGTCATTAACGGCATTTCGCCGTGGGGTCACTGTAACGAATGTGACAGGCATAGTAAATTGCCGCCATGGTTGAATCCTGTGAAACGAGCTGGGCAGCCGGCCTGCGGCGTAAGGCCGTTTGGCCGGTCGTCGCCGGAGTGGTCATCGCCGGGTTACCGGCCGGGTCGTCATTCGCGTACGCGTCGGATTCGCGTACGCGATCCAATGCCGTCGTCGTCTGGGACGAAAACGCCCAGACGGCGATCTGGGACGTCGCCGCTCAGCAGCCGCAAGTGCAGGCACGCAGCTTCGCTATGGTGCACGGAGCCGTTTACGACGCGGTCAACGCGATCGCCGGCACCCCCTACCAGCCGTACCTCAGAGCACCGGCCGCCAACGGCACCGAGTCGACGGACGCGGCCGTCGCCACCGCGGGCTTCCGGGTGCTGAACGCGCTGTTCCCGGATCAGCAGGCGAGATTGAGAACCCAGTACGACGAGTCGCTGGCCGCGATCCCCGACGGCACCGCGAAGCGGCGCGGGATCACCGTGGGCACCCAGGCGGCCTCCGCGATGATCGCCGCGCGGCGGAACGACGGGGCGTTCGGCGGCCAGACCTGGGCCGTCGGCACCGAGCCCGGTCAGTGGCGGCCGACGCCTCCCGGGTTCACCTTCGACGGGGCCTGGGTCGGTCAGATGAGACCGTTCCTCATCCCCAGCGCGTCCATGTTCCGCACGTCCGGGCCGCCCTCGCTCACCAGCGACCGCTACGCCCGGGACTTCAACGAGGTCAAGACGATCGGCTCGGCGACCAGCACGGTCAGGACGGCCGACCAGACGCAGGCCGCGATCTGGTGGCATGACCGGCATCTGGTCGAATGGGAGATCAAGCGCCGGCTCGCGACGACGCAGCGGCTGAACACGCTCCAGACGGCGCGGATGTTCGCGATGGTGGATCTGGCCGAGGCCGATGCCACGATCGCCTGCTACAACGAGAAGGCGGCGTGGAGCTTCTGGCGGCCGATCAGCGCGATCCAACTGGCCGGCGGCGACGGCAACCCGAAGACGGAGGCCGATCCAGGCTGGACGCCGTTGCTCGTCACGCCGCCGCACCCCGACTTCACGTCCGGGCACACCTGTTTCACGGCGGCGAGCATGTCGGCGCTGAGGCACTTCTTCGGCAGGGACGACATCGCCTTCAGCGGGTTCAGCGCCGACTCGGGCACCACCCGGCACTTCCGCGGCTTCTCACATGCGCTCGCCGAGGTCATCGAGGCGCGCGTCTGGGGCGGCATCCACACCCGAACGGCCGACGTGCGCGGCGCCGAGATCGGCGGGAAGGTCACCGCGTACATGCTCGCGCACTACTTCAAGCCGAAGAGGTGATGCGGGCCGAGCTGCCGGAGCCGCGTGCGCGGGCCCGGGCGACGGCCCCGTCCCAGTCGGCGGCGTACAGCTTGCCGAGTGGGCCACCGCGACCCTCGCTTCGCTCCGAGCGACAAGGTCACCGGCCCGCGACCGGGTAGCGGCCGGCGGTCGGCGCGAGGATCTGCGCGGTCGGGTGGCCGCCCGCCGTGGAATGGCCGCCCGCCGTGGAATGGCCGCCCGCCGTGGGATGGCCGCCCGCCGTCGGGGCGAGGATTTGCGCGGTTGCCGGGAACAGCGGCTCCGGGAGCCGGTCGGCGGGAAACCAGCGCCAGTCGGCGAAGACCCGCGGTTCCGTCACTCTCGGTTCGGTGGTGCCGGCGGTCATGGTCACCGCCGCGGTCACCCGCACGCCGCCACCGGGATGATCAAGCAGCACCGCGGTGACGACCGGTTCCGTCGCATCGCTGATGCCGGTCTCCTCAGCCAGTTCCCGTACGGCCGCCGCCTCGAACGACTCCCCGGGCTCGACCGCCCCGCCCGGCAGGCACCAGGTAGGCTCCTCCCCCTGCTTGATCCGCCGCCCGAGCAGGATCCTGCCATCAGACCCGGTGAGAACGACGCCCACCCCGATGACCCGCTCCCCTGCCCGATGACCCATGATCACCAAACCGCCTTCCTCCGCGTCCACGACCTGCTCAGTGACGAATCCGCATGAGTCGTAAAGAGCACGGGCCCGGTCGTTGTCCTCCTTGACGTCGAGCCAGACTCGTGCAGCGCCCGCCGCATAAGTGCGGGTGAGAAGCTCATCCAGGACCCGACGCCCCAGACCGGCGCCCTGCCGCTCGGGCGCGACGACGACGCGCCGGATCTCCACGCTGTCGCCGTCACGCACGATGACGGCGAACGCGCTCCGGTCAGCGGTGACCAGGTGCTCGGTCGCCGAGTCCGCCAGCGCCGGCTCATGCCAGTCGCGACCGGTCCGGCCCAGCCACCCGGCCACCGCCGGGTCGGACTCCATCGCCACAATCCAGTCGAGGTCATAGGGGCCAGCGAGGCGCAGAAGCGACATAGCGCCAACAATAACGACGGATATGCCTTGCCCTGAAAAGGTGGATCGCCACGCCAGGCCACCCGATCCGACACCAAACACCGACCATGGACGCTCTGCCCGCACGGACATCCGCCTCGGCCGAACAGATGCCTAATTCGTCCGCACGGACGCCTGCCTAGTCCGCACGGACATCAGCCTCGCCCGCACGGACGCTCGCTTCGTCGGCACGGAGGTCTGCCTCACCTGCATGGACATCCGCTGGAGTCGGGGACGGGGCGGTGGCCGGCCCTGGACGGTCCAGGCCGGCGGCGAGTTCGCCGAGCGCCTCGTCGACCTCCTCCCGCAGGAGGGTCATGGATGGGAGGTCACGGGTGCCGGTGGCGCGATCCAGCCACCGGTCCAGGACGACGCGCAACGCCGTCAGCGCCGTCGCCGCGCACAGCGCCGGATAGATGGGATCGGGCGCGGCTCGATCCCGCCACTCCGGAGACTGCTGCAGGCCGGCTCCGTCGGCGGTGCTGACGCCGTCGACGTCGGGCGGAGACGGGTGGACGCGTTCGGCGATGGCTTCGGCGAGCGCCTTCTCCTGGGCGGCGAACACGGCCAGCCGCTGGGGCACCAGCGAGGGCGCCTGAGTGATCAGCCGTAGCGCGTCGATCTGATCGCGCCTGGTGGCGTCGCCGTAATCCATGACGATGAGCACCGCTTCACGCAGCGCCCGCAACACCGACTCGGTGTGCGGCCGGGCGCGGAACTCGATGATGAGCGCCTCGGCCCCGGCCGCCAGGGTGGCGACCACCGCCTCCTCCTTGCTGGAGAAGTAGTTGAAGAAGGTCCGCACCGCGATGTCGGCCTCGGTGGCGATCTGGTCGATGGTGACGTTCTCCACACCGTGGCGTGCCGCCAGACGCAGCGCCGCCTCACGCACGGCGGCGCGGGTGGCCAGCTTCTTGCGCTCGCGCCGCCCGGTCACCGCCGGGGTGGCGGTGACCCCCGGGTCAGTCCGGACCATGGTGGACCCTCCTCGCGTGACTTCCCGGCTCTCAGCCGTTCCCCGACGATCTCTCGCCCGTTCCCGAAACCTGAGCCGTTTCCGACAGGCCCTAAGCCGTTCAAGATGGACCCTGAACCGATCAAGACCAGCTCTCAGCCGATCGAGACGGGCTCTCGGCCGCTCCCGGCAGGGCCCTCAGCCGCAGCCTGCGAGGCTGGTCATGCCCACGTTACGGGCAGGGAGTGCACGCCGAAGATGAGCATCTCGTTGCGCAGCGGCACCTGGTCGGCGGGTACGGCGAGGCGGAGGTTCGGCAGCCGCGTGAACAGCTCGCCCAGGCCGACCTGCATCTCCACCCGGGCCAGCTGCTGGCCCAGACACTGGTGGACGCCGTGCCCGAAGGCCAGGTGCGAGGTGCGGGACCGGCGCACGTCCAGCCGGTCGGGGTCGCTCCAGTGGCGGGGATCGCGGTTGACCTCGGGCGTAGCGATGATCATGGTGGAACCTGCGGGGATCTCCACGCCGGCGACCGTGATGTCCTCGGTGGCCACCCGGCTGACGCCCATCTGAATGATGGACAGGTAGCGCAGCAGCTCCTCGACCGTATTGTCCAGGAGAGCGGGGTCGGCGCGCAGCGCGGCGAGCTGGTCGGGGTTTTCCAGCAGCGCGAACGTGCCCAGGCCCAGCATGTTGGCGGTGGTCTCGTGACCGGCGCCGAGCAGCACGAGCGCCACGTCGACCAGTTGCGCGTCGGTCAGCGGCGGATCGGCGTCGTGGACGAGCCCGGACAGCAGGTCGTCGGCCGACTTGGCCCGCTTGGCCGCCACCAGCTCCTGGATGAAGCCGTACAGCTCCAGGCCGGCGCGGGCCCGTTCGTCGTCACTGGTGTTGGAGTTCAGCGCGATGGCGGTGCGTTCCTGGAACTCAGCCCGGTCGGCGTAGTCGACGCCGAGCAGCTCACAGATCGCCAGCGAGGGAATGGGCAGCGCGTACGCGGGCACGAGATCGGCCTCGGCGCCAGCGGCCCGCATCGCCTCGATGTGCTCCACGGCGATCTCGCGGATGCGTGACTCCAGCGCGCGCATCCGCCGGACGGTGAACCAGCCGGTCAGCGGCCGCCGCAGACGCGTGTGCTCCGGCGGATCCATGAAGACGAACATCCCGTCGGTGCGGCTCTCCACCTCCGGCGCGGCCGTCGTGGCCATCTGCTCGACCTCGTGCGCCTGCAGTTGGGTTGCGTCACGATGACGCACTCTGTCGGAGCTGAAGCGGACGTCACTCAGGACTGTGCGGGCCTCATCGAGGCCGGTGACCAGCCAGCCGGAAGCGCCGTTGAGCAGCTTCAGCGGCTGCACCGATCCCTTGCCGCGCCGCTCCCGTACGCCCGGCGGCGGATCGAACGGGCATCCGTCCCGCTCCACCATGTCCGCCGACAGCAGACGACGCATCGCGGTGGGTGATTCCATGGTCGGGCTGGTTTCGGACCGCTGGCCGGAAGCCGTCATCACCACATCCTCTTCTCGGGCAGGTACGCCCGTCGCTGGCTGGGTCTGCAAGCCAGGCTACACAAGATGCACGATGCGCATACATGCATAATGTGCATGTTTATCTGGGAGGACGCGCTCCGCGACGAACCCGGCCGCGGTGGGTGAGCGCGGCGGAGGTGTGGGAATGCGAGCCAGACATGATCGAGCTGTCGTAGATCTGGGATCTACGACAGCTCGATCTCGCAGGTGGTGCGTGCCGGGCGCTCCCGGCGATGGGCGTCGAAGGCTGCGCGAGTCAAGTATGCCGACAACTGAAACAGATCTCGGCGATCAATCGCGCCAGATCATCCACTGTTCCCCAGAAGGCGCGAGCGATTTTCACCCTGCGCCGACCGTGGTATCAGCGATGGGCGCCCTCATGATCCATTGACACTGTCCCACAGGTCATTTGACGGCATGTCAGCTGCCGGCTCCTCGACCTCATGGTCGGGCTTGATGTCGGGCTTGATGTCGGGCTTGATGTCGGGCTTGAAGTCGGGCTTGAAGTCGTGGTGGAAGTCGGGCTTGAAGTCGTGGTGGAAGTCGTGGTTGAAGTGGTCGTGGTGCCGGTGGAAGCGGTTCCTACGGTGCTCCCTGTTGAAGTTGCCGTTGCGGTTGTGGATGTCTACCTGGATGTCCTCCCAGTGGCGCCGGTGCGAGTGCCGCCGAGGAGGCGGGACCCGCTTCTCCTTCTTGACGTGGTGCACCACCACAGGCTTCGGCGCCGGGCGCGTGATCACACGCGGCGCGGGCGCCGGCGGGCCGCCGGCCTGAACGGCGGGGTAACCCGCGCTCGCTCCGGCTGCCGCCTGGCCGAGTGGAAGGAACATGACACCGGCGATCGCGCCGGTGAGAGCTAGTGTCGCGAACCGCCCATGGCGTGGCGTTCGCGACCGCCGACTTTCAGTGTTCACTGCTTTGCTTCCGTTCATGGATAGATCGGCTCGAAATCCGGCACTCCCCATTTCGGTGAGCACTCAGACGGAAGCAGACATACCCATACAGATATTCTCAGTTACCTCCTCGAACCCAAACAACCCGTAAAACCCAAAGGTGTCATTCAACCACGATTTTGATGTTTGCCCCATCGTCGCCTAGTCCGGGCACGGCGCGCTCACCGCCGCGCACGCCCCGCCCAGCAGGGCTTCCGGAACGCCTCCGACGGCCTACGGGCCGCTCAGGACCGCCGCCTCCGCGACCGTCGGCCGCTGCTCTCGGTCCCGCTGTCGTCCCTGGTGTGGCCCTTGAGAGGTACGTGGTCGGCCTGGCTGCACTCCGGACAGAATGTTTCGGAAGATCACTGAAAGTTTCATTTGGCACCACCGAACCTGCTCGGCTAAGAAGGGCCAATGAACAGGTCATATGCGTTTTCGAGACGTACCGAAAACAGGAAGATGATCGCGACCTTACGGGGATCGTTGACAGCCCGACAGGTCAGACGAACACTGTCGCCATCGACAGACCGCAACCACTGTCGATCCGGGTCACCCACCGCGACCCGGCCCCTCCTGTCGTCAACCGGCAACGCCGCCGGCCGTCACCCCGGCCACCGACAGCCCCGCTGGGTGTAGCACGCTGCCTGGCCTCCCGCCAGCCTTCTCGAGGAGGTAGCACGCACATGAACGACGCCCCCGCCTACCCGAAGAGCCGCAGACGCGGCCGCATCAGGCTGCACGTCGGCCGTGCCTGCGCGGTGGTGCTGGCCGCGGTCCTCGCGATGGTGCCCGGCATCGCCAACGCCGCCATAACGTCCAACCAAACTGGCAACAATAACGGCTACTTCTATTCCTTCTGGACCGACAGCAATGGAACGGTCTCCATGGAACTGGGGTCCGGCGGAAATTACAGCACCTCGTGGCGAAACACCGGTAACTTCGTCGCCGGTAAGGGCTGGAACCCCGGCGGGCGCAGGACCGTGACCTACTCGGGCAGCTTCAATCCGTCCGGTAATTCGTATCTGACTCTCTATGGGTGGACGAGAAACCCACTCGTGGAATATTACATCGTCGACAACTGGGGCACTTATCGGCCCACCGGAACGTACAAGGGCACGGTCACCAGCGATGGCGGCACGTACGACATTTACCAGACGACGCGATACAACGCCCCCTCCATCGAGGGCACCAGGACCTTCAACCAGTACTGGAGCGTCCGGCAGTCGAAGAAGACCGGCGGAACCATAACCGCCGGCAACCACTTCGACGCATGGGCCCGTAACGGAATGAGCCTGGGCAGCCATGACTACATGATCATGGCAACGGAGGGATACCAGAGCAGCGGAAACTCCAACATCACGGTGGGCGGCTCCACCGGCGGCAACCCGGGAAACCCCGGTGACCCCGGAAACCCGGGTGATGGCTGCACCGCGACGCTGTCCGCGGGTCAGCAGTGGAGTGATCGCTACAACCTCGCCGTCTCGGTCAGCGGCTCGAGCAACTGGACCGTGACGATGAACGTACCGTCCCCGGCGAGAGTCCTCTCGACGTGGAACGTCAGCGCCAGCTACCCCAGCAGCCAGGTCATGACGGCCAGACCCAACGGCAACGGCAACAACTGGGGCGTGACGATCCAGCACAACGGCAACTACACCTGGCCGACGGTCTCCTGCAGCGCAGGCTGACCTCCGAACACCTGTGGCGCGGCGGCCCACGGCCTCCGCGCCACAGTGCTGCCGACCCGGCGCCGGCCACAGCCCCCCTGTCCTCGCGGGAGTACACCGGAGCGTCCTGGAGATCGGGCCGGGTCGTCAGCCCGAGACGAGCCGAAGGATCGCGGTGCCGTCCGCCTGTGCCACCACCTGCAGGACGACTGCCCCGTCCTTCCTGGCCGGAGGCTTCCGCACGACCATGCCGCACGCACTCCTGCTGCCGCTGCCGGAGAAGACGGCGACGCAGCTGCTGCCATCGCCACTCGTGTCGCCGCTCGTCTGGTTGCTCCCCGAGGTCACCAGGTAGCCGACCTCGTTCTCGCGGACCTTGGTCAGGGACAGCTTCACGGGGCCGTCAGGGCTGTCGAAGCGGATCGTCACCGGTTCGGACACCACAATCTCGCAGTTCCCGTCGGCGCATGCCTCGGGATCACTCTCGGCAGCGTCTGTAACTGCCGGGGACGGGGCGAGCGTGGCGTGCGACGGGCTCGAGGCGGGGGCAGAGGCGGAGGCGGGAGCCGGGGCAGAGGCAGAGGCGGAGGCGGAGGCGGAGGCGGGCGAGAATGAGGGCTTGACGCTTTCTGTGCCCTCGCCGGGATCGCTGCCGCATCCGGCCACGGCCAGTGCGGTGAGCGGGGCCAGCAGAACGCAGCCGGCCGCACGTCGCGTGCGTCCCACCGTGGTCGGGTGTGACATGGCATTCAGCCCTTCGTATCTCGTCCAGGGTCAGGTGGCGAGCCTAATGAGTGTCGCCGCGGACGGAAGGCTGGTTCCGGCGCACTTTCTGAATGCTGTTCGAGCTCTTTGCTGAGGCCGGTGTTGTCGCGAGAAGCGTGGCCGAGGTGAACCCTGGCCTGCACCGCTGCGTACCCACGTACAAAGCGACTGAGACACCGGGTACAACGTGACGAACGTACTGCATCGGCTACGGATCATCGCCGCCTGCTGCCTGACCGCGCTGGGCGTGGGCTTCGTCCTGGCGTCGGCCTGGAGCCCTGAGCCGATCGACGCCGCGGGCCACGACCATCACCAGGCCGGGCCGGGGCCGCGTCCTACGGCGACCATGGAACGCATCATCGCGGCGGCTCGATGCCCGCGCCCGCAGGAACAGGGGCACAGCGCCGAGTTCCGTCAAGTGGTGTGCCAGTCCCCGCAAGGTCGCTACACCATCATGACCTTCGCGGCGCCTGCCGGTAAGGACGCCTGGCTCGACGAGGCGGAGCCGTACGGCGGAACCTACCTCGGCGGCGACCGGTGGGCGGTCGTCTCCGCTCCAGCCCTCCTCCGCGAACTCCGCGATCAGCTGGGCGGAGAGATCCGTGGACACCGTCGCGGAGGGCAGGAGCCGAGCTGATCTCGCTACAGGGCGATGAGTCCGGCGTGTGTCGGCCGGAACCCGCAGGACCCGAAGTAGAAGTCCTTCAGGTCGTCGTCGAAGTCGACGTGGAGCCACTCGCACCCGGCCGCGCGGGCCTGCCCGACGGCGACGGCGACAAGCTCGCTCCCGACCCCGCGCCGCCGAAACCGCTCCGCCACCATGGTGTCGAGGACGAAGGCGTGTACGGAGCCGTCCCATGCCACGTTGACGAAGCCCACGAGCTCGTCGTTCTCCTTGGCGCAGACCCACCCGAGGCTGTGCCGGTTGACCTGAGCCCACAAGTCGTCCTCCATGGGCGCATGGCCGAAGCCCTCCGCGTGCAGCGCGTTGATCGCCGCGTTGTCGAAGTGGCCCCGCCATACGTATGCGATCGTCATGGCGCGACTCTAGGAAGAGCCCCACTCCGTCGACAACGGGATTTCCGGTTCCCGAAAAGGTGAAATCCTTTCGCTGTAGCGCTGGAAGACCCCGACGGCAACGCCGTCCGCTTGTCCGATTACCACGGCATTCATGCCGTGCTGGTCTATTTCATGCGGTCGACATCGTGCCCGGTATTCGACGAAAGGAAATCACCGCGGCCCTCCAGACCCTGCGTACGGCTTGACCCCCACGTGGCGTCAGGCCACACAGTGGTGACATGAACGCACAAGAGCACACCGTGGGTGTGGTCGCCGAGTTGGCCGGGATATCGATCCGGACGCTGCACCACTACGACGAGATCGGTCTGCTGGAGCCGAGCGATCGCAACGCCGCCGGTTACCGGCTCTACTCGGGCGATGACCTGCGCCGGCTGCAGCGCATCCTGTTCTACCGGGAACTGGACTTCGATCTGGACACCATCGGGGCCATCCTGGCCGATCCGGCGCGTACCGACGTCGACCGGCTGCACGAGCAGCGGCGGCTGCTCACCGATCGGATCGCCCGGCACCAAACCATGGTCGCCGTGATCGACAAGGAACTCGACGCACGCAAGATCGGCATCGCCCTCACCCTGAAAGAGCGGCTCGAAGTCTTCGGCAGCACCCGCCTGGAGGACAACGCCGCACAGGCGGAGGAGAAGTGGGGCGGGACCGAATCGTGGCGGCAGCAACAGCAGCGGGCCCTACGCTACTCAGCCGAGGACTGGGACGAGATCCGCAGGGAACAGTCCGGCATCCACCTGCGCCTGCTCGACGCCATGAACGCCGGCACCCCGGCCACCGACCCGGCCGTCATGGACCTGGCAGAGGAACATCGGCTGCATCTCGACCGCCGCTTCCACGACTGCGACCACGACACCCACCGGACCCTCGCCAAGTCGTACTTGGCCAACGAGCGCATCGGCCGCAACTACGACGACATGGCACCCGGCCTGTCCCGCTACATCCACGACGCCATCATCGCCAACGCCGACCGCGCGACAAGCTGACGCCCTCCGGGCCGTGCCCGAAGTGCGCCATCAAGAGCGCCGCCGCCTGACCGGTCAGGCGGCAAGCAGGTGCAGTCGCGGCTGGAAGCGCTGGAAGGTGGTGGAGATCAGGCCCGGCCACTGGTGGGCTCTTCTCCACTGCGGGTCGTCCTCCAGTTGGGGTGGACGCTGTTCCATGGCATCACGATGGGCCTGGATGGCCTGTACCGTCGCCTCCTGCCGCTGCGGCGAGCCCACTCGCCAGGTCCCGAACAACGCCACACTGTCCGCGTCCAGAACCGCGACTGAACCGGCACGAACGTCCATCAGTCTCTCCAATCCCGGGTGGACGATCCCTGCTAAACCTCGCGGGCGGAGTCCGCGACCAGTTGGCCGGCACGTTGCCGCAGGTCGGCGGCGAACTCCTCGGCCCGGCCCAACTGCGTGCGCAACGCCTCGCACCTCTCGTGGGCGGCCTGCTCGAACCGGCGCAACCGCGCCAGCAGGTGCTCACGCTCGGCCGCGCCGAGCGACGCCGCCGTCCCGGTGTCGTCGAGGCGGTCGGTGATGGCCAGCAGTTCGCCCATCTCCTCCAGCGTGAAGCCGAGCGGCTTCATCCGGCGGATCACCATCAGCCGGGCCACGTCGGCCTCGGTGTACAAGCGGAACCCACCCTGGCTGCGTGCTGAGGGCCGTACCAGACCCACTTCGTCGTAGTGGCGGATGGTCCGCAGTGACAGCTCGGTTCGCGCGGCCACCTGCCCGATGTGCATGTGATCCCCGCCACCGTCCGGGGAGGCCGGAACCCCCTCGCCCGCAGCGGAAAGCGCTGATCCGTCCATCTTTCGCATGACCTCACTGCTCGGGTGGCTGAGGTGGTGAGGGCGAGCGTGGCCGCCCCTCCGAATCTCTACTCTAACGTTAGGGTAGAGTTGCCGACGGCCAGGACGGGTCCGGCAGGAGAGCTTGTCCACCCGTTCTAAGGATGTCGTGTTGCCCAGCTCCGCCCCCATGCCCGCCCACCGGCCCCAACGCCTGACCGCACGGCTGCGACCCGGCCGCCCCGCCTGGCTGAAGCCCGCAGTGGCCCGCACCGAGATTCTGTCCGGGCTGGTCGTGGCGCTCGCGTTGATCCCCGAGGCGATCTCGTTCTCCATCATCGCGGGCGTCGACCCCAGCGTCGGCCTGTTCGCCTCCTTCACCATGGCCGTGGTCATCTCCATCGCCGGCGGCCGCCCCGCCATGATCTCCGCCGCCACCGGCGCCATCGCGCTCGTCGTGGCGCCGCTGGCACGCGAGCACGGCATGGGGTACCTGATCGCCACCGTCATCCTCGGCGGCCTCATCCAGGTCGCGCTCGGCGCCCTCGGCGTGGCCAAGCTGATGCGGTTCGTGCCGCGCAGCGTCATGGTGGGATTCGTCAACGCCCTGGCTATTCTGATCTTCATGGCGCAGGTGCCCGAGCTCATCGGCGTGCCCTGGATCGTCTACCCCTTGGTCGTCGGCGCGCTGGCCCTGATGGTGTTCCTGCCCCGCCTGACCAAGGTGATCCCGGCGCCGCTGATCTCCATCGCCGCACTGACCGCGCTCACCGTCGGCGCTCACCTGGCCGTGCCGACCGTCGGCGACCGCGGCACGCTGCCCTCCTCGCTGCCCGTGCCCGGTCTGCCCGACGTGCCCCTCACGCTGGACATGCTGACCCTCATCGCCCCGTACGCGCTCGGGTTCGCCCTGGTCGGGCTGATGGAGTCGCTGATGACGGCCAAGCTGGTGGACGACCTGACCGACACCCGTTCGTCCAAGACCCGCGAGTCCATCGGCCAGGGCATCGCCAACATCGTCACCGGCCTGTTCGGCGGCATGGGCGGCTGCGCCATGATCGGTCAGACGATGATCAACGTGAAGAACGGCGCCCGCACCCGGCTGTCCACCTTCACCGCCGGCGTGCTGCTGATGGTCCTGTGCATCGTCTTCGGCCCCTGGGTCTCCCAGATCCCGATGGCCGCGCTGGTCGCCGTCATGATCCTGGTCTCCTTCGGCACCTTCGACTGGCACTCCATCGCCCCGGCCACGCTCAAGCGCCTGCCCGCCGGCGAGATCACCGTCATGGTCGTCACCGTCGCCGTCGTGGTCGCCACCCACAACCTGGCCATCGGCGTCGTCGTCGGCTCGCTGACCGGCCTGGTCATCTTCGCCCGGAGGGTCGCCCACCTGGCCAACGTCACCGCCTGCCTCGACCCCGACGGCCGCCAGGTCGTCTATGCCGTCACCGGCGAGCTGTTCTTCGCCTCCAGCAACGACCTCGTCACCCAGTTCGACTACGCCACCGACCCCGACGACGTGGTCATCGACCTGACCGACGCCCATATCTGGGACGCCTCGTCGGTCGCCGCCCTGGACGCCGTCGAGGCCAAGTACGCGGCCCGCGGCAAGACCGTACAGATCACCGGACTCAACCAGGCCAGCGCCCGCATGCACGCCACCCTGTCCGGCGAGCTGTCCGGCAGCCACTGAACAGGGCGCCGACGGCCGAGCGGCGCACGCGTACGCCGTGGCCACGGTGCTGCGGCACACGCGCCGACGGCGATCAGGCCCGATCGCCCCGACGGCGAACTGGGAGCGGCGATCGACGAGCACTTCGGCTCGTTCGACGCCTTCAAGTTGCCTCCTGCGTGTTACATCCGTAACATGGCTATGTGACGGACAATACGGATGGATCCGGCTGGTTGTTGATCAGCGTGTCCACCGCCGGCGCCGCGCCGACCCTTCGCGTTCAGGTCTGGCGCAAGCTGCGCTCGCTGGGCGCGTTGTATCTGCAGCAGTCGGTGTGCCTGCTGCCCGAGCGCCAGTACACCGTCCAGCAGGTGCGCCGCCTGCTGGACCGCGTACACCAGCAGGGCGGGACCGGCCGCATGCTGCGCCTGACCCTCACCGACCAGGCCGAGGAGCGGCAGATCATCGGCGAGTTCGACGCCGCCCGCGACGCCGAGTACAACGAGGTGCTGGAGCGGCTGCCGGCCTTCCGCCAGGAACTGACGCACGAACGCGAACGCGGCCGCGCCACCTACGCCGAGGTCGAGGAGTCAGAAGCGGACCTGGAACGCTTCCGCGCCTGGATGGCCAAAATCGCCGCACGCGACTACTTCGCGGCCCCGGCCGGGGCGACGGCGCGGGCCGCCATCGAGGAGGCCGCCGCCGACCTGGCCGCCTTCGAGCAGGACGCGCTGGCGGCCGAATACCCCGGCGGCGCGGCTGGGAGCGAGCGGCCATGACCGGATCCTGGGGCTGGGACCTGCTGATCGGGATCGCGTCCGCGCTGATGGTCGCCTGGCTGGCGCTCATCGCGACGCTGGCGATCGCCCGGCCTCGCGGCGGCTTGTTGCGCGAGGCGCTGCGACTACTGCCTGACGTGCTGCGCCTGGTACGCCGCCTCGCGGCCGATTCCGACCTGCCGCGCGGGGTACGCGTCCGGCTCGCGTTGCTGCTGGCCTACCTCGCCATGCCCATCGACCTGGTGCCGGACTTCATCCCGATCCTCGGATACGCGGACGACGCCATCATCATCACCGCCGTACTGCGATCCGTCGTTCGCCGGGCCGGCCTGGAGGCGGTTCGCCGTCACTGGCCGGGCACGGACGACGGATTCACCGCGCTGTGCCGCCTGACCGGCCTCTCAGCGTCCTGACGTGAGGACTCAGAGGCTCATCCGGTACGGGTCTCGTAGGCGGTTCTGCTGGCCTCGATGTCCGCGATGTGCTCGATGGCCCAGCCGGCAAGGGCCAGCGCGGGCGGAATGAGACTCCGCCCGGTGGGGGTCAGCTCGTATTCGACTCTCGGCGGAACCTCCGCGTACGCCGTACGGGAGACCAGGCCGTCGCGCTCCAGGTTCCGGAGCGTCAGCGTCAGCATCCGCTGGGAGATCCCGGGGATCTGCCGATGCAGATCGGTGAAGCGCAGCCGCTGCTGATCAAGGGTCGCCACGACCAGCAGGGTCCACTTGTCGCAGATCCGGTCGAGGATCGTGCGGATCGTCCGGCCGCCGTCTCCGCGGATCATGCAGGTGTGCTCGTACTGCGACATGACAGCCCCTTGTGCGTAACGCACACGCATGTGCCTTTTGTAAGCCTCTCAAGCATCATGAGGCAACTTACGAACAGTAACCATCAGCTCCGGAGCCCCACATGGCTTTGAACCGGCCACGCCCGCCCCCGCTGGCCAGGGGCGGGCGTGGTCGAGCCGGCCTGAGCGCTACTGCGGCGCCGGCTCCAGGGCCTCTCCTCCCCCGAAGCCCTCCACCCGGCACCGGTTCTGGATCCCCGAAATGTCGACCCCTTCGGCCGGGACGCTGTTGTAGGTCCAGGAGATGGCGTTCGGGTCAGAGCCGGCGGCCGACACGATCTTCACGTCGAAACCGTGCTCCTTTCAGCTTGAGGTGTTCGCCGATCCGGTACGCCTGCGGCAGGCAGTGGGCAACCTGGTGTCGAACGCGATCCGGCACACGCCGTCCGGAGGCACGGTGACCCTCACCGCCCGGCGGGAGGGCGGGCAACTGGTGATCGACGTCGTCGACACCGGCGTCGGGATCGCCCCGGAGGACCTGCCCATGGTCTTCGAACGGTTCTGGCGAGCCGACGCCTCGCGCGACCGGCGGACGGGCGGCAGCGGGCTCGGGCTGTCCATCGTCCGCAAGCTCGTCGAGGCGCACGGTGGCACCGTCTCGGCGTCCAGCGTCCCGGGCGAGGGCACGACGTTGACCCTGCGCCTGCCCGCCCAAGCGACCCAAACGTGATCCGGCCTTCCCTCAAGAGCTTGGACGGGCGCCGGCGACGTCAGGAGCTCGTGAGGATGACGAGTTGCTGCGTCGCCCTGGTCATCGCGACATAACGGTCGACCGCTCCTTCGATGCCCTCGCCGAACGTCTCCGGGTCGACGAGGACGACCAGGTCGAACTCCAGCCCCTTCGCCAGCTCCGGGGTCAGCGACCGGACGCGGGACGTCTCCTGGAACGTGGGATCGCCGATGACGCAGGCGATCCCGTCGGCATGTGCGGCGAGCCAGGTGCCGAGGATCGAGCCCAGATCCGAAGCAGATCCGTGTACGACGGGAACGCCGCCGCTGCGGATGGAGGTCGGCACGTTGGCGTCGGGGAGCACGGCCCGGATGACCGGCTCGGCCTCCACCATGATCTCCTCCGGCGTCCGGTAGTTGATGCTCAGGGAGGCCAGGTTGATCCGGTCGAGCCCGATCCGCTCGAGCCGTTCCTGCCACGACTCCGTGAACCCGTGCCTGGCCTGCGCACGGTCCCCGACGATGGTGAAACTCCTGGACGGGCACCGGATCAGCAACATCCGCCACTCGGCGTCGGTCAGTTCCTGAGCCTCGTCCACGACGATGTGCGCGAAAGGGCCGGCGAGCAGGTCGGGTTCGGTGCCGGGCGCTGCGGTCTCGTCGACCAGGGCGTCCCGCATGTCCTGTCCATGCAGCATCGTCACCGCGCCTTCACCGTCGTCATCGGCCTCGAGCAGGTGGTCGACGACCTGCGCCATGCGCTCGCGTTCGGCGGCGACAGAGGCTTTGTGCCGGCGCTCACGTAGTGACGCCTCCGGGTCGCCGAGCCGCTGCCGTGCCGCGTCCAGAAGCGGAAGGTCGGACACCGTCCAGGCGTGGGCGTCCCCGCGCCGCAACCGCCGAACCTCGTCGGGGCTGAGCCAGGGAGCGCACATCCGCAGGTAGGCGGGTACCGACCACAGGTCTCCCACCAGGTCGGCCGCTTCGATCAGCGGCCACGCGCGGTTGAACGTCGTGAGCAGCTCCCTGTTCCGCAGCAGCGACTTGCGAAGCAGGTCAGGCGAGGCGTCGCCGTCGTGCTTGTCCCCCAGGATCGTGAGCAGCTCCTCCCAGATCTGGTCGCGCGCATCGTTGTGCGGAGTGCCGGGTTCTGGTGCCTCGAACGCCTCGGCCCAGTCGTCGGCGCTCAGCCAGATGTCGGACCAGTGGGTCGTGACCGTCATCCCCTTGGTGGGCGGGTTCTCGTAGAACCTGACGGCCGGCTCGATCGCCTTCACCATGTTCGCGGACGACTTCAGGCGGGCCACGTCCGGGTCGGTCTCGATCGCTGCCGCGGCTCCCTCGGCGACCAGGTCCCGCAGGGTACAGGTCTGCACGCCCTCCTCTCCGAGGCTGGGCAGGACGTCGGCGACGTAGGCCAGGTACGGCTGGTGCGGGCCGACGAACAGCACGCCGCCCCGGCGGTGACCGAGGCGAGGGTCGGAGTAGAGGAGGTAGGCGGAGCGGTGCAGGGCGACGACGGTCTTCCCCGTACCCGGACCGCCGTCGACGACGAGAGCGCCGCGGGATCCCGCACGGATGATGGCGTCCTGGTCGGCCTGGATGGTGCCGAGCACGTCTCGCATCCGTGCCGACCGGTTGCCGCCCAGGCTGGCGATGAAGGCGGACTGGTCGTCGAGCGCGGCGTGCCCTTCAAACCCGTCCGAGGTGAACACCTCGTCCCAGTAGTCGCTGATCCGGCCGCGGGTCCAGCGATACCTGCGGCGGCTCGCCAGGCCCATCGGGTTGGCGTGGGTGGCTCCGAAGAACGGCGCAGCCGCGGGGGAACGCCAGTCGAGCAGCAGCCGGCGACCCGTGCTGTCCGTGAGGCCGAGTCGTCCGACGTACACGGGCTCGGGGTCGTCCGCGCTGACCATGTGTCCGAGGCACAGGTCCAGGCCGAAGCGACGCAGTGCGCGCAGGCGAGCCGTCAGCCGGTGGACCTCCAGGTCCCGGTCCAACGCCTGCCTGCCTACGCCACCGGGCGACCTGCGCTCGGCGTCGAGGCGGTCGGACAGGTCGGCGATCGACTGCTCGAGGCTCTCCGCGATGGCCGCGAAGTGCCGCTCATCGGCGGCGATCAGCTTCGGGTCGGCCTTGGGGGAAAGGTGGTCGGGAAGGTCGAACGCGCTCATAGTCAGGGGGTCCACGTCTTCAGCTCCGATCTGAGGTCACTTGCACGCAAGGCGTCTGGACCGGCGTGCCTCGTGGCCAGGGAGAGCAACGTTCCGCCTGACGTGGACCCGTGGCCGTCGGCGCCGGGGCAGGTCCGCTGGCGACCGCTAGCCCCGCCAGCGATTCGACGTCCCCGCGAGACCCATACGTCGACAACAACACCCGCACTTCGCGTCCCCCATTTCCGCAGCTTCTGGCCTCGGCCGACGATTCTGCGGCATGACCCGGGCCTTGCCGCAAGCCCCCCGGTGCGCTATACGTTGAGAGTGGAAAGGCGTGAATGCTCCCCTTTCCCTTTTGTGGATCGACATCACGAAACGGCGGCGCGCCGGCGTCGGCCGACTGTGAGGACGGCCGACCAGTGGCGGGTGAGTCTTCCGTCCGAGCGTGCGGCGAGGCGGCGGCGTATCTCCTGGTAGAGGGGTTCACGCTTGGCCGGGTCCATGGCGATGTGGCCGGAGAACGTGTCCAGCAGAGCGATGTACTCGTCTGCCGTGTAGCGCACGGCCCATACATAGAGCTTCGAACCGACCACCGTGAAGTGTCCGGAGGCCTCGAACTCGGCAGCGATGGGGTCAGGCTGGTCCTCTGGCGGTGGCGGGGGCCACGGGCCGCCATGGCCTTCGCCGATCTCCTCATAGACCTGCTGAATCTCGGTGAAGAACGGGTCGAAGCCCGCCGGAAACGGGTGGTCGGCGTTCCATACGGCCAAGTGGCCGCCCTGGGTGAGGAGGGCGGCTGCCTTCGCGTACTTGACCTCCGGGTCCACCCACTTCCACGCCGTGGCCGCGTACACGAGATCGAAGCGGACCCCTGTCGGCGGCTCCCAACCTTCGAATGACGACGTGACCACGGAGACGTCGGCGAATTCGGCGAGGCGGTGCCGCGCCTCCGCCGCCAGGGCACCGCCGAGTTCGACCGCGCTGATCCGGAAACCCATCCGCGCCAATGGCAGCGTGGCCTTCCCCGGGCCGCATCCGACTTCGAGCAGGTGCGCGGGTGGCGTGACCCCCGTGGTCGCCAGCAGGTCGGAATACAGCTCGTCCGGGTAGTCGGGGCGTGCGTCTTGATAGAAGGCTGCCACACTGTCAAAGGTGGCTCGCAGCCGAAGATCGCGGGACATACTCCAATCCTGACAGCGCCACACACCGCCGTCGCCCGGATCATCCCTCCTCAGGACGCGTACGAGGATCCCCTGAACAAGATGAAGCACAAGCAACCCGCTGCCCGAGGCCTCGATGTATGACGTGCCGACCTCGGTGTTGCGGCTGGCGGAGACTTTGGTCATGCTGGCCGCCTCCGCCGACGAACAGGTCGCGTGGATTGACCGGCACCAGTGGCAAACGGACGAATTTGCGCTCGACTTCGACTGGGCGAAGGGGTGGGTGCCGTGGAGTGTCGAAGAGAGATCGCCAGGACTCTTGCCCCGAGCGCTCCATGATCTTCTGCAGCGCATCGACGACCGCCTATCGCTGATGAGTGGTCACGCCCACGCAGAAAAGTGGACCCCCGAAGGACTCGCGACCGATCCCGGATGGGCTGAGGTCAGGCATCTCTCCAGTCAGGCGCTCACCGAGATCGCCGCGCTGCGTCTGATCGCCATCCCCTCGCCGGCAGATCTGCAGACACGACCAAGGTCTTCCTCGCGGTCGCGGCCACCTGCGCTTATGGCACAGCAGCAACGTGGACACCCTCTGACATAGTCACTTTCCTTTAGGTACCTACTATACGAAGGATGTTAGCTTCCCCGAGTCGCCGATTCGGAACGGAGCTGTTCGTGATCGTAGTAACTGGCGCCACAGGAAATGCCGGGCAACCGCTGGTCCACGCGCTCGCCCAGGCAAGTGAGCAAGTAACGGCCGTCTCCCGGCGACCGGCCGAACTGCCGGGGCACCGGCAGGCCGATCTCGCCGACCCGGAAAGCCTTCGCCCCGTACTCGACGGCGCCGACGTGCTGTTCCTCCTCGTCGCGGCGGCGTGGAACGTCGTCGCCTTCACATGACCACACTGCCGTTGCCGGCCTCCGCGGAGCGCTTCCTGGCCGAGCCGCATCTCGCCACCCTGACCACCTTCCGGCCGGACGGGTCTCCCCACGTGGTGGCCGTCCGTTTCACCTGGGACCGCGACGCGGGACTGGCCCGCGTCATGACGGCCGGCTCGTCCCGCAAGGCCAGGAACCTCCTGTCGGCCCCCGGAAGCCGCGCCGCGCTCTGCCAGGTCGCGGGCTTCCGCTGGATCACACTCGAAGGTACGGCCACCGTGTCCGGCGACCCGCTGCGGGTCGCCGAAGGAGCACGGGGATACACCAGGCGCTACTCATCATCACCGCCCAACCCACCCGGGCGGGTGGTGGTCGAGATCGCCGTCGACCTGGTGATGAACCTCAACACGTGATTTGTCGCAACAGAAAGGTCTGCCATGCCAACCGCGCACATTCTCGACTCGACGATGTTCTACCGGGAACTCGGGACGGGAACACCGATGGTCTTCCTGCACGGGAACCCGCACTCATCCTATTTGTGGCGTCACATCATGCCCGCCGTCGGTGACCCCGGCCGGCGGCTCGCACCCGATCTGATCGGAATGGGGAACTCCGGGAAGCCCGGCATCGACTACGCATTCAGCGATCATGCGCGCTATCTGGACGCCTGGTTCGACGCCTTGGACCTCGATGACGTGGTCCTCATCGGGCACGACTGGGGCGGCGCGCTCGCCTTCGACTGGGCGGCCCGCCACCCCGGACGCGTGCGCGGCATCGCGTTCACCGAGACGATCGTGAAGCCGATGTCCTGGGAGGAGTTCCCCGAAGCCGGGCGGGAGCTGTTCAAGGCGATCAAGACGGAGGGTGCCGGCGAGACCATACTCCTGGACGACAACCTGTTCATCGAGGGCAGTGGCCTCCCGGAGGAGGATCTCGCCGTCTACCGCAAGCCGTTCCCCACCCGGGACAGCCGCCTGCCGATCCTTCGATGGGCGCGATCGATGCCACTCGGCGGCGAGCCTGCCGACGTCGTGGCCATCGTCGAGGCGTACGACACGTGGCTGGCGACCAGCACCGGCGTACCCAAGCTGTTGATCGCGTTCGAGCCCGGCCAGGGCGCCATGATGGGCCACGAGATGGTCGAGTGGTGCGCCGGCAACATGGCCGCTCTCGAGATCGAAAAGCATGGCGTCGCCGGCCACAGCACTCCGGAAGAGCAACCTCAGGCGATCGCCACGGCCATCGCCGGCTGGATGGGCAGGCACGGGCTGCGCTGAGGCGGCGCGTGGCTCCGCCCGCGCGCTCGGCGCCGGACCGCGTCTGCTCCAGCCCGTGACGACCGGGCGGCTCCCCCACGAGGAACGCGGAAGGCCCGGAATGATGCATCATCGGTCCATGACGGACGAGATCGGTTACCTGCTCGACAACGCGCGGGCGGAGGCCGGGGTGCGTTTCGCGGCGCTGTCGGCGATCTTCGATCCACCGACGTTCCGGCGGATCGACGACTTCGGAATCGGGCCCGGGTGGCGGTGCTGGGAGGTCGGGGCCGGGGGGCCGTCCGTCCCGCGCGGGCTGGCCGAACGCGTCGGGCCCACCGGCCGGGTCCTGGCGACCGACATCGACGTCTCCTGGACCCGTGACGCGGCCGGCCCGGTGATGGAGGTACGCCGGCACGACGTCGCCCGCGACGACCCTCCCGATGAGGCGTTCGACCTCGTGCACGCCCGCCTGGTGCTGGTGCACGTAGCCGACCGCGAGCGGGCCCTGGGGTCGATGATCGCGGCCCTGAAACCTGGTGGCCGCATCCTTCTCGAGGACGCCGACCCCGCGCTGCAGCCGCTGAGCTCCCCGTACGAGCACGGGGAACGTGAGCGGCTGGCCAACCGGATCCGCACCGGGTTCCGCGCGATGCTGGCCGGGCGCGGCGCCGACCTCGCGTACGGACGGCGGCTTCCCGGGCTGCTCCGCGCCGCCGGACTGGTCGACGTGGCGGCCGAGGCCTACTTCCCGATCGCCTCTCCCGCCTGCGACCTGCTGGAGACAGCGACCATCGCACACATCCGCGACGGCCTGGTCGCCGGCGGCCACGCGACCGAGGACGAGGTCGAGCGGCACCTGGCCAACGTGGCGGCCGGAGGCATGGACCTGGCCACCGCGCCGATGGTGTCGGCCTGGGGCCGCCGTCCGGGGTAAACCACGCCGCGCCCTCGACCGTCTCAAAAGGGCGGCCATCATCGCGTACGCAGGCTGAACCGACGGTTTTACAGGGCGTGACCGTTCGCCCGAGCAAGGCCGGCCATGGAGGCGTTCGGGGTCACCAGGAACGGTTGGAGTAGCGACTCCAGTCGAAGTGACCCGAACGGCCCTCACCGATACGGAACTTGTAACCGTCGAAGCCGCCGCGGGCGCTGTAGCTGAAGCGGTACTTGCCGTGCCCGCCTGTCACGAACCGGCGACCCTGGTGCCAGCCACGGTCGTCGTGGTACCAGAAGTCCACGTAGGTGTTCTCACGGTCATGGTCACGGTCCCACACGTCGACGTCGAAGTAGTAGCGACCGTTGGCGAAGTAGTAGTAGCCCTTGTAGTAAGAACGCTCACCACGCGACTCGCCCCGGCCGTAGCCGGAGTAGCCGTCGAACCAGTGCTTGGTGAAAGACGCCGCAGAGAGCACGCTCGCGGTGGAGGCAGTGGAGGCGGTGGCGGCCTGGGCGGGGGCGGCGGCCACACCGGCCAGCACCGCGCCGGCAAGAACCGTGCCGGCGAGAACGTTACGAAGCTTCAACATGACGACCTGTCCCTGGATGTGAGGAGTGTTCGGGGGTTTCACCGTCCGACGCGATCCGTGTTGATCGCTCCGGACGACGCTCAATCTAGGCAGTCACGACCCGGCGTTCTGCGTACAAACGCACACATCAGCGCGAGCGTGCACAACGACACACAACGAAGGCGACACCCCGTCGATCGGTACCGCCCTCGGGCAGAGGCGGTCGTGGTGCGCCCTTTCTCCTCACGGCACCAAGTCATATTTGTATCAAGTGATACGGTATCGAATGAAAGAGTGCTGTTAATATGGGTTTATGAGCACCAACGTTCCCCGCGCAACTACGGCCTCGCGTGCAACCGACCGCCCTGGAGACGCCTCGCCTTTCGCTCTCGGCCTGCTGCTGCGGCAGGCGCACTGGCGTGCGGCCACGGTGATGACGGAGGCGGTTCGGCCGCTCGGCATCGAGATGCGGCATTTTGCCGTGCTGATCGTGCTGGTCAACCGCGGGCCCACGGTCCAGCGGGACTTGGCGGCAGCGACGGGGTCGGACAAGGCAGCGATCATGCGAGTCGTGGACGACCTGGAGCGTAAGGGGCTGGCCGTACGCAAGAGCGTTCCGGGGGACCGGCGGGTACGGGCAGTGGAGATCACACCTCAAGGCGTCGAGCTCTTCGATGCAGCCCATGTGGCAGCGGAGCCACTGGCCAAAAGTCTGGTCGCGGAGCTGGGTCCCGGAGAGCCCGAGCAGCTGAGGGATCTGTTGACCCGGTTTGCCTACCCCGCGGACGGTGAGGCGTAGGCGCTCGCCGCCACTACCGAACCGGACGGGAGCCTCGATGCCAGAAGTCCGCGCGCGCTATATCGTATTGAATGATACTATCGTGAATGATAGCGTTACAAACGCGACAGACTAGGGCGCGTTGAGCGGGTAGAAGGTGAATGATCTTGGACGTCTATGAGGCGGTCATGAGCCGACGGGCGGTGCGCAGATTCACCGGCCGGCGCATCCCGAGGGAGGTGCTCCAGCGCGTGCTGTCCGCCGCGGCTTGGGCGCCGTCCGCATCGAACATCCAGCCCTGGCACGCCTACGTGCTTACCGGCAGGCCGCTGGCCGAGCTCAAGGAGCGCATGGGCAAGCGCCTGGCCGCGGGCGACCCTTGGGACGAGCCGGAGTACGAGAACTACCCGGCCGCTCTGAAGTCCCCGTACCACGAGCGCAAATTCGCCTTCGGCCAGGAGCACTACGGCGCGCTGGGTATCGCGCGCGAGGACTTGGAGGCGCGCCAGCGGGCCGCCGCCGAGAACTGGGAATGTTATGGCGCGCCCGCCGCCCTGTTCTGCTACATCGACCGCGACATGGGCCTGCCGCAATGGTCCGACGTCGGCATGTTCCTGCAGACCGTCATGCTGCTGCTGCGCGCCGAAGGGCTGCACAGTTGCACGCAGATGGCGTGGTCGAAGTATCACAAGACCGTCGCGGAGATCCTGTCCCCTCCGGACGAGTTGCTTCTCTTCTGCGGCATGTCGATCGGATTCGAGGACGTCACGGTGGACTACGCCCGTACGGGCCGGGCACCGCTCGACGAGACGGTCATGTTCGTCGGGGGCTAGCCCACGGAGAGGGATCATCAACACCGATCGAGGTGTAGATGAAGCCAAGTTCATAACTTTGAGAGGAAATGCAATGACTTACAACGTTGGCTATATCGTCGGGAGCCTGTCCCAAAAATCGATCAACAGGAAGCTCGCTCTGGCTTTGAGCCGTCTCGCGCCGCCGGAACTCCGCCTCGCGGAGATCCCCATCGGCGGGCTGCCCCTGTACAACCACGAC
Source organism: Nonomuraea cypriaca (assembly GCF_015645445.1). Taxonomy (GTDB): domain Bacteria; phylum Actinomycetota; class Actinomycetes; order Streptosporangiales; family Streptosporangiaceae; genus Nonomuraea; species Nonomuraea cypriaca. Next base: position 26,124 of record NZ_JADOGI010000021.1, on the reverse strand, counting down.
CACGACCCGAACTATCCCGCCGTGGCCCAGGAGTTCAAGGACGCGATCAAAGCCTCCGACGCCCTCCTGTTCGTCACCCCGGAGTACAACCGGTCCATCCCGGGTGCGCTGAAGAACGCCATCGACTGGGCGACCCGGCCCTATGGATCCAACGTGCTGAACGGCAAGCCGTCCGCGATCATCGGAGCCTCGCCCGGCGCGATCTCCACCGCGGTCGCACAGCAGCACCTCAAGACCATCCTGTCCTTCACCAACTCGCCGGTGATGGGTCAGCCCGAGGCCTACATCCAGTTCACCAAGGGACTGATCGACGACGAGAGCGGACATATCCAGGTGCCAGCCACCGCCGACCTTCTGACCGGATACATGCGGGCCTTCGCGGCGCACATCCGGCGCCACCACCACGACATCCCGCACCTGTAGGCCGCCTCTAGAGCGAGCCTTACTCATCCCACGAGGCCTGCGCCATCGCCCACGGTGGCAGGAAAGCTTGCGCTCAGGATGCCGGCCCGCCGTAGCACCAGCATCTGCCACGGCCCTGTTGCCTCACGCTGGTAGCCAAGTCCGCGGGAGCGCATGGCAGCCGATACGGCTCCAACGCCGGCCGAAACACCCTGCACTGATGTTCGATCCGCGGTCGCCGTCGCCGGCCGCGACCACCATGTGCCTGGCGCGGATGAGCGCGTGCCCGACGCGTGAACCGCCTCGCGGCACGGGTGACGACGACCGCATGATCCCGCCATCGGCGCAGCGTGCCATGGCCCACCGCACCGGTTCCACGGTGAGCGAAGTCGCCGCGAGTCACGTCGCTTCCTGGCTGCACGAGGAAGAGGCGGACCACGAGGCCGGCCCGCAGGTGGAGACCGAAAGAGGTGCGGCGATCGAGCTCGCCGTCCAACTGGTGCTCGAACGTCTGCCGCCCTCGGAACGGGCCGCTTATGTGCTGCGCGAGGGCTTCGAGTACCCGTACCGGCAGATCGCGGAGACCCTTCAGATCGGCACGGCGAATGCGAGGCAACTCGTGAAGCGCGCACGTGCGCGTATCACTGCCACTCGCCGTTATTCGTTCAGCTCGCTCGCCCGCAGCCGTCTCCTGCGGGCGTTCGCGCTGGCCTCCCGCAGCGGCGAGCTGACCTGCCTGGAGAATCTGCTCGCCGCCGACCTCAAGCGAGCCGGCTGAGGGTGCCATCCCAATCATCAACCGACTGCTGAGGCAGGCGGATCCGGCATGCTCTGCTTCGGTGCGGGCTCCCGGCTCGGGACGCGAGCCCGGCCGCAATAGGCACGGATGAGGGCGATCACCGTGTCGGCGGTGCGGTCGACGTAACTGCGACCGTCAGGCATCTTCGCGTCCGGGCTGATGTAGCTGTTCCGGCCGATGTGGGTGGCCGGATCCAGGAAGTGTGCGGTGATCTTGCTGGCGCGGCGGGCCCGGTTCCATCCGCTGCGGCGGAACAGCCGCCAGCGCTGGGGGAAGATCCAGGTGCCGACCCGCTCGATCCAGTCGCTCTCGCTGGTGAGCCGATACAGGTGATCGGCGTGGGTGAGATCGTTGGCGCCGTTGTGGAACCCGCCGAGGGTGATCAGCAGGAGCTGGGCACGCAACTGGGCGTGCAGTTCTTCCACCGCGCCGGTGGCGACCTGGGCGCCACCGCTGTAGCTGAGCAGCACCACGGGGATGCCACTGTCGGGCTGGTAACCGGCCAGGCGGAGCTGGCCGGCGATCTGGGTGCCCACGGCGCGGTTGTACAGGGGACGGTACCGGTGGTCGGCGGCGACGAAGATCTGCATGACGTTGTGCAGGAACAGCAGGATCCCGATGTGATGGCGGAGCCACTCCCACACCGGGCGGTCGACGAGCGGGTCGGCCAGGGGGGAGTAGGGCTGAACCTGGCCCAGCACCCGCAGCTCCGGCGCGCCGGCGATCACGGCCTTGACCAGCTGGCCCCCGTCGCGGGTGTCGCGGAAGCGACGTTTCCCGATGCCGTCCAGATAGACCAGGTAGGCCTCCGGCGGACGGTCGGGGTCCGCACCCCGAGCGTAGGGCACGTCCTGCGGGAGCTCGGTGGTAGGAGTCCGCCAGCCGGCGGTGTAGGCCATCACCTCGTAGCGGGCGAGCAGAGCTTCGGTGAGCAGGACCGGGCCAAGCAGCACCAGGACAAGGAACAGGAGCTCGGTCATGTGAGCAGCTCCTGCGACCTGGTGGCGATGACCTTCGCGACCACGCGCCGTACGGCATCGACGGCGGCGGCAAGCCCCACTCCAGCGATGGCCACGCAGCCCGCGGCAGCCCACCAGCCCAGCCCCGTCGTCGCGGCGAGCGGGGCGATGAGGCCGGCCCCGACTCCCACGAGGAGCAGCAGGTGCAGCAGGGGCCCGAGCAGCGGGAACGCGATGATGGCGGCGAGAACCAGCGGGGCGAGCAGGCCGGGCGTCCAGGTCAACGCGGCGGCGCCTGGCGGTGGAGCGGACAGCATCAGCTCGGCCAGGGTCACTGCGGTCAGTGGCCACAGCGCGATCACGGTACCTTCGACCACGGCACCGGCCAGCAGGAACAAGATCGCATGGGGCCGCGACACGCCGGGCCGGCGAGCTACCAGGGGCAGGACCCGGCCCGCGGACTCAGACAGCCCGGCGAGCAGCAGCAGGACGACAACGAGGGGTGACATCGCTCAGCGCTCCTGTGGCGAGTCTGCCGGGGCCGGCCGGCTGACCCGGCCGGCCCGGTGCAGGTAGCGCTCGAGTTCGTCGGCGACGCGCTGATAGCCGCCGGCCTCGCGCTGTGCGACCTGCAAGCCGTCCGCCGCGGCCCGGAAGCGTGGCTCGTCGAGCAGGCGCTTGGCGAGGGCGTGCACGAGTTCCGCGCCGGTGTCCCTGGTACTGATCGCCAGGCCGACGCCGAGCTCGACAACCCGGCGGGCCACCAGCGGCTGGTCTGCGCCCTGGGGGATCACCAGCATCGGGACCCCGGCGTACATGGCCTCGTTGGCGCTGTTCATCCCCCCGTGGGTGACGAACAGCGCGGCACGGGCCAGCACCTCTGGTTGCGGCACGAAGCGGTGGGCGATCACGTTGTCCGGCAGCGGATCCAGCGCGGCCGGATCGGTCTCCCCGGTGGCGATGACCACGGTGCCGCCCAGCGGTGACAGCGCGGCGGCGAAGGTACGCAGCACCTGCGGGCCGGCGTTGAACACCGTGCCCAGCGATGCGTACAGCACCGGGGCCCGCAGCCGATCGACCGGGAACGACGGGTCGGCCGGGCGCGCGCCCAGGCTGGGGCCGACGAACTGGAACGACTCGTCGAAGGCGCCGGCGCCGGGCTGGAAATCGCGCGAGGTGAACACCAGGTTGAGCGGCTGGCGTACGTTCAGGAGGTCGAGCGGCGGCAACCCACGGATGTCGTAGCGGCGGCGCAACCTCCGCCGCGCCCGCACATAGTCCAGGACAGTGCGAGGCCGGCCTGCCGCCGCGGCCAGCAGCTTCCACGAGGCGCCTGTGGGGCTTGGCACATAGCGGTTGTAGGCGAACGTGGTGAACAACGATGCCGCCGGCACGCCGAGTTCGCGGGCGGCGACCGCGGCCCACAGGCAGGCCGAGCCGTGGACGATCAGGTCGGGCCGGATGTCACGCAGTTCAGAAAGCACACCGGGCAGCAGGTCGACGGCGGTGCGCGTGAGCCCCTCGATCATCGTGACCGGCATCGGCGGATCGGCGAGCGGCCGGTCAGCCTCGGGGTAGAGGCACACGGTCGCACCGGCGGCCTCGATCTCCTTCGAGAACGCGGGTGCGATGTGGTACGTGACGGAGTGGCCACGACGAACCAGCTCGGCCACGACCGGCAGCGTCGGATTGACATGCCCGTGCATCGGGATGTTGAGGAACGCGATGGTACTCATCGGCCGGCCCCCGCTACTGAAGCGGCCGGGGCGGCCTCCCGGTACAAGCCGGGCCCGTTGACGCGCAGCCCGTCGAGAAAGCGGCCCGCCGTGTGGGCTGCGGTGGCGATCAGCCGCTGGGAGTGCCGGAAGTCCCACGGGGCGGGCCAGGTCTCGATGCCGGTCGGTACCACGACGGTCGGAATCTGGCTGGACACGTCGTGCAAGTCACGCTCGATCTGCTGGTGGAACAGCAGCAGCCCTGCCCTGGCGACCACCGCGGCGGCCCGCCGGGGCGGGACGGTCGGACACAGCGGCGAGCCTTCCGGCCCGACCGACAGCACCACCACGCTGGCCGCCCCCGCCTGCTGGGCCGCCCGTACCGGGACATAAGCGGCCACCCCGCCGTCGACGAGCGTCCGGCCGTCCCGATCCACCGGGGGCAGGACGCCCGGAATGGCCGCGCTGGCCAGCAGCGCCGACTCCAGGTCGCCGCGGTCGAGCAGCACCTCGGCGCCGGTGACCAGATCCGTGGCCACCGCAGTGAAGGGAATCTCCAGCTGTTCGATCCGCGACGGCAGCTCGGCCCGGGTGATCAGCCTGCGCAGGCCGCGATCGGCGAATACGCTGGACCGCGAGACCAGGAAGCCGAGCGGATACACCTCATGGCGACGCAGCCGGGTCCACACGCGATCCAGCCATGGTGCGGCCTGGCCGGGGTGGGCGGCCACGATCGCTCCGTTGAGGGCACCCACCGAGGTTCCGATGATCAGGTCCGGGACGAATCCTCGCTGCTCCAACGCGTACCCGACGCCAACCTGCGCGGCCCCGAGCACTCCCCCGCCCCCGACCACCGCCGCCACGGGACGGGGCAGGGCGTCCAGGCCCACCGGCGTCGGGACCTCGTCCGGCCGGCTCGGTGGCGAGAAACGTGTCCCCTCGTCGCCCGTCATGGCGTGACGCCTCCCATAACCGCGACCGTCCAGCCAGTAGCCGTTCAAAACCGACGAGGCCGATCTCCGGCGATGTGTCACCCTCATGGTCCGCCCTTCTCACCACCGCGCCGAATCGGATGCGTGCTTCACCTAAGACCAGGCGGCCACCGAATGTGTGACACCATCGGCCGGCTCAAAAGGCGGCCGAGCGCTCGGCGCTGTCCATGCGCACTCAGGTAGGCAGGGCCCTTCCGCCGCACCTGTCACACCTTGCCCTGCTGTCCGGTCCTTAGGGGGTAACCACTGACACAACGGCAAGGAGTAGTCATGGATCCCCGCTCGATTGGTGCCTCACGCTCGAATCCTGAAGCGATGGGAGGCTGACATGCGCCGCGGTGATTTCCCTGCCCCGGAGACCGGGCTACTGCTCACACACTTCCTCACCGTCGCCGAACCGCGGATCCGAACTTCGCTGCTACGTGCGCGACCCGGACGGTTACCTCATCGAGGTCGGACAAGCCACCACAGTGCTGGAACGCTGACCCGCCGGCAAGCTCGAGGACATCAACAGAGCCGGCCACGACCTCGAAGGCCCGTGATCAGCCATGGGTATCCAGCCCGTTGCTATCGAGCGCTGCTCGGATCTGGCTGAGCCACTCTGTGCCCAGCCGGCGCCCGTTTGGGAATTGGTCGCCTCGATCCCAGCGCCACGTTGTGACCATCGCCAGCACGAGGATCCGGCACTCGCGTAGCAAGTCTTGATTGACACCTCGATAGTGCTCGCTGACTTCTTCGGGCGCATGGGCGAGGTCGAATTCGACAGGCCCACGGCAGCACGTCTCGAGGTCTATGAACAGCGGCCCGTTCTTCGTGGTGAGCACGTTGCCTGGGTGCGGCTCGCCGTGCAGTAGCTGCTCGGCGCCGCCGCGATCGCCGATCACTCGTCTCAGGCTTCGTAACGTGTTGCCGAGGAGCTCCCGGTCCGCGTCGGCGAGCGCCGGAGTGTGGTCGCGGCTTGCCACGAGTTGTTGGGCCTGCTCGACTCGGTCCGTGAAGTGCGGCGAAGGGACATCGAGCTTGCGCATGCCGGCATGCAGCCGCTCGAGCGCATTGGCGTAGTCGGCTGGTGAGACCTCTCGAGGTGTCGCAGGTTCGTAGTAGGTCCACAGCGTGACCACGAAGCCATCACGCTCGTAGACGCGTGGCTCCACTCGAGGCTCGAGAGCAGCCACAGGGCTCTCGGATTCGGCGAGCCGTTGAGCAAGCTCGATTTCGAACTGTGCGACCTGATGCGCTACAGGTGCCACCCGGGCCAGGACGTCACAAGGCAGCAGACGCAGAGTGAGCTTGTTCGAGTCATGAAGAACGATCGCGTCGTCGACTGTCAGGCCAAGTGATGAGGCGGTCGACATGGCCGCAGCCGCTGCACGCGGGAACTCTGACGCCTGCATCGTGGCCTGGCCCCTCTCCCTTGAGCAACTGCCGTACTGTCCAAGCGGTGCGACCTGGGCACCATACCAAGGTGTCGACAGAGAGCCGCGGTCCTGCACGGCTGGAAATGTCAGTTCATGATCGTAGGCTTGCCGGCCATGACCGATCCTCGCACTGTGTCGTTCGATCTCGGCGTTCACTATGGGCAGGCGTACCTCGTCGACGACACCGACGACGCCATGGGCCCGGAGGGAATACCCGACGATCATTCTGTGCATCCTGCCGGGATCATACGGGTGGATGACGGCGGCGCTTTCCTGATCACGGGCCTGCACACTGGAGCGGTCGGTTTCTCGGTGACCGTGGCCGACCACGACCCGGGGGCGGACACCGACGGGTACGAGGACATCGTGGAGATCAGCTTCAAGTCCGAGGCCGGACAGCTGTCCCTGTACGAGTGGGGCGGCGGAGACGTCCATGAACTCCCCACGCTGCCAACGGGACCGGGCTGGTACCGACTGCGCTACCACGCTCAGAACATGGGCGAGGCCGCGGAGGTGGGCACCTCCGACGAGGTCATCGACCGCTATCTCCTGCAGATCTGGCCTCAGGACGAGTCGACACCACGCGCGGTCAAGAGCACGAGCGGACAGCTCGCTTACTGGCGTAGGCCGCGCTGAAACCCAAGAGGCCTCCGCTGCCCAACGGTGAATCACCTGCTCCGGTTCGTCCGTGCAAGCCCTCCTTGCCAGATGAGATGACCTCTTTATGGCCGGCGAACAGCCCCGACCCGGCGACGCGCACACCATGCCCACGCTGAGCATCTCGTCTACCACTTACGGGCCAGGCATCCGCCGCGGCGAGCATCCCGGAGTCGGAGTGCCCCCGCGCGTCATCCGCGGCGGTGTGCCATCACTATCGCCGTCACCGCAAAGATCAGCAGGAAGGCGCCGCCCAGGAGAAGGAGGGCGAAACCGATCAGCAGGTTCCAGTTCCCCAACTCGCTGAGAACCGGGAGGGTTGGATTCACGTAGAACAGGACGATCCACAAGATGCCGATGATCCACGAGGCAGCCATCGCGACGATCGGCCACCACGGTGTCCGCGGCGCGACGTCGGGCGTTCCTTGATGAGGCTGGGGATTTGACACCGGCTTCACTCCTCAGACGACACCAATGGAACAATACACCGGGGCCCTGCCACGAGAGGCGGGAAACGTCGCCAGGTGAAGGAGTCCTCTACCCCGGATGCTCTCGCTGTACGAGATCGAAAGAGCCCTCCGGGATCAAGCGAAGGGCACTCCCCTGGGAGCCGACGAGGGGAATCGAACCCCTGACCTTATGTATACGAGATAAAGGAGCCGCTGATGATCACCGACCCAATGATCACCCGGATCGGCGAGGGGGTGGAGCTGCACCACCACCGAGGTCAGCGTGAGGCCGCTCACGACCTGTTCGCACAGATCTGGGACGACATCGGCGGCGAGCAAGGCGACCCGCTGCACATTTGCGTCCTTGCCCACGCGATGGCCGACGTGCAAGACGACGTGCACCAAGAGCTGATTTGGGACCTGCGCGCGCTTGCCGCCGCCGACCTGATCACCGATGAGCGGGTGGCGGAAGCTGGGGTGACGCTCTCGGTGGCTGGTTTGTACCCGTCGTTGCACCTCAACTTGACCGAGTGCTATCGCAAGCTGGGCGATCTCGGCCGCGCCCGTGAGCACCTCCAGCAGGCGCAGGCCACGATCGGCGCGCTTGGCGACGACGAGTATGGGCAACTCATCAAGGGTGGCCTGGAGCGGCTGACCGAACAGCTGAGATGAGGGCCTCTACCGGAAAATGGCCACTCTGAATCTTCCGATCCGTGGCTGGCCGCCGCCGACACGCGCAATCACCCGACTGTCACGCGCCAGGAGCCCGGTATGCCACCTCCATCCGCGCGGCATCGTCGATCTCCTCTGGCGTCAGCAGGACAGCCGTCTTCGTTCGTACCGCCCCAGACGCCGATATTGTGAGACCCACAGCGGCCGAAGCCGCATTGCTCGGAAGGTCGACGATCACATACGTGTCCGTCTCGCCGAACGTGAAATACATCTGCTCGACCCGGCCGCCGACGCTTTCCGCCATGCGCTCCACCGCTTGCCGGCGTCCGGTGCCGCCATCTTGCAACACTCCTTTGAGGCCATCTGCGGTGTAGGTCGCCTGAATCAGATACTTGGGCATGGTCGAGTCCCTCTTCTCGCGCCGCCATCCTGCGCTGGGGCGGCCATCGCGGTCACGGGGTCGAAGTTCTCGGCTTTGGGTGACGGTAATCCCACCCGCTGTACTGGTTTTCCCCTGCCGCAGTCTTACGCTGCGAAGCCTGCAGCGGTTTTACAGCGCGTGACCGTTCCGGGTTCCACTAAGCTCCTGACCTGCGCCGACGCCCACCCGCTCGGCCTGGGCCGACAAGATCATTGCACGCATATTGCACGGCTCGGAATCGATCGGTTCCAGCGCGTAGAATCAGACGCATGACGGCTGCCGCCTCTGAAGAGTACGAGGACCTGCATCGGCTGGTCGACCAGCTCACCGGAGAGCAGCTCCAGGAGATCCGCGCACACACGCTGCGGCTGGTCCACTCCTCCGGGCACGCCGAGAGCGAACCATGGCCTCCGGCGTTCTTCGGCTCCGTCCATGCCGGCCGCTCGGACGTGGCCGCCCGTACCGAGGAAATTCTTGCCGAGGGCTTCGGGCGCGAGGAGTGATCGTCGTCGACACCGGCCCGCTCGTGGCCGCCGCGCTCGCTGACGATGCCCATCACGAACGCTGTGTCCGCGAGTTCCAACGCCTCCACGACGCGCGTAACGAGCTCCTCGTCCCCAGCCTCGTCACAGCCGAAGTGTGCTACATGATTTCTCGATTCGGCGGCGCTGCGCCGGAGGCTGCGTTTCTCCGCGCTCTTGAGTCGGACGTCTTCACGCTTGTCGAGCTGACCAAGCGTGACCTCTCCAGAGCTGCCTCGCTGGTCGAGCAGTATGCGGACTTCCCACTTGGCGCAGTCGATGCGTCAGTCGTCGCCATAGCCGAGCGCCTGAAGGTCAACGAGGTGTTCACGCTCGACGTACGCCATTTCACGGCGGTCCGGCCAGCGCACGTCGGCGCCTCCACCCTGCTCCCCGCATAGCCCCCATCCATCGGTGCGGCACCACACCAAGCCCCACCAGGCTCATGCGTGCGCTCCTGTAGACGAGGGCGTAATCCTGAATCGGCCCGCTGACAGGCCTACGGCTACGGGTAATGCGCGTGGAAGGACGGAGAGACGACCGCCATCCGGTGAGCCGGTGCTGAGGAACGAAGCAGCGGATCGTCGATCGCCCCCGACCAACGACGGAGGTCGGCCCACACGTGGCGATCGTAGGGCTGTATCCGTGCGGCGGCGTGGAAGCGGCCTCGCTCGACCTAGCGGCTCTGGAGGAGGCCAAGATGGCGCGGCTCGCTCTGCACGCCCTGACCCTGTGCCTCGACGGGAAGGCGGCGGCCTCAACGACGATCGCCCGAAAGCGCGCCGTCTTCCATGCGCTTTTGGAGTACGCGGTGGAGTTGGAGGAGCTTTCGGCAAATCCGCTGCACAAGGTCAAGTGGAAGCCGCCCAAGACGACCGAGACCGTGGACCCTCGCGTCGTGGTGAATCCTCGCCAGGCGCAAGAGCTGCTGACAGCGGTGACCTACATAGGACGGCGCGGCAGAGGCCGGCGGCTGATGGCTCTCTTTGCCTGCATGTACTACGCCGCCCTGCGCCCGGCCGAAGCGGTCGGACTTCGCATCCAGGACGCCAACTACCTGTATCGGGCTGGGGACGGCTCACAATCGACGTATCCCGCCCTGAGGTCAACACCCAGTGGACCGACAGCGGCAACGCCCACGAGGAACGTGGGCTGAAGCACCGGGGCAAACAAGACGTCCGGCCGGTGCCCATCCCACCAGAGCTGGTCAAGATCCTCCGGGAGCACATCGCCGAGTACGGCACCGCCAAGGACGGCCGTATCTTCTCCAGCGAACGAGGCGGTGTCGTGGCATCCACCGCCTACACCGAGGTCGGCAGGACTCCCGCCTCCTGGCCTTCACCCCCGCCCAGGTCGCCTCTCCGCTCGCCAAGCGCCCATACGATCTCCGGCACGCGGCTGTCTCGCTCTGGCTGAACGCAGGCGTCTCAGCCCCGGATGTGGCCGAACGAGCGGGCCACGGCGTCGATGTCCTCCTGAGGGTCTACGCCAAGTGCATCGACGGCCAGAAGGAGATCGCCAACCAGCGGATCGGCGATGCGCTTGCGGCGTGAAAGAAAGCCAATCCAGAGGGCCCCGGCAGCGTAGCGGGGCCCCTCTCATTCCAGGACCTCAGGCTGGAGACGACTTGAACCTGCGGCCCCTTGCCCCCCAGTCAAGTGCGCAACCAAGCTGCGCTACGTCCGAGCGGTGTCGGCCAGACACCTGCGAAGCAGGACGTCATAACCCTAGCGCGCCCGCTAAAGAACCGCGCTCACATCGACAAACCAGGGTCCGACCTGCGGAAACGCACTCAAGATCATTGCACGTCATATTGGTGGCCCTGCGACAACGGGCCGCTCTCGGCGGCATCCGGCTGCACACCCCTGAAACGCAGAAGAGGCCCCGGAGAGCCTCTGAGCTGCGCTAAATGCGTGTGGCAGGTGCAAGGTTCGAACTTGCGTAGGCTGAGCCGACGGTTTTACAGGGCGTGACCGTTCTCTCGGGCTGCTCGCTCATGACCTGCGACAACGGCGGTCACGGGAGAACGCCCGCCGAAGATCATTCCGTGCATACTCCGCGAGGTGTCCTCTGCGGACCTTCTGTTTGCAAGGTCCCCAAACGATCTTCGTGAGCGTTCGTAGTCGTCCGCAACCTCATCTGCTGGCATCCTCGCCGTTCGTCTCCGTCCCCCGCCGTTCATGATCGTCCGTTCGGATGGCTCCCAAGGTGGCTCCCAAAAATCGCCCCGCGACCTTTGCTTACTTCTACGCCCCAGCCCGCCTCGACCACCAGCCGGGAGCAATTGTCAATACCTGTGGATCGGGTGGGTGGTCAGTCTCGGTAGCGGGGGTATCCGCCGAGGTCGGGTAGTTCGTCTTCGTAGTCGCAGGCAGCGACTGCGTCATGGCCTGCCTGCCACGCCTGGGTGAGGATCTTGGAGACCGTGTCGATGACCTGGTGGCTGGGGGCGTTCCCGCTTTCGATATCTATCTTGATCGGCCAGGTGGGGAAGTCGGCTCCATCATGAGTGCGGTTGTCGTTGCGCCGGACCTCGATCTCTATGGTGCCGACGCGCAGCAGGCAACCATCGCGTGTCGCGCCGGTGGCTCGGGCGGTCAGCTCGATCGCGGCCTCTTGGCTGGCGCCGCGTAGGAAGAGCCCGCAGTAGTCGTAGCGGCCGGGAGCGGTCATGCGGCGTCTTTCTCCTCGTGACGTTCCAGCAGCACACCGCGTTCGCGGTAGCGACGCCTGGCGAAGCGCCTAACGATCGGCTGGTTCATGGGCGCTCATCGCATGAGTCCACGTTCCACAGCGCAGGCAGGTCGTTCTCGCAGAAGACGCAGACGAAGTAGTTCTCTCGCACGATGTTGTGCTCCTGGCAGGTTAGGCATCGCCGGAACACCACCTCAGATGTGAAGCCGGGCGGATGCCCCAGGCCAGCCCGGTCCAGGGCTTCGGCGACCGCCGGCCACGAACTGGTGTCCGGGCAGTATCCAGTCGAGTGGTTGCTGACACCGAGCACCGCCCAGCGGCCTGTCTCGCGGCTGAAAGCGATCTCACCGGCGCTCAGCACCCGTCCGCCGCCAGCACATGTGACATGCTCGCTACGGCGGGGCGCCAGGCGCAGGACCCCGTCCATGTCAACCACGAAGGTGAACGGCTCGGCGAGTTCCGCCCCCGAGCGCTCCGCGACCCAGCGGTCGAAGTCCGCCCTCAACCTGATGGGGTGGCCTTCATTGCCGGAGCGGACCGCAGCCTTCACGTCGGCCGGTCCCACGTACCCATAGCTCCGCCGCCGATCCTGCACGCGAGCCAATCTAGTGCTGGTGGAGCCTAAGAGATTCGAACTCCTGACATCCTGCTTGCCCATCGGTCTGATCTTCGAGGACAGCGGCCTCGACCTGCGCAGCACATGATCCGCGAGTGACCGTGATTGACCGCTGGCAGCCGCCCTTAATAGCACGCTAATGGCACGACGATCACGGCCTTGAGCTGTGGGATCGGCTTGGCTCCGACGGCATGCACTGGGAAAGAGAGAGACTATGAGCAGCCTTCTTCGCTCACTCACGGACGAGGTAAGACCCGACTACAGACTCTTCGCCATCGCGAGCGTTGTCGACGGCCAATTAGTGGGCTCGGCAGTCGAAGGGGAGATGGAGCCACCGGACGGCAGGATCGCAGCAGGTCACGACGGGCTGATCATCCAGACGGCATACTCCGATGGGTATGTGCATACGGTCCACAACCGGTTCGAGCGGTGGGACGGGCCGCCACCTGTGGATGACTGGGAAGGGCTGTGGGCTGGCCAGCTCTCACTGAGATCCGGGCTGATCGGTGTCGTAGCCTGGGCGACTGGCTATTCGCACGACATGGAGTTCGACCTGGGGAAAGCTGATAACACCTGGTCCACACGGGTATCCACCAAGATCCTTCGGACCGAACAGGAGCCCGGCTTCCCCCACGCTTTCGCCCGGATCGAGCTATACAAGATCCAGTTTTGGATCTAAGCGCTTACGCACGTGAGACGCTTCGACGGAGTTTGACATCAGAGATCAGCCACGCTCTTCGGTGAGCCAGGGTGAGGAACGAACCCTGGATCGTCGATCGCCCCCAAGCACGTACGGCGTCCAGCCATGCCGTGGCGATCGTAGGGCCGCATCTGCACGGCGGCGCGGCAACCCCGATCGGCGCGTTCGGTTGGTACGGCGGGGCCGGCGCGCGGTGCCCGGCCCGGTGTCCCGCCGCCGTCCGGGACCGGCCCCCAGGCCGCACGCCCGGACGGCGGGCGGGCGGAGGGCCGGGGGTACGGCGGCGCGCCGCGCCGCCGCTTGATCCCCATAAGAACAACTCGGCAGCGAGCAGACAACTGCCGGAACCGTAGCAGACACATAAAGGCGCCGGACGTTCCTAGAAGCGGGTCCCTGTGATAGCGGATTGCTGGCTCAAGTCTGATCGATCATGCTGTAGGCCTAAATCCAGCGCACCTCTCAGTTGTAGATCACTTGATAGTCTCAACGTTACCCCGACCAGGATGTGGCACTCCCCGAAGGAGCGGTCGTTCATACGTGAGCTCGGTAACCCGAATCGAACGGGCAACCTCGCGCTCCAGATCATTACGTACATTGAAGCCGGGAAGACCATTATCGGCCACGATGATCTGACAAGCGGGATAAGCTAATGACAGGAGATGCATCCTATAGTAGAGACGTTTGCCCGCAGCGATATCTTCCTGCGTGTTGCCCAGACTCGTCCGGGGACTGTCGAGTATAAGTGCGCTCGGCATCTTAATCTCTCTGCTACTCAGAGAGTAGCCCAGATTTGACAGATAATAGGCAACGTTAGCTAGCGTTTTTCTTGCACCACTGACGCTTAGCTCTTCAAAGGAGTCGTCGTTTATTAAGGGCAGGTAGGTCTCTGGGTCGATACTGGCTCTTTCGTATCCCGCAAACTGCAGAGCTTCTATCTCCGAATTAAAGATCTCACCAAGTTCACTTAGTCTAATACGACGTGCCTCTAATGCCGATATTAACTCACGATGAAGGCGCCGCTTGGATTCTATTGTGCGCTGCACCTCAGCGATTTCAGCCTCCTGCCGTCCGTACTGGTCCCACAGAGTGTGGAACCGTGCAATGTCCCGGAGCCGTGCACGCGCGAGCTCGCGCTCTGTTGCAGCATCGCTTGCGAGATCGATACTAGGTACGAGCCTCGCAGGATCTGCCTGGCGCTCAAGCTCTGAAGCAGCGTGATTGAGCTCCAACCGTAGCCGATCCAGCTCGCTAGTAATGAGATTCAGCTGCTCACTATCTTGCTTAAGCAAGGCTGCGGCTTCGTCACGCTGCGCAGTTAATCTCTCAACCACCTGCTGATGTTTGGCAGGGTCTGCTGACGTTTGAACTTGTTGGCAGAGCAGACAGTGCCCGACGGGAATCTCACGATCGCCTACAGATTGCAGGCACCGAGGGCACGTTGAGAACTCAAGCCCTGATAATGCCGTAGAGGCAATGTTGGCTTTCATTTCGCGGCTGACGTCAAGGTCGAGTTGAGCTAGCAGAGATTCCCCTCGCCCAACGGCCGCAGCAGTTACGGACCGCGCCGCTTCAGTGTCCGCTGCGGCGACACGAAGGGCAGATATTCGGGATCGTAGACTCTCCTGATCTCCCGGCAGTGCGTCATATGCAAGGGATTTTACTGCTTGGAGACGCTGTTCGGCCTCCGTAAGAGCAGCCCTGGCTTCAAGCTCGGCAGCATGAAGCTCCGACTCCTCTGGAGCTCCTACATCGCCAAGAAACCGCTTTACCGCATTAGCGGATAGGCGCATGTTGTCACGCTTGGTCTCAAGAGAAGAAATCTCAAGCTCGAGTTCTCTAATCTCCTCGCTCGACAAGCCATAAGTAAGCTCGAAGATAGCTTTCCTTTTTCGATTTAGGAATCGATCGGCGTGCCCAGCAACAGACAAGTTGACATCCGATTGAGGCAGATAAACGTACCGATACAAGTCAAAGAAGGTCAGAGGGTCACCCTTCTCCGCTCCCTTCTTGCTGAGGCGCACTGAAGGAATTCCCACCCTTTCAAGTAAGCGGTCGCCTGCCGCTGGCAACTTTCCACCCGTGGCGGTCCACCGCTCTGTTGTGCCGTCTGAATTGGAAACCAGTATGTGATTCTCGCCTGCGTTCCTTTGCAGCTGCATTCGATTCGATCCTAGAGTCACATTAAGGACCACCGATCGCAAACGCTGCTTGACCGTAGGCATGATCTTGACATTCCGCGCACCAAGTGCGAATTTAATCAGCTCGAAGAGGCTGCTCTTGCCTGTGCCATAGCTACCAATTACAGCGTTGAGACCTGATGTGAACGAGTAACTGCTGCTATCCACATCGGTATTCAGATCTATGCTGTGGAACTGCAAGTAGACACTCATGCCTCTGTACTCTCTCCGATAGATCAGATCAAGGTTCGGTGTGGTCGATCGATTACATCCGGCAAGTTGGCATAGATTAGCTCTTTAAGCTGGTTTCCACTCATATCAAAATGCTGTGCTGCGAATCGGCATCTTGCCGCAATCGCCGACCAATTTTCATCATTAGAAAGTCGGGTAGAAAGCTCCACGCCGGCTCTTGTTGACCTGACTGCGATGCGACCTCGGCCAGAAGCTTTCTCAATCAGACCTAGACCTATCAATGTTCCTATTATTGGATAATAGTTATCATCCCACGGGCCGAATTTATACCTCACCATACGACTCTCTACGGCAAGGCGCTCGCTGCGTGTGGGTTTAGCAATGTGGAGATCCAGCCTTTCATCTAGAACCGATAAAAGCTTCTCCAACATAACGGGATAGCGGATCAAGAAGTCCAACTTAGCTAGCTTTGTCAATCCGTCGATGCCCCCGCCTCGCGGCCTTGTGAAGCTAGTGATGAGTATCAGCAACCGCGCCGCATGATAATCCAACGCACTTGATCTGCCTCTATGATCTGAGGTCATAACGAATTATCCTTGCCGTTTGCTGAGTTGAAATCTTCTGGAAGGAGCGCTAGTTGTTCTGGGGGAGCCTGCACCAGCGTCCAAGGAGCCTCTCCACTCGGGTTAAATTCATCGGACCACCAAACCTCACACTCATCGGTCAACTGGTAAGCACATCCCATAAGCTCTGGGGGGCCAACTGGGAGATTGGGTTTGAAACCCGAGTCACTCAGCAACTTGCTGAGTTCGCTATGCATCTTCATGCCATAGGTCTGACCAGGCATTCTCGTAGTACTCTCGGCTATTCCTGCGCGATTCGCAACTTCGGACCTTATTCGTCGCACTTCGTCATTAAATCTTGTGGGCACATCGGCACGGTAGGCTGCTTCCACCTCAAACCAATCGCGGCGAAGACGCGGCGCGCTTTTTGTCACTGTAGGCCCCACGCAACCTGCTCTTAGCTTTCGGCTCATTGCACTTATCGCTAACCTTCCTCCTGTATCGGTATCGCTGGTTATGGGTAGCCCGGCATCGACAAGCGCTCTGATCAAACGGTCGCGGGTTAAAGTTCTATGACCACGCTCTACCTCAAGCAGGTTTTCGCTGCTAGCCCAGATCGGGTTTGGCACTTCCGGATCGAGACCTTGCACAGCGTCTTCTACCAGGGAAAATGCGGCATTATACGCCGCACGCGCTAATGCCGGTTGAATCCCGAGGCGAAGGAGGATTGGTCTAGCGACTTCTTCTATAACGAAAGCTCTCATCCCAATCTCGTCGCCTGATGTGGTCGAGATCTTGAGTGATCGAAGGAACTGAATGACCGATGGTGCATCTTCCGCCCCCAGTCCAGATTGCAGGGCGGAGGCGTAGTGGGCAATCTCATCTTCGAAATTGATATAAGCACTCCCCCGATCCAAGAGCTTCGCAAGAGCTCCTGCTTGATTCTTCCCCGGCTGCAAGGGCGAATTCGTGATTAGACGACACTTGTGCTCACACTCGCTCGCTTTCCAGCGCTTATAGAGCGTTCCAAGGCCGCCGCGACCACAGAGTTCTGACAGCGGCCACGCGCCCTGGTTGGGCCGCCTATGCTTGACGGAAACAAGCCAATGTGGACCGATGCCGTCTGTGCCTGAGCATACGAAGTCTGTATGCCACTCGCAGAGCACCCATGGGATTGGCTCGATCAGCATTCGAAGGCAGTCTTGTACTGTGCATGCATATTGATAGGCAAACCACCGTGCCGTTTCATGGCCGCGGTCCTCTTCAGGCCGTTGGCCCAGGGGCCCCTCAAGGGGAGGCTCAACATCATCCACCTGGGAAACGTAAACCCATAGCTTTGCAGATGTCTAGATCCTAAATGCGACTGGCTTATGTTTTATCCACCGTGAGGGGTTCCGGTCAGCCGCAATCGATAAATATGTAACGTTCACCATTGCTGCTCAAGCCGCAGGTAGGGACTTCACCCCAGCAACCCCAAACCGGGGGCCTACGCGGAGCCAGCGAATCGTCTGATCACCTCGTACGCCGTGGACTCGTCGCGTAAGGCAGCTCAGGTAGCGAGCTTCAAGTTGCACAGGCTTGCGGAACCCTCGAAGCTAATCGAGCAGATCTGGACAACGATTGGCAAGCGCCCGTCTGGCAGTCACAAACCGTGCGTGGAACTCTTCGGCAAGCGGTTCTCGGCGGTAGCGCTGTCGTAGGACGCGATGGAGATCTCCCGCCCGGTTGACCAGGTCGGTGAGAGACCGTCGGTCGATGTCGAATGCGGCCATGCCCTCCTCAACTGCGGCGTCGAGGTCGCCTCGTCGTGCGTGGATGATGCCCAGGTCTATGCGCGCGTCGGCAATGCGCATGGGGGCTTTGGAGGTGCCATCCGAGCGGGTGTGCATCTGGATGGTTTCGCGGGCGTGTTCCTCAGCGCGGTCATCATCGGCGAGCCAGGTGTAGCAAGTGGCGGCGTAGAAGATCCACTTGGCGTGGTCGAAGATGAAGTGGTGATCTGGATGGTCAGGCACAGGCAGGACACCGAGCACTTCGGCTCCGCGGGTCAGGGCGCGGTCGGCCTCCCGGCGGTCGCCGATGCGAGCCAGACCGCGGGCTTCCTGGAGCGTGAGCTGGACCATGGCACTGCTGGTGCCGGCCACGGCCTGGCCCGTGCGGGCGGCGGTGACGACGTCTTCGTAGCGGCCTTCGACGAGGGCGAACCAGGCTGACATTTCGTGTGCCCATCCCATGAGTTCTCCGTGACCTACTTGGCGTCCCATCTCGAAGGCTGCACGACGGGCGGTTTCGGCTTCCTCCCTCTCCCCCAAGTCGTAATGAACACATCCCAGCAAGGCGGTGAGCCAACCGGTGATCACGAGCAGCTCACGATGCTGGTCCAGGGTGAGGCGCCCGGCGAGCAGGTGATTGATCTGGGCCAGGCGCTTCTGCGTGCGATCCCGCAGGGTGCCGGCGGGCACCACCGGGTAGGCGCGGCACAGCAGATTGACGGCTTCGGCGAGAGCCTCCAAGGTGCCCGTTCCGACGTCAGATGCCTGGAGTTGCTGGGCAAGCTCCATCGTCCCGTACAAGTCGGCTTCGGCTCGTAGTGCGTCGGTGGGCATTACCTGGGCTTCAATGAGACGGCTCTCGCTCTGCCTCCCCTGCAAGAACCCGAGCTCTTCCGGTGCCTTCCCGGTCAGTTGGGTCAGGGCCAGCCGATATTCGGTGCGTGGCCACCTGACTTCGCCTGCTTCCCAGCGCCGGATTCGCTCCTCATCGCAGGCCAACCTTTGTGCGACACCGATGGGCGTGGCGTTGATCTTTTCGGCCATCTGCGCGCGGTTGAGCTGCTCCTGGTTGCGCCAGGCGCGAAGGCGCACGTTTGGGATGTAGTCGGGCATCTTCGGGTCTTCCTCCCGGCTGGGGGCTCGAAAGGGGAAATGAGGGGGCCGTTCAGGGGTCCTGCTCAGACGCGGTTGCCGGTGGACTTGTCATCAATCAACCACGGTACGTCACGCGGCCTCCCGCCACAGGGAACGCCGGATGAACGAGGAGATGGCGACGGTGATCCGGCCAGACGAGACAAGCAAGACGTCGCCCTGCCCTGCTTGCCGGGGACGCGGGATCAAGCTGCGACGCGAGTGGGGAGCGGGAGTGTCTCGACTGCCTCGGAGACGGCCGGGCCGAAGGGAGCGGAAGATGAACTCGATCATTCAAGCAGCGGTGAGCGGTTTCTCGCAGGGTCAGGAAGAGGGCGACCTGCTCGTCCGGCTGCGCGACAAGCTCACGAACCTCGGCGTCAACGCCGAGCTGCGGGACAACAACAGTGCGCTCATGGTGCACAAGCCCGTGCCAGGGATGCCGGTGTGGGTGTTCGTCGGGTACGGCGGGGCCTACTACTCCTGGCAGAACGCCGAGAGGCGGCACCCGACCACTGATGTCGAGGGGGCGGCGAACGTCCTGGCTGAGTACATCGCCAGGTGATGACGGGCGCGGCAAGGCGGGCGCGGTCCCTTCCGGAGGGGGTGGGGGCCGTGACCTTGGCTCGTCGCGCCTTCTCCCGGCAGGCAGTTGCAGTTGCAGCCCCCGCGGCAACCTTCCCAGCCCGGTCACTGCGCTGCCTGCCGGATTCCTCGTGCACGGCTCCCGCGAACCGCGTAGACAGCCGGCGACGAGCCGGATACGCTCAAACTTGGTAAAACAACCTGTCGGCTGTTGGACGGTCATGATGTCGCTTGAGTCCGTTCCGCCTAAGTATGCGCAGCTTGTGCAGACTCTCCAAAGGCGCATCGAGGCGGGAGAGTACCTGCCGGGCACACTCCTCCCCAGCGAGAACCAGCTCATCCAGGAGTTCAGCGTCTCTCGTCCCACCGTGGTCGCCGCTCTTCGCGTGCTGCGTGAGCAGGGCTGGATCGAGTCCCAGCAAGGCAAGGGCCGCTTCGTGCGCGGCCGTCCGGCGATGGCCTCGATGGAGCAGAAGCGTCCCGGGCAGGCGTACCTGACCAAGCCGGAGACCGACTCCACGGGCGAGGTCGTCGAAGTGGGCGCGGTCGCCGTGCCGAATCGGGTCGGCGTGTTGCTCGACGTGCAGCCCAAGAGCAAAGCGTTCCTTCGTCGGCGGTTGATGACACGCGAGGGTGAGCCGACCGAGCTGGTGTCGCTTTGGCTGCCTTTGGAACTGTCTGAGGGGACAGATCTGACCAGCGGTGAGCCGTTGCGTCAGGGCTTCCGCGAGCATCTTCAGGCACGCAAGAGCGTCCGCTTCGACCACATCGTGGAGCAGATCACCGCGCGCATGCCCACCGCCCAGGAGGCCAAGCAACTGGGCATGCCCAAGAACACGCCGCTCCTGGCTGTATTCGGAGCTGTCCGGGATGCCTCCGGCCGGCCTCTTGCCGTGGTTGAGGTGCTACTTCCCGCTGATCGCCACGAACTCGAAGACGCCTATCCGATCGCCTGAGTTCTTGCAGCAGGGCTCAGCATCCTGGGACCTCCAGCACCTTTTCGGGTGGGACGGTACAAACCATCGCAGGTTCCGTGTGGACGCTCCTGATGCGGTCCGCATTTTGAGGACTGCCCTGCATCCCGCTCACGAAGGCCAATACAACGATCATGCATAGGGCTGCTCCGACGCCGAAGAGTGCGGCGATGCCGCCTCGGCCTGTTTTCTCCGCGATTATGGCACCTGCGGCGGGCGCGGCGATTCCGATAATCGCGGCGGCAATGGCGTACTCCTCCAGGAGGGAATCCGGTTCCTGATCGGTGAACTGTACGGCGTATCGCAGCCGTAGCAGCTCCTTGAGGGCCAGGCTCAGGAGTGTCGTCGTCCCGACAAGCCACAGAGCGGCGAGCAGGCCGATAACGACCGAAATTCTGGTCTCTCGCTCCGTACGGGTTTCCCCCATTGCTACATCATTGCCCGGTCTGTCTCCAATAGATGGAAGGGCTGGCAATCGTCACCAATGTGCCGCCGACGTGCGACTCTTTGCCAAACAACTTCGCCACAGGCACTTGACCTAGCAAGTTTGAACTGCCTAATCTCAGAGCATCACTTGATAGGTTAAGTGCCTGTCAGCCAAGGGAGGAATAAGCCTTATGGCTCTGCAAGGCCCCATCCCCGTCACCTTCGCCATGGTGTTCCCGCACGGCTGCTACATCGTCGGCGAGGTCGAGCCCGTCAAGGACTTCGACGCCTCGTCCAACGGCCGGTTCGTGCAGGCCCGCGACAAGCAGACCGCAGAGCTGGTCTGGCAGGTCGCGGTCATGGACGGTGACCCGACCCTCAAGCCCGCTCAGAAGACGGTGGCGGTCAAGATCCTCGCGCCGGTCCAGCCGGTTCCGCCGCAGCCGATGCCGGGGCTGCCGTTCACGCCGGTCGAGTTCCACGGCATCACGGTCACACCGTACGTCAACGCGGCAGGCCGTCTCGCCTTCTCGATCAAGGTTCAGGAGATGCACGCTCCCCGCCAGACCGCCCAACCCACTCAGACCGCCTCGACGACCAAGGCCGGAAAGGAAGCCGCCTGATGACCCGTCGCCGTACCCCACGTAACAGCGTGATCCGGTTGACCACCGGGAACGCCGCGCGCACGCTCAACCACCCGTTCACCCGCCGTGAGCCCGTCCTGGCGCTCGACTTCGGCGCCACCTCCGTCCTAGTCACCACGAGCGGACCCGTGACGGTCAAGGACCTGGAGTTCGCGCGCCAGCTCGCCCGCGAGGCTCACCGCTTCGCCCGCTCCATGGAGCGCAGCTTCTACGGCCTGCCCGACGGACGCGGGGTGGCGGCGTGAGCGAGCACCGGCCGTACACCTACGTCACCGTGTCCATGCGACCCGACTCCGACCCGCACGTCGGGGTCTCCTTCCACACGCCGCGCCTCCAGATCCGCGCCGGACTGCTGGTCAGCAATCCGCGCCCGTACTTGGAGTTCGCCTCTCACGAGGCCAGCGTGCACATCTCGACCACCGGGGCGGGGCCGGTCACTGACGCCGACCTGGACATCGCCCGGGAGATCTTCAACGCCGCCGCTCGCTACCTGGCCGACTGCGAACTGCTGCACACCGAAGAGCCGGCCAAGGACGCCACCGACACGGCGGCCTGACCTACGAGGCGGGGCCGCTGGAAGCGGCAACTTCCGGCGGCCCCTCGGTTCTCCCCTGACTCCACATCACGAGAGGTACCCAGCTTATGTTCAAGCGGCTGCCTGGCGATGAGGCGCGCAACCTCGTCTCCACCACGCCCGATACGGCCGTCGTCTTCTGACCGGCCGTGCTCAAGACACCCGCCATCATCACCTTCCTCGTCTACGGCTGGCGCTTCCTGTCAGCCCTCATCCGCACCACCTGGCGGCATCCGGTCGCGGTCGCCGTCCCGGTCGCCCTGGGAGTCGTGTGGACCTGGTACGGCTGGCCTGCCGCAGTGTCCACGCTCGGCTTCGTCGTCCTGTCCCTGCTCGCCTGGGCTTTCACCGAGCCCGACTCCTTCTCCCGCCTCATCGGCTTCCGGCTGCTGTCCTGGTGGCGGCTGATGTCGGTCTACCGGCGTCACTGGCACGGCGTCATGGACGTCTCCGGCCTGGCCAAGCGCGTCAACGGACGCGTCTACATGCCCCGTCTGGTCCGCATCACCTGCGACGGCTGGGCCGACCGCATCACCATCCGGATGCTCGGCGGCCAGGCGGTCAAGGACTGGTCCGACCGCATCGACAACCTCGCCCAAGGCTTCGGCGCCACCTCCTGCCGAATCGCGCTCATCAAGGGCGGCCGACTGTTGCTGACCGTCCCGCGAACCGATCCGCTGGCCGCGCCCATGCCCGCCCTGCCCATCCCGGATGAGCCATCGGTCGGACCAGTCGAGATCGGCAAGCAGGAGGACGGCCGACCACTCCGGCTCAAGGTCCACGGCACCCACGTCCTGATCGCGGGCGCAACCGGGGCCGGCAAGGGCTCGTTCCTGTGGGACACCATCCGCGGCTTGCTCCCCGCGATGCGGGCGGGCCTGGCCGAAGTCTGGGCGCTGGATCCCAAGCTGATGGAGCTGTCCTTCGGACGCGAGCTATTCGAGAGCCGTTACGCCGCCGATCCCGCCGACTGTGCCGACCTGCTCGACGAGGCCGTCTCCGTCATGCAGAAGCGCGCGACTCGCTTCGCCGGTCTCCAGCGCTCCCACATCCCAACGATCGAGGACCCGTTCGTCTTGGTGCTCGTCGACGAGGTGGCGTTCCTGACCGCCTACCAGCCCGACCGGCAACTCCGGCAGCGCATCTCCGCTGCCCTGGCCACGCTCGCCACCCAAGGCCGATCGGTCGGCGTCGGCGTCATGGCCGCTCTCCAGGACCCGCGCAAGGAGGTCATGAACATCCGCAACCTGTTCCCCGACAAGATCGCGCTCCGGCTGGATGAGTCCGAGCAGGTGGACATGGTCCTCGGCGACGGCGCACGCGACCGGGGCGCTCTGGCCGATCACATCTCACCCGTCCCGGAGCTGGGTGCAGGCGTCGCGTACATGCGGCTGGAGAGCTCACCCGAACCGATCCGGGTCCGCGCCGCCTATGTCTCCGACGCCGACATCCGCGCCATGGTCGCCTACTACGGGCAGGCCGCATGACTCACCTGCTCCACGGCCTGCGCTGCGCCACCTGCCTCGCCCTGAACGTCCTCTGGCTCGATCCCGTCCGCGCCCTGGTCGAGTGCTCCGAGTGCGGCCAGACCGCGCTCATCGTCACCGACGCCGACGAAGGGAGGACCGCATGACCCATCCGCACGACCGCGCCCTCCCCCGGGCCGTCCGACAGGCCATGCCGATGGCCCGCGACGTGCTCGTAGAGGTCGCCAAGCTCCACGGCGTCTGCATCCGTCCCATCCCACTCAAGCGGCTCGACATCGTCACCGGCACGTCCGAGATCATCGACGTCCCGTGCGGGGCCACCCTCGACAGCAAGTGCCCGCCGTGCGCCAAGCGCAACAAGCAACTGCGCAAGGCCCAGTGCCGCGAGGGCTGGCATCTGGACGCCGAACCCGCCATCACACCCGACGAGGCCAACGAGGAACAGCGCTGGCTGGTGGAGTTCCGCGCCGACTACCAAGCCCAGCGCGAGGCCGCCGAAAAGGCCGGCGACGACACCACCGAACTCGACGCGATCATCACCGGCCTGGACGAGGAGATCAACGCCGCAGGCATGCGCGGCAACGTCCTGGGCCGTACCACCGCCAAGCGCTCCCGCTCCACCAAGCGGCGACAGGACGCGCCCGACCTGCCCAAGCGCAAGATGACCCACACCACCCTTGGACGCACCTTCCACGGCACCGACGGCAAGACCTACCGGCCGTCCCTGTTCGTCACGCTCACCTTGCCCTCGTACGGCAAGGTTCGCGACGGCGCACCCATCGACCCCGACGCCTACGACTACCGCCGCGCCGCACGGGACGCGCTGCACTTCTCCAAGCTCGTCGATCGCTTCGTGCAGAACCTACGCCGCGTCGCGGGCTATGACGTGCAGTACTTCGCCGCTGTGGAGCCTCAGAAGCGGCTCGCCCCGCACCTGCACATGGCCATCCGTGGAACGCTCCCACGAGCCGAGATCAAGCAGATCGCCGCCGCCACCTACCACCAGGTCTGGTGGCCCCAAGCTGACGAAGTGCTCTTCGAGGGCGATCACATGCCCGTCTGGCAGGACGGCACCGGCTACCTGAACCCGGCTACCGGTGAAGTTCTGCCCACCTGGGGCGAGGCCCTCGACACACTCGACGAGGACGCCGAACCGCTGCACGTCATCCGCTTCGGCGAACAGGTCGATGTCCAAGGCGTCTTGGCTGGCACCCCAGACGCCGACCAGTGCATCCGCTACCTGTCCAAGTACCTCACCAAGTCCATCGGCGACGCCCTCGACGGCGGCCAGGCTCAGAAACAGCACGCGACCCGCATGCTGGACGCCCTCCGCTACGAACCCTGCTCACCCACCTGCCCAAACTGGCTCCGCTACGGCATCCAGCCCAAGGACGCTAAGCCCGGCATGAAGCCCGGCCGCTGCCGGGGCAAGGCCCACAAGCCCGAACACCTCGGCTACGCCGGACGCCGCATCCTCGTCTCTCGCAAGTGGTCCAACAAGACTCTGGCCGAGCACAAGCAGGACCGCCGCACCTGGGTCCTCGAAGCCCTCGGCCAGGCCGACAAGCCCTCTGACCCACACCGCTACGTCTGGCGCCCCGTACCGGTCGGAGACTCCAACGTGCTACCTCTCGCCGTTCGCCTTCTCCGATCAGTCCATGAACGCCAACGCTGGCGCGCTCACCTCCGCGAACTGGAGGCCAGAGCAGCCGGACAAGAACTTTCGGCAATCGAGGACACGGGGAGGGCCGCATGACCAAGCACGACGAGCTGCTGACCGTCCGCCAGGTCCTCAACGAGCTCGGCGGAGTCTCCCGCCGCACCTTCTACCGCTGGCGCGAGATCGGCAAGGCACCCGACGGCATCCGCCTGCCTAACGGCGAACTGCGCATCTACCGAAGCGAACTCAACGTCTGGCTGGAGTCCTTGCGGGAGGTCGCGTGAACGCCTCTTACGACGTGAAGTTCTGGGACATCCGCCCGAACAAGTCCACCAAGCCCGGCGAGAACCGCAAGACGATCTCCTACACCGTGCGCTGGACCGTAGCGGCACGGGAGAAGTCCAAGACCTTCCGCACATCGGCACAGGCGAAGAACTGGCTCTCAGACCTGCGCCAGACCGCCAAGAAGGGCGAGCTGTTCGACCTGGAAACGGGCCTCCCTCAGTCGATGCTTAAGGCCAAGGAGGCCCGTACCGTCTACGACTTCGTCAGGGCGTACATCGACATGAAGTGGCCGCACGCGGCGGCCAAGACGCGCGACAGCATCTCTGACGGCCTCGCCACGGTCCTACCCGCTCTCACGAAGGACCGTCCCGGCCGTCCGAACGCCGAGATCTTGCGTACGGCTCTGCGTAAGTACGCCCTCCTGCCTGAGGCCAAGCGTCCAGATGTGCCGCTGGTGAGGAGCCCGGCGTTTTCCGGACACGTCCCAAATGAACTATATGGTCGACTCTATCACGCAACCGACTGATTATCGAACCATTCGTCGAGGACTTCGAGCGGGGGTCGATAACCGAGCCCTGAATGAAGTCGCCGCGGATTATAGAAGCCTTCGATGTACTGGATGAGCGCGCGCCGCGCTTC
>NZ_JADOGI010000209.1 GCF_015645445.1 Nonomuraea cypriaca | reverse complement strand
CCCCAGGCCCCATCTGCTCCTGGTGTGACTTCCGCCGCCACTGCCCCGAGGGCCTGGCGGCCGGTCCCGAACGCAACCCTTGGGATGGTCTCGCGGAATAGTCCGTTTCCGCACAGAGGAGCGTATGTGAAACGGGTGGGGCGCTTACCGGCGGCGGTGGCGCTGGGCTCGTTGTTCAACCCCGTCAACTCCTCCATGATCGCCGTCGCGCTTGCCGACATCGAGGCCGAGTTCGGCGTAGGGCTCGCCGCCGTCACCTGGCTGGCCGCCGGCTTCTACCTGGTCGGCATCCTGGTGCCGCCGGTGATGGGCACACTGGCGGACCGGCTCGGCCCCAGGCTGGTGTTCTGCGCCGGGCTGGTGATGATGGCGGTGACCGGGGTGCTGGCCGCACTGGCGCCGTCGTACCCGGTGCTGGTGGCCGTGCGGTTGCTGCAGGCGTTCGGGAGCTGCGCGACGATGCCGGCGGGGATGGCGATCATCCAGGCGGCGATGCCGGGCGAGGACGGCAGGCCGCCGCCGCGCGTGATCGCGACGATCTCGATGGTGCTCACCGCCAGCGCCGCCGCCGGGCCGGTGCTCAGCGGGTTCCTGGTCTCGCTGTGGGGGTGGCGGGCGATCTTCCTGGTCAACGTGCCGCTCGCGGCGATCGCGTACGTCGTCGCGATGCGCTGGTTGCCCAAGGTGCGCGTGGACGGCCGGCGCCGGGCCCTGCTGCCCAGGCTCAGGTTCGGGCTGCTGACCACCTGCGGCCAGTACGCACTCGTCAATGTGGTCTTCTACCTGGCGTTCTTCGCGGTGCCGCTGTGGGCCCAGCGCTCGGCCGGCGTGCCCGCGCACGTCGCAGGACTGCTCGTGCTGCCGATGGCCGGGCTGGCGATCGTCATGACGCCGGTCGCGGTGGCGCTGGCCGCCCGCGCCGGGATGCGTACCGTGCTGGTGGTGAGCGCGGCGCTGTTGCTCGGCGGCTCCTGCGTGATGCTCGTGGCCGGGCACATCGGGCTGGTCCTGGTCGCCGCGGCGCTGCTCGGCGTGGCCTCGGCGTTCAGCCAGTTCGGCCTGAACTCACTGGTCTTCGTCCACGCCGACCGCCGCGACACGGGCGTCGCGGTGGGCGTCTTCCAGGCCTCCAGGTATGTGGGCGCCGCGGCCGCCTCCTCCGTGCTCGGCGTGCTGTTCGAGCGGACGGGCATGGGCGGGACCGGCTGGACGATGGCCGTCGTGTCGGGGTTCGTGCTCGTGGCCGGCGTGTTCCTGCCCGTCAGGCGGCCAGCGCTGTCGGCCATCGGCGGGGATCGGTCAGACCCCTGAGCCCTTTGCTCACGTCGTAGCCGGCCGCCCCGAGCCGTTCTCTGGAGGCCCGCAGCATCTCCCGCGTGGCCGGCATGAACGCGTGGTCGTGCACGGGCTCCGGCAGCGAGTTCATGGTCATCCTGAACGCCCTCAGCGCCGCCGTCACGGTAGCCCTGGGCACCTCGGGCAGCGCGCCGTACAGACGTCTGGCCCAGTCCGGCAGGGTGTAGTAGCACAGCGCGCCGAACGGGAAGTACGCGGGTTTGCCCGCGGACAGCAGCCTGAGCTCGGCCGGCAGCCTCGGCCACATGAGGAAGCGCACGGTCGCGGCGGCCTCCTCCGTCACGCGCAGGTCGGACCGCAGCCGCTTGAAGTAGGCGTCCATCTCCGCGCACGAGCCGGGCACGTCCTCGCGGTGCAGGCCGACGTACGTGGCGCTCTCGCGCTGCTCCCACAGGTAGCGGTCGGCCTCGCGCTCGGTGAGCCGCAGCCCCCCGCGCCTGACCACCTCCAGGTACGACGACACCTCCGCGCAGTGGACCCACAGCAGCAACTCGGGGTCGTCCACCCGGTGCGTCCTGCCGGTGTCCGGATCGTGGATGCGCAGCGCGCGGTGGATGCCGCGCACCCGCCGCCCGATCTCGGCCGCCTCCTCCGGGCTGCCGAACGTCACCCGGCCCACGAAGTCCGCCGTGCGGCGCAGCCGGCCGAACGGGTCCTCCTGGAAGTTGGAGTTCTGCCAGACGCCGCGCATCGCCAGCGGGTGCAGCGCCTGGAGCATGAGGCCGCGTACGCCGCCCACCCACATCGAGCGGTCGAGGTGCACCTTCCAGGTCGCGCTCTGCGGCGGCTGGACGACGAGCTCTTCGATACCGGAGGACATAGTAAACACATGATTACATGTTGCTGGATCTGGTGTCCAAGGAGTGCGTCTCGGCCTCGTTCCAGAACCTGACCAGCGCCGCCGCCGTCGTCTCCGGCGCCTCGACGGCGGGGGAGTGCGCCGCGCCGGGCACGACCACGCATTCCGCGCCGAGCCGCGCCGCCATCTCCGACTGCGCCTCGGGCGGCCAGCCGTCGTCGTGCTCGCCGTACAGGACCAGCGTGGGCACCTCGATCTGGCGCAGCTCGTCGATACGGTCGTGCATGGTCAGCACCTGCTCGGCCATCCGCGCCAGGCCGGTCGGCGAGTTGGTCAGCAGGCGCTTGCGCAGGAACGCCATGATCTCCTCCGGCACGTCGTTGGCCAGCGCCTCGGGCTCGAACCTCTGGTGCCACACGTGCTCGAGCCCCAGCGTGGGGACCTCTTCCATGATCTTCCTGCCGCTGCCGGCCCGCCTGCCCTCGATGGCCGCGGGACCAGAGCTCATCAGCGTGAACGACGCGAACTTCGTCATCCCGTCGATCACCGCCTCCCGCGCCACCAGCCCGCCGAACGAGTGGCCCACCAGGTGCACCGGCTCGCCGCCACCGATGACCTGGGAGAGCGCGTCGACGTCGGCGCCCAGTGCGGCGCAGGTGTAGGCCTCGCGGTCGTCTGGGCCCGGAGTTTCGTACTGGCCGCGCAGGTCGACGGCCACCACCCGGCGGGCGGACTGGGCCAGGGTCATCAGGACCGCGATGAAGTCTTCCTTGCTGCCGGTCAGGCCGGGGACCAGGAGCGCCGGCCAGCGCTCGATCACGCCACTGACCGGCTGCGCCTCCAGGGCCGCGAACGTGCCCTGGGACGTCACGATCTTCTGTGGCGCAACGCCAGGAGGCAGGTCGAGGAATCGCGGCGTACTCACGTGTGGCAACAATACCCAGAGGTCAGCGCCTCGACACCGGCAAGCCTTCCACGCTGCGGCGAGACCTGAGGCGTCGTGCGCGACGCGGGACTTCGATGCTTCGGGCCGGTCAGGTCGTCGGGGGATGTTCTGGGGTTCACCGGGTGCCGGCGCCTGTGGTCGCGGGAGTGCCCCACAAGTGCGTGCAAGGCTCTGAGCGGGCTTCTGAGGTGCCGGCGTACCTGGATGGGGCTCTGGAGGGTGGCGGGCCGTGGCGGCGCGTGAGGAGCACCTACGGCCCGCGCCATCACCCCTTGAGACGCAGAAGGCGCGCACCCGGATGGGTGCGCGCCTCTTGGTGGTGCTCGGTTCGCCGTGAGGTCAGCCCGCGCGGCGGCGGTTGCCGCCTCCGCCGCGACCCTGGCGGCGTTGCTGCTTGCGCTCGGTGGCGGCGGACGGGGCGATGTCGTCGTCGTCCGTGGCAAGATCCGGCGACTGGAAGATCACCGCGAACGGGTTGGCCGGGATGATCCGCTCCGGCTCCTTGCGCGCCGGTGGCGGCGGCGTGGCGAGGAAGCTCGGCGCCGCGGCGGCGGATCGTTCGCTCACGGGCGCTGCCGTGGCGGCCGGTCGCTCCGCTGGGGCGGGCCGTTCCGTGGTAACGGGCTGCTCCACGGCGGGTGCGGGCCGTTCCGTGGTGGCGGGTCGTTCCGCGGCGGGCGCGGGCCGATCCGTGGTGGCGGGCTGGTCGGTGACCGGGGCGGCCGGCGCGATGGTGTCGGCCTTCTCGGTCTGTACGCCCTCCTTGGCGGCCCGGCGGGAGCGGGCCGGCTTCACCGGAGCCTCGGGCGCCTCGGCGAGCGCCTGCTCGATCGCCGAGGAAGCCGCCCCCCTGCGGGTACGGGCACGCCTCGGCTCGGCGGCCGCCTCAACCTCGTCCGTCGTGAAGATGGCGGGAGTCTCCTCCGTCTTGGTGTCCACGAGTTCGACCTCCTGCGTCTCAGCGGGTGCGGTCTCAGCCAGCTCCCTTCCGCCACGGGTGCGGCGGCGCTGGCGTGGCGTACGGGCGGGGCGTTCCTCGCGCTCGTCACGGCGACGGCCGCCACGCCCGCGAGTCCGGCCGGTCTCGCCGAGATCCTCGATGCGCTCCGCGGACAGCCCCGCGCGCGAGCGGTTGGCGTGCGGCAGGACCCCCTTGGTGCCCTCGGGGATGTTGAGCTCGGTGTAGACGTGCGGCGAGGTGGAGTAGGTCTCCTCGGGCTCGGCGAAGTCGAGTCCGAGCATCTGGTTGATCATCTTCCAGCGGGTCAGCTCCTCCCACTCCACGAACGTGACCGCGATGCCCGTGCGCCCGGCGCGGCCGGTGCGGCCGATGCGGTGCACGTACGTCTTGTCGTCCGTGGGGCAGTCGTAGTTGACCACGTGGGTGACGTCGTCGATGTCGATGCCGCGGGCCGCCACGTCGGTGGCCACCAGCACGTCCACCTTGCCGCTGCGGAACGCGCGCAGTGCCTGCTCGCGCTGGCCCTGGCCGAGGTCGCCGTGGACGGCCGCGACCGCGAAGCCACGGGTGTCGAGCTGCTCGGCGACCATGTCACAGGCCCGCTTGGTCTCACAGAAGAGCATGGTGAGACCTCGGCCCTCGGCCTGCAGGAGCCGGCCGATGATCTCGATCTTGTCCATGCGGTGCACGCGCCACACGAGCTGGCGCGTCTGCGGCGGCATCTCGCCCTCGCCGCTCTCGTGCTCGGCGCGTACGTGCGTCGGGCGGTTGAGGTATTTGCGCGACAGCGCGACGATCTCGCCCGGCATGGTCGCCGAGAAGAGCATCGTCTGCCGCTGCGCGGGGATCAGCTTGAAGATCCGCTCGATGTCGGGCAGGAAGCCCAGGTCCAGCATCCGGTCGGCCTCGTCGAGAACGAGGCTGGTGACCTGGCTCAGGTCGAGGTGCTTCTGCTTGACCAGGTCGAGCAGACGGCCCGGGGTGCCGACGATGACGTCGACCCCGGCCTTGAGCGCCTCGATCTGCGGCTCGTAGGCCCGGCCGCCGTAGACGGTCAGAACTCGGGAGCCGAGCTTGCCCGCGGCGGTCACGAGGTCCTCGCTGACCTGCACGGCCAGCTCGCGAGTCGGTACGACGACCAGCCCGCGGGGCTTCTTGCGGTTTTTGCGCGGCTTGCCGATGCTCTGGAGCATCGCGATGCCGAACGCGTAGGTCTTTCCCGTGCCCGTGCGTGCCTGACCGATGAGGTCCTGGCCGCTCAGGGCGAGCGGGAGGGCCATTTCCTGGATCGGAAACGGTGCGACGATGCCCTCGGTCTCGAGGGCATCGGCGATTTCTGGTGTGACTCCGAGGTCTCGGAAAGTCGTCAGCGTGGCCTGCCTCAGTCTCAAATGAAGGCGGGCCTGCCGGGACCGACGGGCGGAAAACGCCCCTTGTCGTGGGTCCTCGCGGTAGAGCCAGCCCTCTCGCTTCATCAGCGACCGCGCACCCGGGGAATCGGGGGGCATTCGGGGGGAACCCCCCGAATTAACACAGTGCGGTCGCACTTTCACAGAGCAGTGTACTCGATACCACAACGCGGACCGAGCTCGCGTATGTTCCCGAAGTTTCCCCGAAGTACGCTGCCTTTCATGAAGGAGTCTCCTGGAGTCGTCGATCTGCTCGGCGTGCTGGCGTACGCGGAGCTCAGCGCGTACGCGCGGATGACCGAGGACGCCGCCGTCCTGGCGCCCTCGCTGGGCGACCGGGTTGCGCTGAGCGAGCTGGCCGTCACCGAGTACGCCCACTTCCGCCTGCTGCGCGAGCGGCTCGCCGAACTGGGGGCCGATCCGGCCGAGGCGATGTCGCCGTTCGTCAAGGCGCTGGACGCCTGGCACGCCCAGACCAGGCCGGGGGACTGGCTGCAGGCGCTGGTCAAGACGTACGTGGGGGACGGCATCGCGGCCGACTTCTACCGTGAGGCGGCCAGGCACCTGGATCCCTCGATCGCCAAGCTGGTCGACGACGTGCTGGTGGACGAGGGCCGCTCGCAGTTCGCGGTCGAGCGCGTCCGGGCCGGGATCGAGACCGAGCCGGCGGCCGGCGGGCGGCTGGCGCTGTGGGCGCGGCGGCTCGTCGGCGAGGCGCTCAGCCAGGCGCAGCAGGTGGCGTCGGCGCGGCCGGAACTGGCCTTGCTGCTGGTGAAGTCCGTGGGGGAGGGACAGGCGGATATTTCACGACTTTTTGCGAGACTGACCGAGCACCACAACAAGCGCATGGCCGCCATGGGCCTCTGAGCGTCGCCGGTTGAGCTCGAACTCTGGCCATCGGGCCGCGCGGGGGCACGAAACGGCGGTACCGTGCCAGACATGAGGGCCTCGCGCCGCTACGGCAGTTCCTTGACGAGATGTGGGCCGAATCGCTGGACCTCGCGCGCCGTGTTGCGCAGGGAGAGCGCGCACTGTCCGACCACCGACATGAGACGGGATGATGTCCCTCGTCGCCGACGGCCTCGCGGCTGTCAGCTCGGCAAGCCCCCCGCCCGACATTGATCCCGGCAAGCCCGCCTCCCTGGCTGGGGCGGGGAAACGGGTGCTCGTGGAGGGGTACGGCCGGGGAGCCGTACCCCCGTATGAGCCTTTAGAGGGTGCCTCCGAAGCCGACCGGCCGGGACTCGTCCTCGCCGATTTCGACGAACCCGAGTGAGGCGATCGGCACCAGGACACGCCGGCCCTTCACGTCGGTGATGGCGAACACACCGCCACGATCCGCCGACAGCCCGTTTCTGATCTCCTCCTCAACCTGATCAGCGGTGAGGTCGGTCTCGACAATGAGTTCGCGGTGTACGGAGCGTACGCCGATCTTGATTTCCATGTGGCTCCCTAGTCGACGGGCTGGCTCAACCCCATCGTGGCCGTTCGCGCCCGCGAACGGCGCGACTGATCGCGACAAGCGAACGGGTTATGCCGTACGCGGAAAACCGCTGATGCCCCGCCACGCGAGACGCGCCATGAGCTGCTCGGCCGCGTCCTTCGGGATCGAACCGTGCTTGGTGACCCAGTAGCGGGCGCTGACCTCCGCCATGCCGACCAGACCGACGCCGAGCAGGTGCGCCTCGTCGCTGGTGCACCCGGTGTCCTCCTGGATGAGCACGCTGACCATCTCCGCGCACTCCTGCAACGACCGCTCCACCCGCTGCCGCACCGGCGCGACGTTGCGCAGGTCGGACTCGAAGACCAGGCGGAACGCCTCACCCTGCCTGGAGACGAAGTCGAAGAACGCGCTGAACGTGGCCTGCACGCGTAGTTTGTTCTCGTGGGTGGACGCCAGCGCCTCGCGGCAGCGGTTGACCATGTCGTCGACGTGCAGGTCGAGCAGCGCCAGATAGAGCTCGAGCTTGCCGGGGAAGTGCTGGTAGAGCACCGGCTTGCTGACGCCCGCCCGGTCCGCGATCTCGTCCATGGCGGCCGCGTGATAGCCGTTCTCCACGAACACTTCCTGCGCGGCGCTCAGCAACTGGCGGCGGCGGGCGAGCCGGGGCAGACGGGTGCCCCGGGGCTTGGCGTCCGGGGTTGCGGTCACGCGGATCTCCATAGGTCTCTGAGCGGGTAGTGCGGACATCCTACGTGCGAGAGGACGCGCCACGAGTGACGGCGGTCACCCCTCGAGACGCCTCAGCGGTAGTCGTCATCGTCGAGCTCCACCACGCGGTCCTGCTCGGCGGCGTCGGCGGGGTCGACGTCGAGCGGCACCTCGCGGCGCAGCCTGCCGTTGTCCAGGCGGATCTCCCTCTGCTGCTCGGCGGCGTCGGCCTCGGGCGTCTCGATCGACAGCTCCTCCTCTTCCTCGTAGGAGCGGTCGTCTCCGCGAATGTCCATCTCCGACATTTGGTCCCCCTCTTGGTGCGGACGGAACCAGCCTACGCCCGGCCGAAAAGGTCGCCACGTTTCTCCACTCTGGCGAGTACGTCCGCCGCCGTGAACACCAGGTCATCGGCGTGTTCGCAACCCTCGACCTCCTCCCACGTCAGCGGTGTGGAGACGGTCGGCCGCTCCCTGGCCCGCAGCGAGTAGGGCGCCACGGTCGTCTTGGCCGGGTTGTTCTGGCTCCAGTCGATGAACACCTTCCCCGGCCTGGCCTTCCTCGCCATCACGCTGACGACCTCCTTCGGGTGCGCCTTCTCCAGGCGCTGGGCCAGCCGCTTGGCGTACGCGGACGGCTCCTCGCGGCAGTCCCAGTCCGCGTACAGCTGCATGCCCTTGCTGCCGCTGGTCTTCGGCCTGGCGGTGAGCCCTTCCGCGGCCAGCGCCTCGCGCAGCGCGAGCGCCACCGCGCAGCACTCGACGATCGTCGCGGGCGCCCCGGGGTCGAGGTCGAACACCAGCGTGTCGGGTGGCAGCGCCGTGCCGTCGCCGTCGACGCGCCACTGGGGCACGTGGAGTTCGAGTGCGGCGAGATTGGCGTAGTAGACGAGCGTGGGCAGGTCGTCGACGACGGCGAAGTCGATGCTCTCGCGGTTCTTGGTGCTGCCGGGAGCGGGCAGGTTGACGCGTCTGACCCACGCTGGGGTGTGCTCGGGGGCGTTCTTCTCGAAGAAGGACTGGCCGGTGACGCCGTTCGGGTAGCGCTTGACGGTCAGCGGCCTGCCCTGGAGGTGCGGCAGCAGTACGGGGGCGATGCGGCTGTAGTAGTCGATGACCTCGGCCTTGGTGAAGCCGTGGTCGGGGTAGAGGATCTTGTCCAGGTTGCTCAGCGTCAGCTCGCGCCCGTCGACCCTGACCGGCACCTTCATAGCGTCACCTCCGCGGGGAGCTTGTCGGGGCGCAGTCCGCGCCACACCGGGTGCCGCAGCCGCTGTTCGTCGGTCCACATCGTGTAGGCCACCTCCCCGACCAGATCTGGCCTAACCCAGCGATTTCGCCACGGAACCTCGTTGCAGAAGGGACTGTGCGCGACCTCCAGCGGGCGGAGGGTCCGGTAGAGGTCGTCGAGCACGGTGTCGGTGAAGCCCGTGCCGACATGTCCGACGTACGTTAGGCCCTCGTCCGTGAACACCCCCATGACCAGCGATCCGATCCCGCCGGCCCGGCGGCCCTTGCCGGGTTTCCAGCCGCCGATCACGACCTCTCTGGTGCTCAGGTTCTTCACCTTGATCCACCACGGTGACCGCGTGCCCGCCCGGTAGGGGGAGTCGAGCCGCTTGGCGATCACACCTTCAAGGCCCTGCTCGTACGTGGCCGTGAGCAGGTCCGAGTCTCCGGGGAAGTACGGCGGCGCGCCGACGTCCAGCTCGTCGAGCAGCGCGCGCCGGTCGCGGTACGGCAGGTCGAACAGCGGCGTGCCGTCGAGATAGAGCAGGTCGAACGGCATGTACGTGACCGGGTACAACTCCAGCATGACCGGCTCCGGGTCGGTCAGGTGCATCCGGTGCTGCAACCGCTCGAAGCTGGGCCGGCCGTGCCGACCGAGGGCGACGACCTCGCCGTCGATGATCGCGTTCTTAACCCCAAACCCCGAAATTTCCGGATACCTGCGTGTGTACTCCACCCCGTGCCGGCCCGTCACTCTCAGCCCGCCGTCGAGGTGCACGATGGCGCGGATGCCATCCCACTTCACCTCCAGGCCGTACTGATCCCGATCCGGAGGTAGTTCCCCAGGTACAGCCAACATTGGTGCGATCGGGTATGGCATTGGTTGCCGCATGACGGGTATGTGCCCATTGGTCGACCCATTGAGAGCTGAGGAGTGTCCATGCGCAGCATCTGGAAGGGTGCGATCTCCTTTGGGCTGGTCACGATCCCGGTGAAGCTCTACTCCGCGACCGAGCAGAAGGACGTGTCTTTCCACCAGGTGCATCGCGAGGACGGCGGCCGGATCCGCTACAAGCGCGTGTGCACGCTGGACGGCGAAGAGGTGGCGTACGCCGACATCGCCAAGGGGTACGAGCTGGCCTCGGGCGAGATGGTCGTGCTCACCGACGATGACTTCGAGGACCTGCCGCTGAGCACGTCACGCCGGATCGACGTGCTCCAGTTCGCGCCCGCCGAGCAGATCGACCCGATCTACTTCGCCAAGTCGTACTACCTGGAGCCCGACGCGCAGGGGGCGAAGCCGTACGTGCTGCTGCGCAACGCGCTGGAGAGCTCGGGCCAGGTGGCGGTGGTCAAGGTGGCGCTGCGCCAGCGCGAGTCGCTGGCCACACTGAGGGTCAGGAACGGGGTCTTCGTCCTGGAGACCATGCTCTGGCCGGACGAGATCCGCACGCCGGACTTCCCCTTCCTCGAAGAGGACATCGAGGTACGCGCGCAGGAGCTCCAGATGGCCGAGTCCCTGATCAGCACGATGGAGTCGGAGTTCGACGCGAGCGAGTTCCACGACACCTACCGTGAGGCGCTGCAGCAGGTGATCGAGGCCAAGGTGGCGGGCAAGGAGGTCGTCACCCCGCCGGAGGAAGAGGAGGCCAGGCCGGCGGTCGACCTCATGGCGGCGCTGCGGGCGAGCGTGGACGCGGCCAAGCGGGAGCGGGAGGGCGCGCCCGCGAAGCCCAAGAAGGCCGCGGGCAAGTCCAAGAAGGAAGAGGAGAAGGCTCCGGCCAAGCGCAAGACCCGCAAATCCGCGTAGGGCCCCGGTGGGCTACTCGAACAGGTGCCGGTTGGCGCGGCTCCAGGCGACTCGCCGGCGCAGGTCGTCGAGATGCCCCTCGCCGACCCAGCGGACCTGGGGCTCGCGTCCCGCGTCGGCCAGCCGCCTGACCTGCTCGATCATGTCTCGCTGGACGTCGATGACCCTGTCGACCAGTCCCGACGTGCTGGTGAGGCCGTAGGCGGCGGCGAACAGCTCCAGCCGGTGGCGGCGGTCGGGCGGCTCCGGGTAGCGGAGCCAGCGCAGGCATTCGGCGTCGTCGCGGAACGGGGCGACGTACTCCAGGGCGTACGCGATGTCGTACGTGCGGGTACCCGGGCGGGCGTAGTCCCAGTCGAGCAGGCCGACGGGGCGCCCCGCCCGCCAGACGACGTTCCATGGGCCGAAGTCGCCGTGACAGACGAGCTCGCCGTCGCCCAGCCCGGTCTGCCCGGTGTGCCAGCCGAGATCATCGGGCGGGCGGAAGCCCGCGACCGCGTCGTGGTACGCGCGCAGCAGCCGGGCGTACGTCCTCAGGCCCGCGTCATCCACCACCTCGGCCCAGCTCTGCGGGCCGGACGTGCCGTCCAGGTAGGTGAGGATCTCGCGGCCCTCCTCGTCGATCCCGAGCACACGCGGTGAGTACGGGAAACCGGCGTCCTCCAGATACCTGAGCAGGGCGTGGACCGCCGGCGTCCAGGGCTGCGCCGGCCGGCGTACGGTGTCGCCGAGTCGGACCACCCGGCGATGCGGTGTGTCCTGCAGCACCTCTTCGTCGGCCATGTGATCGACACTACGGCGGCCCGCACGGACGCACCCACCCATTTAGCCCACCCATTCAGCCGTCACCCGGACCTCTTCAGCCGTCACCCGGACCTCCCACGACACCGTCGCCGCCGGCTTCGCGGAGCGCTGTCGGAGCACGCTGCCCCTGACACGCGCGACGCTGCCTGGCGGCAGGCAAACCCGGTTCCTCGGGAGCGGCGACCTCTGACGATCAGCGAATAGGACATATCGGGATAAGTCGTATCATTTCATTTTATAAATGTTTAATAGAAGCAATAACAATGCTAATGCATAGCAAAATGGGGTCGATCCTGTTTGTATGCGCTCAGCCCCGGAAATGACATTCCATGGATGACTCTTCTGCAGCCGTCCAAGACCTGTTTCCGGCGATCCGGAAACGTCGAGAACGGGGCAATCCATCCTTTAGGGGGAAAACACAATGCCCAAGCTCAAGAGCGTTATCGCAGGCCTCGCCTTCACCACCGCGCTGTCCGGCGCAGTGGTCAGCTCGGGCGCGGCCGTGTCCGCGGCCGGCGCCGCTACCCAGGTCAGCAACGGTACGTCGGTCCTTGCTGGTTGGGGCTGCCACGGCAGGGGCTGGCGCTGCGGCCATCGCCGGCACAGCCACCGCCACCACCGATCCCATTTCTTCGTCGACGTCCACAACAACAACCGGAACTTCAACCATGACATGCGCCGCCAGCACCGTGACCACGACCACGACCACCACCACCACAAGTTCGAGCACCGCCTGGAGCATCCCATAGTGATGGAGCGTCCCATGGTGGAGGAGAACGAGGTGGACCA
Source organism: Nonomuraea cypriaca (assembly GCF_015645445.1). Lineage (GTDB taxonomy): Bacteria > Actinomycetota > Actinomycetes > Streptosporangiales > Streptosporangiaceae > Nonomuraea > Nonomuraea cypriaca. Next base: position 5,966 of record NZ_JADOGI010000209.1, on the reverse strand, counting down.
GCCCGCGGAGAACGGGACCACCACCACGCGGTGATATGACCGTGAGTTGAGTGGTACAGAGATGAGTGCTCGTCATTTCACGGGTGGCCGTTATTCACGGGGGTGATTTCGGCCGGTGAATGCAGAGCTCTCCAGGGCGGTCTGTGTTGTTCCGCGCGGGCCGACCTGAGGTTCATTTCTCCTCGTCTCCACACGGCAATGGTGAGGGCTCCACTGGCATCAGCCAGGGGAGCCCTCACTGCGTTGTGTACGGGCTTCGGCGCGGGCGGCCTGCGAAGGAGTAGCGCATAGTCGGCGGGGGCGCTTCTTCGAGCCCATGCGATTACCTGGTGTCGGGAAAGACAGGACAATTCCCGTTTGTGGGTGATTCGTCGGGAAATATGCATTGTGTGGATGATTCGCAAGGATCATCCGGAGCCGTTTCCCAGGTGATGCCGTTTCGGCGGACCGCCGGGAAACGTCGAGAACGGGGCAATCGATCCTTTAGGGGGGAATCCAATGCCCAAGTTCAAGAGTGTCATCGCTGGCCTCGCCATCAGCACCGCGCTGACCGGTGGCGCGGTCGTAGCCGGAGCGGCGACCACCGCGTCCAGCGCCGGTGCCGCGACCCAGATCACCAACGGCACGTCCATCCTCACCGGACATGGCTGCCACAAGCGCCGCTGCGGCTGGGGCTGGGGCGGCCGTGGCTGGGGCCGCCGTCACCACCACCGCAGCCATCACCGCATCAATGTCGATGTGCACAACAACAACCTCAACTTCAACAGGAACGACCATCGCCACCACCGCGACTTCGACGATTTCGACAATTTCGACGATTTCGACTGATAGAGCGCACGCTCCAGCCTGAGCTCCGTGGCGCATAACTCTCCGAATCCGCCACGACGATGAGCTCCCGCTTGAGATTAACGAGTGCCCGTATTCACCGGGAACGACGTCCACCCCTCCTCGGGACGTCCACCCACCGAATACGGGCACTCTACGGTTTCCTGCCCGGGAATGCACCGGGCAGGAAACCGTCGTTTTGATCGATGGAAATAACGACGTATTGGTTGTCGCGGGGTCGGCCCTTCCTCCTGAGACTCCTTGCGGGGCGGCAACCGCCGAGCCACGGCCGGCATCGAGGATCATGACCGGAGCCACCAGGAAGGCCGCACTCCACATGCCCACGTCAGTCCGGCCCCGCCCGGCCCGGGTCCCTTCCGGCGAGCGGGTCGCCTTCGCGGCTGCTTCGGTGTCCCCACCAGGGTGGCCCAGGTCAATGACGTGCGGAGTGCACGCCTCGGTCCGGTGATCGCCCGCGGATCCAGGCTCAATGCCGGAACGCACTGCTCTGCAGAGCCGACCACAACCCGCTGTTAACACGACGGCGTGGCTCCTGCCCTCCGGCCCGTGCGGTCGGACCGCGAGCTGACCATCGACCCCACCCACGACTACCAACCCCAGGCATCCACGACTCGCGGAGCCGCCCGCAGCCGGTCCCGCTGCGGGCGGCGCCGGGGGCGGTCTGTGCCGAACATGCGGAGTGCCCGTATTCGGTGGGTGGACATCGTGCCGAGGAAGGGCGGATGTCGTTCCCGGTGAATACGGGCACTCGTCATCTCGAGCCGGAGCTCATCGTTGTGGCGGGCTCGGAGAGCCATGCGCCACGGAGCTCAGGAGCGGCTGGCTCTACCAGTCGCCGTTCCTGTCGAAGTCGTCGTTCCTGTCGAAGTCGTCGTTCCTGTCGAAGTCGCCGTTCCTGTCGAAGCCGTCGAAGTCGCGGTGGTGGCGCTGGTGATTGCTGTTGAGGTTGTGGTTTCTGTTGATGATGATGATGCGGATGTGCTGGCGGTGACGGCGGTGGTGACTGCGCCTCCAGCCCCCGCCGCAGCGGCGCGCGCGGCAGCCATGTCCGGTGAGGATGGACGTGCCGTTGGTGATCTGGGTCGCGGCGCTGGCGCTGGACGCGGTCGTCGCGGCTCCGGCGACGACCGCGCCACCGGTCAGCGCGGTGCTGATGGCGAGGCCTGCGATGACACTTTTGAACTTGGGCATTACGTATTCCCCCCTAAAGGTTCGATTGCCCCGTTCGCGACGTTTCCCGGCGATCCGCCGAAACGGCATCACCGGGAAACGACTCGGATGATCCTGACGAATCATCCGTACCTTGCATATTTCCCGCTGAATCGCTCACAAACGGGAATTGTCTTGTCTTTCCCGACACCAGGTAATCGCATGGGCTCGAAGAAGCGCCTTGTCCGCTATGAGTCGTACGGCCGTCCGCGCGAAGCCTGTACACAAAGCAGTGAGGGCTCCCCTGGCCGATGCCAGTGGAGCCCTCACCATTGCCGTGGAGACGAGGAGAATGAACCTCAGGACGACTCACGAGAAAACCCGCGAACCACCCTCGAGAACCCGTTATTCACCGGCCGAAATCACCCCCGTGAATAACGGCCACCTGCGAAATGACGAGCACTCATCCCTGCACCTGTCAGCACACGGCCGAATTACCAGGTGGTGTGGTTGTTGTGGTCGGGCTTGAAGTCGTGCTTGAAGTCGTGCTTGAAGTCATGGTGGTCGTGGTCATCGTGCCTGCGCCGGTCCTCGCGGTGCGGGTTGTCGTTGATGTTGTCGTTGCGGACGACGATGCAGACGTGGCGGTTGCTGTGGCGGCGGTGGTGGTTTCCCCAGCCGCCGCCGCCGCCGCCCCAGCCGCCGCCGCCGTGGTGGTGGTGCCTGCAACGGCGGCCGCGGTGGCCGCCGTCGCCGAAGCCACCGCGGCCGACGCCGAAGCCACCGTCGCCGAAGCCACCGTCGCCGAAGCCACCGTCGTCGAAGCCGTCGTCAGTGAGGACGGACGTGCTGGTGTTGACCGGGGTGGCGGCGCTGACCGCAGTCGTCGCCGCGCCGGCGCCCACCATGCCGCCGGACAGCCCGGTGGTGAAGGCGAGGCCTGCGATAACACTCTTGAGCTTGGGCATTGCGTTTTCCCCCTAAAGGATGGATTGCCCCGTTCTAGACGTTTCCGGGTACCTGAAACAGGTCTTGGACGGCTGCTGAAGAGTCATCCACGGAATGTCATTTCCGGGGCGGCGGTCGGGCAAACAGGTACGACCCCATTTTGCTATGCATTAGCATTCTTATTGCTTGCATTACACATTTATCAAATGAAATGCCATGATATGTCCGATTGTGCCGCATTTGGCGGGCCGGGCTGCGGGCGGCGGCAGTGGTCGTCCCGCCGGTATCGGCCATGCCGAATGCACGCGAGTGCCGGCCGCGCATTGGCGGCGGTGTCACTCTCTCGGGCGCGAAAATGTGTGCGTAATTCGAACTGCCGCGATGTCTGGAGTCCATGAGCGCCGTTAATTCGATGGCGGGGCATTCCGGCGCGCGGCGGTGTCGCCGGTGGAATTCGTCATGGAGGGCGGCGCCGGCCGTCGACCTCTTTCGAGGCGTCGTCGGGTCTCCCCGGAGAGGTGTTCCGCTCGGCGTGGTTCCCAGTGCTGCCGGAGGCCCGTTGTTGACGGAGAGTTTCCTCTTGGTCGCGCTGGGTGCCGACGTTGGTGATGTTCTCCGAGCGGGACCTCGGCAAACGGCCTGCGGCGGCTCTTGCCGCACTCTTGGCGCGTCATGAGATCGATTAGACATTTATGAAGAGAAATGTCCTGATATGTCGGAGTCAGCGGCGACGGTACCGACTGCCAGGCGCCATGCCCTGACCTGCGGTCCGGGGCGTGGGAGCCCGGTTGCGGGCCCCCACGTGGGCGCAATGGTTATCGTTGAAGGTTGACGCGAATAAGGAGGAGGAGAGATGACGGCAGAGCCGATTCCGCACTGGCCAGGACAAATGATCGGCTCGGTACACGTCCGATCGACCCCGCAGGGCCCCGGCGAGCAGGCCGTCTTCGTACACGGCCTGGCCGGTTCCGCGACGAACTGGACCGACCTCATGGACGAGCTCAAGGACACGGTCACCGGTCACGCCATCGACCTGCCAGGAGCGGGTTTCTCCCCCGCGCCCGCCGACGGCGACTACACCGTCGCCGGCCACGCGCGAGCCGTGATCGGCCTGCTGGAAGAGACGGGCCAGGCCCACCTGTTCGGCAACTCGATGGGCGGCGCGATCGCCGTACGGGTCGCCGCGACCCGCCCCGACCTGGTCCGCTCGCTCACCCTCGTCTCACCCGCCCTGCCCGACCTGCTCCCCAGGTACGGCCCCGCCCGCGTGGCCGCCGCCGCGGTGCCCAAGCTGGGCGAGTGGGTGGCGAGCAGGCTGCGCCTGCTCCCGCCGGAGCATCGCGTCAACGCCTCCATCGCCATGGTCTGGGCGAACGCCGACGCCGTCCACCCGGTACGCCTGCGCGACGCCGTGGAAGAGCTCCGCAGACGCGACTGCCTCCCCTACTCCGGCGAGGCCATGATCTGCTCGGCCCGCGGCATCGTGGCCGAATACTTCCGACGTGGCGAGGACAACCTCTGGCGCCAGGCGGCCAAGGTCCAGTCGCCGACCCTGATCGTGCACGGCAGGCACGACCGGCTCGTCCGGCCGGCCACGGCCGCGCGTGCGGGGCGTACGTTCCGGCAGGTCAGGCTCGTGCTGCTGCCGACGGCGGGGCACGTCGCGATGATGGAGATGCCTGACGTCGTGGCGGCGGAGGCACGCCGTCTGATCAGTGAGACTCGATTGGGGAATGCCCCACTCGCCAACTAGGTTTCACCTTGAGATAAGACCCCCTGGAACGGGAGCGTAGAAAGTGTCGTTGCCACCGCTGGTCGAGCCGGCCGCCGAGCTGACCGTCGACGAAGTGCGCCGTTACTCGCGCCACCTGATCATCCCCGATGTGGGCATGGCGGGGCAGAAACGGCTGAAGAACGCCAAGGTGCTGTGTGTGGGCGCCGGGGGCCTGGGCTCGCCCGCGCTGATGTACCTCGCGGCGGCGGGTGTCGGCACCCTCGGCATCATCGACTTCGACGTCGTCGACGAGTCCAACCTGCAGCGCCAGATCATCCACGGCCAGTCCGACGTGGGCCGGCTGAAGGCGGAGAGCGCCGCGGCGTCAGTACGCGAGATCAACCCGCTGGTCGAGGTCGTGATCCACAACACGGCGCTCACCACGGAAAACGTCATGGAGATCTTCTCCGGTTACGACCTCATCGTCGACGGCACCGACAACTTCGCCACGCGCTACATGGTGAACGACGCCGCGGTGCTGCTCGGCAAGCCGTACGTCTGGGGCTCGATCTACCGCTTCGACGGCCAGGCGAGCGTGTTCTGGGCCGAGCACGGGCCGTGCTACCGCTGCCTCTACCCGGAGCCCCCGCCTCCCGGCATGGTGCCGTCGTGCGCCGAGGGCGGCGTGCTCGGCGTGCTGTGCGCGTCGATCGGCTCCATCCAGGTCAACGAGGCCATCAAGCTGCTGACCGGCATCGGCGACCCGCTGGTCGGGCGGTTGATGATCTATGACGCCCTGGAGATGAAGTATCGCGACGTCAAGGTCCGCAAGGACCCGGAGTGCGTGCTGTGCGGCAAGAACCCGTCGGTCACCGAGTTGCTCGAGGACTACGAGGCGTTCTGCGGCGCGATCTCCGACGAGGCCGCGGAGGCCGCCAGCGGCTCCACGATCACCGCGCAGGAGCTCAAGGCGATGCAGGACAACAAGGAGAACATCTTCCTCGTCGACGTCCGCGAACCCAACGAGTACGAGATCGTCTCCATCCCCGGCGCCACGCTGATCCCCAAGGGCGAGTTCCTCAACGGTTCGGCCCTGGAGCGGCTGCCGCAGGACAAGCGCATCGTGCTCCACTGCAAGTCGGGCGCGCGCTCGGCCGAGGCGCTGGCGATCGTCAAGAACGCCGGCTTCTCCGACGCCGTGCACGTCGGCGGCGGCGTGCTGAGCTGGGTGAAGACCGTCGACCCGAGCCTGCCCAGCTACTAGAGGTTTCTGGGGATGTTCCCGGCACGCCCCTATTAAGGTCGATGA
>NZ_JADOGI010000208.1 GCF_015645445.1 Nonomuraea cypriaca | reverse complement strand
CCCTCACACCACTCCGGACACCGCCACGAAACCCCCAGGCTCAAGCGCCGAAACCGCCGCTTCCGCCGGAGCCGGCAAGGCACGGCAGCACCACGGCCTGCCGTGGCCGGATCGTTTCTTTACGGCCGCCATGCCCCATGCGATTGTCGGTATGTCTGCACGTCCTGAACAGGAGGCCGACATGAGACTCCCCAGCCGGCCTGCGCTGATCGGAGCCATCACCGTTCTCGCCCTCACCTCCTGCGGCACCGGTACGCAGTCCGAAGAGGGCGGCGTCACCCTCACCATCGCGGCCAACTCGATCTCCGGCGGCAAGAACTCCGAGTCGGCCGACTGGATCAACCAGTGGGTGATCCCCGAGTTCGAGAGGACCCACCCCGGCGTCGAAGTGGTGTTCCGGCCCAGCGGCGTCGACGACGAGCAGTACAAGACGAAGATCGCGCTCGACCTCAAGTCGAGGACCGGCGCCGACGTCATCGACCTCGACGGCATCTGGGTCGGCGAGTTCGCCCAGGCCGGCTACATCAAACCGCTCACCGAGGTCGGCGGCGCCACCGTCGACCAGTGGGAGGGCTGGGCGCAGATCCCGCAGGCCGTGCAGGGACTCGGCATCTTCGACGGCAAGAAGTACGGCCTGCCCCAGGGCACCGACGGCCGCGTCCTGTTCTACAACAAAACCCTGTTCAAGAAGGCCGGGCTGCCCGAGACCTGGCAACCGGCGAGCTGGCAGCAGATCATCGACGCCGGCACCAGGCTCAAGACCGCCGGCGTGCCCGTACCCATCCAGATCAACGCCGGCACCACCATGGGCGAGGCCACCACCATGCAGGGCATCCTCCCACTGCTCGCCGGCGCCGGATCCGAGATCTACGCCGCAGGCAAATGGACCGGCGCCTCCCCCGCCATGACCAACGCCCTCACCTTCTACCAGCAGATCTACGGCAGCGGCCTCGGCGACCCCAGGCTGCAGCAGGAGGCCAAGGGCCGCGACAAATCGTTCGCCCAGTTCGCGGAGGGCGAGATCGGCATCCTCGCCGAAAGCGACTACTTCTGGCGCTCCGTCGTCGAACCCACCGCCGGCGTCGCCCCCATGAAGGACCGCGACCAGGTCGTCGGCTACGCCAAGATCCCCGCCAGGCAACCCGGCGGCGGCATCCGCGGCCAGGACTTCGTCAGCATGTCAGGCGGCGCCGTACGCGTACTCAACCCGTTCTCCAAGAACCCCGGACTCGCCTGGGACCTGCTCGCCCACATGCACTCGGCGGCGGCCACCAAGTCGCAGCTCGCAGGACAAGCGCGGATCAGCGCCCGCACCGACGTCAACGACGAGGTCCTCACCGCCGACCCCATGCTCAAGTACATCGCCGACGAAGTGCTGCCGATCACCGCCTACCGCCCGGGACTGGCCGTCTACCCGCAGGTGTCCACCGCGCTGCAGGAGGCCACCGCCGCCATCGTCAGCGGCGCGAGCGCCGCCGAGGCGGCCGCCGCCTACCAGGCCGAACTGGAGGGACTGGCCGGTGGCGCGGCCAACATCGGCGGCTGACGCCGCCGGACTCGGCAGAGGCAGGGCGATCGCGTTCGTCCTGCCCGCCCTCGTCCTCATCGCCGTCTTCCTGATCTTCCCCGCGCTGTGGACCGTCTACCTCGGGCTCACCGACTACCGCCTGACCGGCCTGTCCGCCGCGGACCCGCGGAACGTCGGCCTCGGCAACTACACCAGCGCCCTCGAAGACCCCCGCTTCCTCAGCTCCCTGTGGCTCACCCTCATGTACGTCGGCGGCTCCGCCGTCATCGGCCAGGCCGGACTCGGCTTCGCCCTCGCCTGGACCCTGCGCACCCGCACCAGCCCCGTGCGCCGCCTCGTCGAAGGCGTCGTCCTACTGTCCTGGATCCTGCCGAGCGCCGTCGTCGGGTTCCTGTGGTTCGCCCTGCTCGACCGCGACGACGGCACACTCAACGCACTGCTGCACACCCCCGGCTTCGCCTGGCTGCTCGACCACCCGCTGCTGTCGATCATCGTCTTCAACGTGTGGCGCGGCACCGCGTTCTCCATGATGCTCTACTCGGCGGCCCTGGAGAACGTGCCACCCTCCCACCTCGAGACCGCCCGCCTGGCCGGCGCCAACGTGCCACAGCAACTACGCGACGTCGTCTTCCCCCGCATCCGCCGCCACATCCTGACGAACCTGCTGCTGATCAGCCTCTGGACGTTCAACGACTTCACGCCGTTCGTCCTCACCGGCGGCGGCCCCGAAGGCCGATCGGAGATCCTGCCCGTGTACGTCTACCGCGTCGCCCTCAGAGACGGCCAACTCGGCGTCGGCGCCGCCATCTCCTTCCTCATCCTGCTGATCAACCTCCTCTTCGCACTGGCGTACCTGCGACTGCTGCGCGGACAGCGACGCCACCAGGAGGTCGCGGCCGCCGGAGGACCACCCGCATGATCCGCCACACCCTCGGCAGACTCGCCGCGACCGTCTTCATCGCCGTCGTCCTCGCCTTCTTCACCCTCCCCATGCTCTGGCTCGCCAGCGCCCCCTTCGACGACACCCCCACGATCACCACATCCATCCCCGAGTTCACACTCGGCAACTTCCACGCCATCCTCGACAACCCGTACGCGCTCACCTCCATCCGCAACTCCCTCATCCAGGGAGGCGGCGCCGCCGCGCTCGTCGTCCTCCTCGCCGCCCTCGCCGCCTACGCCCTGTCCCGGGTCCGCGTACCCGGCCGCGACGTCCTGCTCTACCTGCTCCTGCTGCTGTCCTCCGTGGTCACCGGCACCGCCGCCATGGTGCCGATCTTCGAGCTGGCCACCCGGCTCGGCCTCATCGACACCCACCTCGGCGTCATCCTCGTCGTCTCCGGCGGCCTCCTGCCCGCCGCCATCTTCATCCTCAAGGACTTCATGGACGAGACGCCCACCTCGTACGAGGAGTCCGCCCGCGTCTTCGGCGCCTCACCCCTGCAGATCCTGCGCCACATCGTCATCCCCCTCGTGCGGCCCGGCCTGGCCACCATCGCCGTGTGGGCACTGGCCGGCGTGTGGGGCGGATTCCTCTTCCAGTTCATCCTGCTGCGCGACCCGGAAAAAGCCCCCGGCTCCGTCATCCTCTACACCCTCTACACCGAAGGCGGCTCCCCCAAGCTCGACCTCATCTCCACCTTCTCCCTGCTCTACTCACTACCGGTGGTCGTGATGTACCTGTTCGTGTCACAACGCTACGGCTTCCGCTTCCACGGAGGGATCAAGCGATGACACCCCTCATCCAGCTCGTCACCCGGAGACGAACAACCTCCCCACCAGCACCCCGCCTCCACCGTGCCGTCCCGCACCTGATCTACCGCGACGACACCCTCACCTAGGCATACTGGGCACCATGTCCACCAAGGACTGGATCCTGCACCTCGACCTCGACCAGTTCATCGCCGCCGTCGAACTCCTCCGCCACCCCGAGCTCCGCGGCAAACCCGTCGTCGTCGGCGGCTCAGGAGACCCCACCCAACCCCGCACCGTCGCCGCCACCGCCACCTACGAAGCCCGCGAACACGGCATCCACTCCGGCATGCCCCTGCGCACCGCACTCAGACGCTGCCCCGACGCGATCTTCCTGCCCAGCGACCCACCCGCCTACGAAGCCGCCTCAGAACGCGTCATGAACATCCTCCACACCTTCCCCGTCCGCGTCGAAATCTGGGGCTGGGACGAAGCCTTCCTCGGCGCCACCACCGACGACCCAGAAACCCTCGCCGCCGACCTCCAGCACGCCGTCCACAACCACACCGGCCTCACCTGCTCCGTCGGCATCGGCGACAACAAACACCAGGCCAAACTCGCCTCCGGCTTCGCCAAACCCGCCGGAATCCACCGCCTCACCAGCGACAACTGGGCCGAGACCATGAACCACCGCCCCACCCAGGCCCTCTGGGGCATCGGCGCCAGAACCTCCAAAAAACTCGCCGACCTCGGCCTGCACACCGTCGCCCAACTCGCCGCCGCCGACCCCCGCCACCTCGCCGCCCACTTCGGACCCACCAACGGCCCCTGGTACCGCTACCTCGCACTCGGCAAAGGCGAAGCCGAAATCGTCACCACACCCTGGATCGCCCGCGGCCACAGCCGCGAAACCACCTTCCCCCACGACCTGACAGACCCCGCCGACATCACCCACCACGTCGCCGCCCTCGCCCGCCAGGTCGCCCACGACGCCGGCGAAGCCGGCCGCCAAGTGACCCGCGTCACCGTCAAGGTCCGCTTCACCCCGTTCCTCACCAGGACCCGCCAGTCCAAGCTCCCCGCCACCACCACCGACCCGGACACCATCGCCCAGGCCGCCGTCACCATCCTCCACCGCTTCGACCTCAACCGCCCCATCCGCCTCCTGGGCGTCGCCGTCGAATACACCCCGCCAGAAAACGATCAGCCGACCCTGGTCACCCTGGAGTAGAAGTCCGAACGAAGCTCCTCCTCAGCCCGGATCAACTCCCGCAACTCCTCCTCCGAAACCTCCACCTCCTCGAACTCCTCAACGGTCGCCTCGACATACGCCAGCGCCCGCCACACCACCCAAGGATCATCCCTGAACTGCCCGATCCCCGTATTACACGGCAAACACAGGGCATACCGCACATCACCCGTGCGATGACAATGATCGACATGCTCCGGCGGACGGTCCCAGCACACCACGCACAACCCGTGCTGCGCCGCCACCATCCGCTCGACATCCTCATGCCGCAACCGATAACGCTGCGACAAGTGATACGCCCGCGTCGGGGCCACGACCTCAGCGCCACGCCGCTCCGGCAGGATGACGAACTCCGGCCAGAGAATCTCCCCGTCCAGATAGAGGGCGGCCAACTCCAGCAAGACCAGGTTGTCGCCGAAGTGACCGAGCCCGTTGTTGCAGTTGAAGCAGAGAACACCCCGGACCTGGCCGGTCTGATGACTGTGGTCGGCGAACGTGCCGGGCACCGCCCGGCAGATGGCGCAGAGCCCGCCCTGACGGGCGAGCATGCGCTCAAAGTCGTCCTCGGTGATGCCGTAACGGTATTGGAGCAGATAGTTCCGCTCACTTCCGTATCTCTTGATTTTGTTCTCTCGCGCCACGAGATTGTGGCACGGCAGGCAATAGGCGGTCGCCCCATCCTTGTTGGCCCGATTACTGCCGAACTCGCTCCTGGGCTTTATCTCCGCGCACCGAGCGCAGTACTTGTGTCCATCGGGAACCTCGACCCGCTCACGCACGACCTTCCCTTGCCGAGCCAAGCGCTTGCGATAGCTCTGAGTGGAACGTACCCGGAAGCAGGCCTTGCAGTATCGCGCAAGCCCATCGGCCATGCGCTTATTGAGCCCGAACTCAGAGACAGCCTTAACTTCTCCGCAGTCCGGACACCGCTTAACTCCGTCCGGCGTTTCCACCCGATTTACCCCTTTCGCCTGTCCGTTTTGCCCTACTCTCCGCCCTTTTGGACGTAGCTGCGCACGAATTCCTCTGCGTTCTCTTCGAGAACTTCGTCGATTTCGTCCAGAATTGCGTCGACATCGTCAGTGAGCTTCTCCTGCCGCTCCTGAACGTCGGGCGCCGCCGCCTCGGTCTCCTCGACCTCGGCCTCGCGCCGGCCGGTCTGCTTCTGGCCGCCGGTGTCCTTGGTTGCCATGTCCTACCTCCTTGGGGGACTGCCTCTAGGCATATCTTCCCCGAACCGGGCGACATTTCGCGCCGATCGCCTAGCGATCTTGCCGCGAGGACCAGATAGTCGCGCTACCCGGTCCCGGATCCGCGTGCGCACACACGGGATGCGATATGTCCGCTTCATCCCGAGCGTACCGAATGTGCTCCTCGTCACACTTCCGTGGACGCGAAAAGCGCGTGCCGGACCGCAGGCATGCTGACGCCGGGTCCTTGGCATGGTTCGGCCACCGCTGTACGGACGGGCCTGAGGGGCCGTCTGGGGGCCGCGCAGATGGGGTCAGTCGCCGCCGGTGAGGGCCGCGACGAGGTCGGCGGCGGTGTGGCAGCGGTCGAAGAGTTCGCCGACGTGGGCCTTGGTGCCGCGTAGTGGCTCCAAGGTGGGCACGCGCTGGAGGGATTCTCTGCCGGGGATGTCGAAGATGACGGAGTCCCAGGAGGCGGCGGCGACGGATTCGCTGTATTGGCGCAGGCAGCGGCCCCGGAAGTAGGCGCGGGTGTCGGTCGGTGGGTGTTCGACGGCGCGCTGGACTTCTTCTTCGGTGACGAGGCGTTGCATGCGTCCGCGGGCGACGAGGCGGTTGTAGAGGCCGCGGTCGGGGCGGATGTCGGAGTATTGGAGGTCGACGAGTTGGAGGCGGGGGTGGGACCAGGGGAGGTTGTCGCGGCTGCGGTAGCCCTCGAGGAGTTCGAGTTTGGCGACCCAGTCGAGTTCGCGGGAGAGTTGCATGGGGTCTTCGGCGAGGCGGGTGAGGACGGATTCCCAGCGGTCGAGGATGTCCTTGTTCATCTCGTCTTGGGCGGTGCCGCGCTCTTCGACGTATTTGCGGGCTTGTTCGAGGTATTCCATCTGGAGCTGGATGGCGGTGAGCTTGCGGCCGTCGCGCATGGGGATCTCGTAGCGGCAGCTGGGGTCATGGGAGACGGCGCGGAGGGCTTGTACGGGGCTTTCGACGGCGAGGTCGCGAGTGAGGAAGCCTTCTTCGATCATGGCGAGGACGAGGGCGGTGGTGCCCAGCTTCAGATATGTGGATATTTCCGACATGTTGGCGTCGCCGATGATCACGTGCAGCCGCCGGTACTTCTCCGGGTCGGCGTGCGGCTCGTCCCGCGTGTTGATGATGGGCCGCTTGAGCGTGGTCTCCAGGCCGACCTCGACCTCGAAGAAGTCGGCGCGCTGGCTGATCTGGAAGCCTTCGCCGCGCGAGTCCTGCCCGATGCCGACCTTGCCGGCGCCGACGACGACCTGTCGTGAGACGAAGAACGGCGTGAGGTGCCTGACGATGTCGGCGAACGGGGTGGCGCGCCGCATCAGGTAGTTCTCGTGGCAGCCGTAGGAGGCGCCCTTGGCGTCGGTGTTGTTCTTGTAGAGCTGGATGGGCGCGTTGGCGGGGATGGCGGAGGCGCGGGTGGCCGCGTCGTACATGACCCGCTCTCCGGCCTTGTCCCAGATGACGGCGGCGCGGGGGTTGGTGCACTCGGGCGCGGAGTATTCGGGGTGGGCGTGGTCGACGTAGAGCCGGGCGCCGTTGGTGAGGATGACGTTGGCCAGCCCGAGGTCCTCATCGGTGAGCTGGGTGGGGTCGGCGACCTCTCTGGCCAGGTCGAAGCCGCGCGCGTCGCGCAGCGGGTTCTCCTCCTCGAAGTCCCAGCGTGCTCTGCGCGCCCTGGCCGCCGAGGCGGCCAGGTAGGCGTTCACGACCTGTGAGGAGGTCACCATCGCGTTGGCGCCTGGCTGACCGGGTACGGAGATGCCGTACTCGGTCTCGATGCCCATCACCCGACGCACCGTCATGCAACACCCTCTGTTCGTCCGGATCTGCCTATCCGCCGTTTATATGCCCGAGCCTATGCCCTTCACAGTGCCCCAAGGCCACAGAGTTATGGCACCGACGCCTTTTCCACCTGTACGGCGGGAGCTGTTGGGCTTTGTGGTGATCTGCGTGGCTTGAGAAGTCGCTGGACAGGGCGTTCGGCAAAGGAGTACACGAGGTACGACAGGCCGATCGAGACGATCGTCACGGTCACGGCGACCAGCCACGGGGGCAGAGGGCCGGTGAGCACGGGGATGAGGGCCACCGCGACGACGCTATGGAGCAGGTAAAGCGGGTAAGTGGTGCCGCCGAGCGCGGTGAGCGTCCTGGACGGCTTGAGCCGGAGCAGCCCGAGCGCGACGAGGGCCATGACGGCGAAGATCAGGGTGATGGTGACGATCACGCTGGTGTCGGTGACGGGCATGTTCTTGAACCCGGCGGCGTCGATGCGCCGGTGCACGCGGCCGAGCGCGGAGTGCAGCGACATGCCGTAGGCGGCGGCGACGTAGAGCCACGGCAGCCAGGCGCCGCCGTGTTTGTGGATCAGGTACAGGGCCATGCCGGCGACGAAGTAGGGGGCGTAGTCGGGCATGACGATCTCGGTGACGAGCGCGTCGTCGAACACCCCGGCCGCCGCGGCGACCTTGACGCCGAGGGCGGCGGCCAGCCAGATCCCGCCGAACACCAGCACGCGCCCGTACGTGACGCCGACGATCACCAGGATGGCGATCAGCAGGTAGAAGCGGAGCTCGGCCCACAGTGACCAGTAGACGCCGCTGGCGTCGGTGACCTTGAACAGCCGCTGGAACATGCTGGCGTTCAGCAGGTACTCGCCTGGTGAAAGTTTTGGGTCGAGCGGCTTGGCGCCGGTGAGCGCGTAGAGGGCGGCGACGGCGGCGAGGCTGAGCCAGTACGCGGGGTACAGGCGGACGAGCCTGGACCGGGCGAACGCCCCGATGCCGCGCCCCCAGGCGCTCATGAGGATGACGAACCCGCTGATGAGGAAGAACAGCTCGACGCCCAGGATGCCGAGTCCGGCGACGGGCGCCAGTGCGGGGAACAGCTCGGCGGGCCTGTCGCCCCACACGGAGGCGTACGCGATCAGGTAGTGGAACGCGACGACGGCCAGGGCGGCGAGGAAGCGCAGGAGGTCGAGTTCGGCCAACCGGCCGTCCCCTCGAACATGCTTCGGCCGGTTTGGTTGATGCACGGCCCTTAGACGTCACTTCGATCACTTCGGTTCCATAGGTCCCTCTGTTCCCACAAGCACCACGCGTGACGCCCGGTCGATGCCGAGGGCGTCGCGGCCGTCGGGGGTGAGGGCGAGCAGTCCCGCGGCTCCGGCGGCGCCGCAGCCGGACAGGGCGATGCCGTGCCGTTCTCCGAAGAGGCGGGCGGCGGCGGACGCCTGGTCGTCGGTGATCGTCATGAACAGGTCGGCGAGGTGTCCGAGCAGGCGGTGGGCGAGGAGCGAGGGTTCCGCGCAGTCGAGCCTGCCGAGGGTGGTGTGGCCGCCCTGGACGCGTACGGGCCGGCCCGCGCGGGCGCTCTCCAGCAGGCAGGGCGCGCCTTCCGGCTCGACCACGACGATCTTCGGCTGCTCGCCCCAGCGGTCACGCGTGTACGCGGCCGCGGCGGCCGCCAGCCCGCCGACGCCCGCCTGCACGAACACGTGCGTGGGCACTCCCCCGCCGGCGGGGCCGCCCAGGGCGCCGGGGTCGGCCAGTTCGTCCAGCAGGACGGTGTAGCCGCGCATGACGTCGAGCGGGATGGCGGTGTAGCCGTCCCATGAGCTGTCGGAGACGAGCCGCCACCCGTGTTCGCGCGCGGCCCGCCGGGCCGCGGCCATGCTTTCCTCGTAGTCCCGGCCCTGGCGGACCACGTCGGCGCCGTACGCGCGCAGCCGCCGGGCGAACGCCTCGGGGACGTTCTCGCTGAGGTGGACGACGCAGCGGGACCCGGTCTCGCGCGCGCCTGAGGCGACGGAGAGGCCGTGGTTGCCGGCGCTGGCGCACACGAACGGCGGGCCGCCGCCGTCCTGTCCTGCGAGCAGGTGTACGGCGTAGGCTCCGCCGAGCGCCTTGAAGCTGCCCAGCCCCATGCGCCCGCTCTCGTCCTTGACGTGCACGGTCCCCGTTCCGGCCAGCCCTGGAAGGGTGTGGACGGGCGTGGGCCGGTAGCCGGGGCGGCCGGCGAAGTGGGCGCGGGCCCGGCGGGCGTGCTCGACCCCGATGAGGGTACGATCCCCAGCGGTGTACGGGGCGCGGGCGGCGTTGTGAAACTCCATGATCGCCATGCTAGGCGCGGTGAGCGGCCGGCCCAGGCGCGCGAGCGGCGGGCTCCGGCGCGCTGGGCGGCGTGCTCAAGCGCGGTGACAGACGGGCCCAATCACGGTGGGCAAGCTCAGGCGCGGGCGCGGGCTCAGGCGGGCTCAGGCGCGGTCGCGGGCGGGCTCAGGCGCGGTCGCGGGCGGGCTCAGGCGCGGTCGCGGGCGGGCTCAGGCGCGGTCGCGGGCGGCGGCGACGGCGGCCTGGCCGAGGCTGATGCCTCCGTCGTTGGCCGGCACGCGTACGTGCCTGAGCACCCGGAATCCGGCCGCCCGCAGCAGCCGTACGGTCCGTTCGACCAGGAGGACGTTCTGGAAGACCCCGCCTGACAGCGCCACCGCCGTCAGCCCGGTGGTGTCCCTGAGGACGGTGCAGGTGCGGGCGACGGCGTCGGCGAGCCCGTTGTGGAAGCGGCCCGCGATCGCGTGTGTGCCGGCTCCGGCGGCCAGGTCGGCGGCGGCGGCGCGGACCAGGTCGGCGACCTGCACGACGACGAGGTCGCCGTGGCCGAGTGAGGCGGGGTAGGCGCCGGTTTCGGCGGGGTCGGCGTGCTGTTCGAGCTCGATCGCGGCCTGCCCCTCGTAGGTGCTGGTGTCGCGTACGCCGAGCAGCGCGGCGACGGCGTCGAACAGCCGGCCGGCGCTGGAGGTGAGTGGCCCGCCGCCGGCCAGGACGTCGGACCAGCGGTCGGCGTGGCGGCGTACGACGTCGAGGCCGGGGTGGTCGTGGCGGAGGTAGGCGGCGGCCATGCGCCACGGCTGGCGGACGGCGGTCGCGCCGCCCGGCATGGGCACGTGGGCGAGGTGACCGAGGCGGTCGAAGGAGGTGAGGTCGGCGCGGAGGAACTCGCCGCCCCAGAGGGTGCCGTCGGGGCCGTGGCCGAGCCCGTCGAAGGCGACGCCGATGACGGGTCCCGGGTCGCCGTTGTCGGCGAGGCAGGAGGCGATGTGGGCGTGGTGGTGCTGGACGCCGGTCAGTTCGACGCCGGGCAGCTCCATGGCGTACCGGGTGGACAGGTAGGCGGGGTCCAGGTCGTGCGCGACGATCTGGGGCCGGAGGTCGAAGAGGCGGCGGAAGTGGTCGACGGCCTCGGCGAACGACCTGAGCGTCTCGTGGTTCTCCAGGTCGCCGATGTGCTGGGAGACGAACGCCCGCCGCTCCTTGACCAGGCAGAAGGTGCTCTTGAGCTCGGCGCCGCAGGCGAGCACGGGCCGGGGCGCGGGCCGGCGCAGGGTGAGCGGCTCGGGCGCGTACCCGCGGGCCCGGCGCAGCACGCTCACCTCGCCGGAGATGGGCCGTACGACCGAGTCGTCGGCGCGGACGTGGATGGCGCGGTCGTGGATGAGGAAGGCGTCGGCGATGCCGCCGAGCCTGGTCAGCGCGTCGGCGTCCTCGTGGGCGATGGGTTCGTCGCAGACGTTGCCGCTGGTGAGGACCATGGGTTCGGCGAGTTCGGCGAGCAGGAGGTGGTGCAGCGGCGTGTAGGGCAGCATGAGGCCGAGGCTGCGGTTGGCGGGCGCCACGGATGGGGCGACGGGGGCGCCGGGCAGGCGGGGCAGCAGCACGATGGGCCGGGCGCGGCTGGTGAGCAGGCCGGCGGCGGTGTCGTCGACCTGGCAGAGCAGCCGTGCCTGCGCGAGGTCGGCCACCATGACGGCGAACGGTTTGTCCTCGCGGTGCTTGCGGCCGCGCAGCGCCGCGGCGGCCTCTTCGTGGGCGGCGGGGACGGCCAGGTGGAAGCCGCCGAGGCCTTTGACGGCGACGACGCGGCCGCCGCGCATCAGGTGGACGGCGCAGGAGACGGGATCGCCGCACAGGTCGGCGCCGCGCGCGTCGAGCAGCCGCAGCCGCGGCCCGCAGGCGGGGCAGCAGGTGGGCTGGGCGTGGAAGCGCCGGTCGCCGGGGTCGTGGTATTCGGCGGCGCAGGCCGCGCACATGGCGAATCCGGCCATGGTGGTGCGGGGCCGGTCGTACGGGACGCCGCGCACGATGGTGAAGCGGGGCCCGCAGTCGGTGCAGTTGATGAACGGGTAGCGGTGGCGGCGGTCGGCGGGGTCGGCGAGTTCGCGCAGGCAGTCGTCGCAGGTGGCGCTGTCGGCGGAGACGAGGGCGTGAGGCCGTCCGCGTGGGTCGCTGGCGGCGATGGTGAATCCGGTGTGGCCGGCGGGTGTGCCGCTGACGACGGTGACGGCTTCGATCTCGGACAGGGCGGGGGCGTCGCGTTCGAGGGCGGTGAGGAACTCCTCGAGCTCGGTGTGGGCTCCTTCGACTTCGATGTGGACGCCGTCGACGTCGTTGCGTACCTGCCCGGCCAGGCCGAGGCGGCTGGCGAGGGAGTGGACGAAGGGGCGGAACCCGACGCCTTGGACGATGCCCTCGACGTGCACGTCTACCCTTTTGAGCGCGGTCACAGGCTCAGTGTGCGCCTCATCGGGGCCGGTGTGCATGCGTATCGGCCGTGTCGCGGTGTCCGCGGCGTGCGAGCACCGTGTCCGGGGCGTGGTGCGTGTCACCTGGCGGACATCAGGAACGGGAGGGCCGTCGCCGCCCTCCCGTTCCTCGGGTCTCGCTGGTGCTTACAGGTATTGGCCGGTGTTGGCGACGGTGTCGATGGAACGGCCGGCCTCGGTGCCCTGCTTGCCGGAGACGAGCGTGCGGATGTAGACAATCCGTTCGCCCTTCTTGCCGGAGATGCGGGCCCAGTCGTCGGGGTTGGTGGTGTTGGGCAGGTCCTCGTTCTCGGAGAACTCGTCCACACAGGCCGTGAGCAGGTGTTGCACCCGCAGGCCCTTCTGGCCGCTCTCGAGGAACTGCTTGATGGCCATCTTCTTGCCCCGGTCGACGATGTTCTGGATCATCGCGCCGGAGTTGAAGTCCTTGAAGTAGAGGACTTCCTTGTCGCCGTTGGCGTAGGTCACCTCGAGGAAGCGGTTCTCCTCGCTCTCGGTGTACATCCGCTCCACGACGCTCTGGATCATGCCGTGGATGGTGGACTCGCGGGAGTCGGAGTGCTCCGCCAGGTCATCGGGGTGCAGCGGCAGGTCGGCGATCAGGTACTTCGAGAAGATGTCCTTGGCCGCCTCGGCATCCGGCCGCTCGATCTTGATCTTCACGTCCAGGCGGCCTGGCCGCAGGATCGCGGGGTCGATCATGTCCTCGCGGTTGGAGGCGCCGATGACGATGACGTTCTCCAGTCCCTCGACGCCGTCGATCTCCGACAGCAGCTGAGGGACGATGGTGTTCTCCACATCGGAGGACACACCGGAGCCCCGGGTACGGAAGATCGAGTCCATCTCGTCGAAGAACAC
This sequence comes from Nonomuraea cypriaca, assembly GCF_015645445.1. Taxonomy (GTDB): domain Bacteria; phylum Actinomycetota; class Actinomycetes; order Streptosporangiales; family Streptosporangiaceae; genus Nonomuraea; species Nonomuraea cypriaca. Next base: position 5,325 of record NZ_JADOGI010000208.1, on the reverse strand, counting down.
GATCACCGGGGTGCCTTCTGAGGCCTTCTCGCGGGCCCGCTGGAAGACCAGGCGGATGTGCCGCTCGGTCTCGCCGACGTACTTGTTGAGCAGCTCCGGGCCCTTGATGTTGAGGAAGAAGCTCTTGCCTGACTGGCCGGTCTTCTCCGCGACCTGCTTGGCCAGGGAGTTGGCGACGGCCTTGGCGATGAGCGTCTTGCCACAGCCGGGCGGGCCGTACAGCAGCACGCCCTTCGGGGGACGGAGCTTGTGCTCGCGGAACAGGTCGGCGTGCAGGTAGGGCAGCTCGATGGCGTCCCTGATCTGCTCGATCTGCCGCATGAGCCCGCCGATCTCCTCGTAGGAGATGTCGGGAACCTCTTCGAGGACGAGCTCTTCGACTTCGGACTTGGGTATGCGCTCGTAGACGTAGCCGGACCGGGGCTCGAGCAGGAGCGAGTCGCCCGCCCTGATGGGCTGGCCGACCAGCGATTCGGCCAGTCGCACGACGCGTTCCTCGTCGGCGTGCGAGATGACCAGGGCCCGCTTGCCCTCGTCCAGCAGTTCCTTGAGCATCACGATCTCGCCGACCTCTTCGTAGCCGAGGGCTTCGACCACGTTGAGCGCCTCGTTGAGCATGACCTCCTGGCCACGCCGCAGCGAGTCGACGTCGACGGCAGGGCTGACGTTCACGCGGAGTTTGCGGCCGCCGGTGAACACCTCGATCGTGCCGTCTTCTCTGGTCTCCAGGAAGGTGCCGAAGCCGGATGGCGGCTGCGCCAGCCGGTCGACCTCCTCCTTGAGAGCGACGATCTGGTCCCTGGCCTCCTTGAGTGTTGCCACCAGGCGCTCGTTCTGGCCTGTCACGGCCGCGAGGTTCGCCTGTGCCTCATGAAGACGCTCTTCTAGGACCCTGGCCTGACGGGGTGACTCGGCCAGCTTCCGCCTCAGCGCGGTGATCTCCTCCTGGAGGAAGGAGACCTGTGTTGAAAGATCAGCGACCTCCCGTTCGCGCTGCGCGGCTCGAGCCTCAGCATCATCGCGAGCTGCCACGCCCCGTCACCTCCTTCCCAGTCGAGGGCGACTACTTAGGACCTTACCTATCTCGGGCCCCTCCGTAACCTGGCCGGGCAGTGTTCGTAGAGTGACAATCAGTATTCGGTGAATAATCCCCAATAGTGCGTTTAATACTCCCAGCATATGAACACGGCCATCTGTTCCCGTGTCACGCACCAACGCACCCTCGTAGCCAAATTGTCATAGTTCCTCAGTGGTCCCCTTCGGTCGTCGACGGCGTGGCGGCGGCGTCACGCCGTCGGCCATGCGGCGGGCGGTGACGAGGAAGCCGGTGTGGCCGATCATCCGATGATCGGGACGTACCGCCAGTCCTTCGACGTGCCAGTCGCGAACCAGGGTCTCCCACGCATGCGGCTCGGTGAAACACCCGTGATCGCGAATGACCTCGACGGTCTTGGACAACTGCGTGGTCGTGGCGACGTAACAGCAGATCACGCCGCCGGGGGTGAGCGCCTTGGCGGCGGCGTCCACGCACTCCCAGGGGGCGAGCATGTCGAGGATGACGCGGTCGACGTCGACCTCGTCGATGGAGGCGACCAGGTCGCCGGCGACCAGCCGCCAGTTGTCGTCCATGGGGCTGCCGTAGAACTTCTCGACGTTCTTGCGGGCGACCTCGGCGAACTCCTCGCGCCGTTCGTAGGAGGTGACGTGGCCCTCGGGGCCGACGGCGCGCAGCAGGAAGCAGGTCAGGGCGCCGGAGCCGACGCCGGCCTCGATCACGCGGGCGCCGGGGAAGATGTCGGCCATGCCGACGATCATCGAGGCGTCCTTGGGGTAGATGACGGCCGCGCCGCGCGGCATGGCGAGCGTGTAGTCCTGCAGCAGGTGGCGGAAGGCGAGGTACTGGGTCCCGCCGGAGGAGCGCACGACCGAGCCTTCAGGCTGCCCGATCAGCTCGCTGTGCGGAATGGCGCCCTTGTGGGTGTGGAAGACGCCGTCCTCTTTGAGCGTGATCGTGTGGCGCTTGTTCTTGGGGTCGGTGAGTTGTACCTGATCCCCCGCCTGGAACGGCCCATGCCTGCGGAAACCCATGTCGGCAAGGGTATAGGGCTTTCGGGCACGTCCGGACGCACGATATCTATGGGGGATGCTCCCTCGTGATGTGATCTCCACCGGCCACCTGATCCTGCGTCCCCCCGTCGCGGGCGACGCGGAGGCGATCGTCCGGATCTGCGGCGATCCGGTCACCACGAGGTTCATGCCGCTGCTGCCGGCGCCGTACGCGCTGGAGGACGCGCACCGGCAGCTCAGGGACGCCGCGGCCAGGTGGGAGGAGGGCGGCGCGGCGTTCGCGATCACCGAGAACGGCCAGTACATCGGCTCGGTCGGCGTCCGGCCACCGGACCACTGGGGCGTCACGGAGATCGGCTACCTGGTGGCGCCGTGGGCGCGCGGCAAGAACGTGGCCACGACGGTGGCGCGGGCGGTGACGGACTGGGCGTTCGACCAGGGGGTGCGCCGGGTGGAGCTGCAGGCCGAGGTGGAGAACCTGGCCAGTCTGCGGGTGGCGTACAAGGCGGGCTTCCTGGAGGAGGGGCGCAGGCGGGGCGCCAAGCGGCTGCGTGACGGGCGGTTCGCCGATTTCGTCATGTTCGGGCGGCTCAGCGGCGATCCCGTCGTGGTCGCGGAGACGTACCTGCCGTTCTTCGAGGGCGGTGAGCTGTCCGACGGGGTGGTGCGGCTGACGCCGCTGACGGTGGAGGACGCCGGGGACTACCACCGGATGCTGGCCGATCCGAGCGTCGCGGCGTACTCGGTGACGCCGCCGGGCCCGCTGGAGGACGACGAGCGGCGGTGCAGGAACACCGGCTACTGGTGGCTGTCGGGGCAGCGGATCGAGCTGGCCGTCAGGGACGCCGCCTCGGGGGCGTTCGCGGGGCACCTGCAGCTCACCCAGGTCGTCCAGGCGCTGGGGCAGGCGATGGTGGGGTATTCGCTGCTGCCGGAGTTCCGGGGGCGGGGGTTCATGACGCGGGCGGTCGGGCTGCTGGTGGACTGGGCGTTCGCGAACACCGCCCTGCACCGGATCGTGGCAGGGACGGACGCGGGGAACGCGGCCTCGCAGGCGGTGCTGGAACGTACCGGGTTCCGGCGGGAGGGCGTGCACCGGGAGCTGTTCATGAAGGAGGACGGCAGGTGGGCCGACGACGTGGAGTGGGCACGTATCCGCCCGTCGTGACGCCCCTCGCGGCGGCAGAAATCCCGATTTCCTGTTGAGGGCTGGTCAAGCGCGGCGTCGAGGGTGATAGTCGGGGCACCCGCACTTGAGAGTCGCGCGATCGGGCCGCGCGACCTCACCACCCTCCCCGGAGGGATCACCGCGATGCCTTACAACCGTGTCGATATCTCCATGCGTGAACTCATCGCCGCGTTCTCCTGCGTGGAGGTGTCGGATCTCATGGATCGGCTGGCGCGCACCGCCTCCGCCGTGGCGGGCACCGCCTACTCCGGCTTCGTGCGCGTGGACGCGCTGAGGCAGGAGGCGCTCTCCGTCCACGTGCACGCCCCGCCGGGCGATCCCCTGCGGATGCGGCGCTGGCTGGACGAATCCGGCATGCTGAAGGAGCTGGCGCTGGCGTCGTCGACGGTCCGGCTGGCGCCTGACACGTCGGTGGGCGAGCCGGGGTTCCTGGCCACCCCCGTGCCGGTGGTGGCGCGGGAGCACACGTTCCTGTGGGTCGCCGGGCGAAGGTTCGGCGACGGGGACGAGCATCTGCTGTGCCGGTTCGCGACGGCGGCGGCGCGGGGGCTGGAGGCGGCGAGCGAACTGGAGGCGGCGGTACGCCTGTTGCGGGGCGTACGGGCCTTCCGACCAGCCTGACACCCGGGACCGCCCATCAGGACGGTCCGGATCCGCGGGAATCGGATGACCGGTTGTGGCGCCGAATTCGCGGACATTCGGGGCGTACAACCGTTGCGCGCACCGATTGATGAAGATTTTTCGCCTATTCAGTGGCCCGTCCATGAAAATGGCAATATTTCATGAAGAGGTGGGTGAATATACCCTCACTGCCGCTGAGCATCACTGTGATCCCCCTCCCACGCGGAGATTCCGGCCGCCTCCACTCCCTGAACGTCCGCGCCGCCTCTCCCGATGTCTGCCGTCGCGGGCGTCGGCCACCCCCTCCGGTGACCCCTTTGGCGTTATGTCGCATTTGTATGGACCTCTGCGCGGGAAACCGTTGGGTAAGGGATCACCTTCTTTCATTAACGGCGTACCCGGACTTATCGTGACCTGGTGGTTCGCGGCCGTGCCGCGCGCCTCTGGCGGCGGGGATTCTCCAGTAGTGTGGCGGCTCGTGAGGGTTCTGATCGTCGGCGGGAGCGGATTCCTCGGTGGCGAGCTGGTACGTCGATGCGCGGCCGCCGGTCACGAGGTGGGCGCGACCTACATGACCCGGCCCGGATCGCGCGCCGGGGTCGCCTGGCTGCCCATGGACGCTCGCTCGCGTGCGGACGCCGACGCCGTCGTCGGCGCGTTCCGGCCCGAGGTGACGGTCAACACGGCCTCCCGGCAGGCGGACTGGGCGGCCACGGCGGACGGCGCGGCGCACGTCGCCCTGGCCGTCTCCCGCACGGGCGGCCGGCTGGTGCACGTCTCCAGCGACGCCGTCTTCTCCGGAGCCGCGATCCGCTACGACGAGACGTGCCCGCCCGACCCGGTCAGCCCGTACGGAGCCGCCAAGGCCGCGGCTGAGACGGCGGTGCGGGCCATCGTGCCCGGCGCGGCGATCGCCCGGACGTCTCTGATCGTCGGGGAAGGCGGGTCCGCGTCCGAGGCCCTGGTTCACTCGCTGGCCGCCGGGCGGGCCGAGGGGACGCTGTTCACCGACGACGTACGGTGTCCCGTCCACGTGGCCGATCTCACGGCGGCGCTCGTGGAGGTGGCGGCCGGCGGGCATGCGGGCATCTGGCACGTGGCGGGCGCGGACGCCGTGAGCCGGTACGACCTCGGCATGCTCATCGCCCGCCGTGACGGGCTCGACCCGGCTCGCCTGCCGGCCGGCCGCCGGGCGGACACCGGACTGCCGGGGCCGCTGGACGTACGGCTGGACTGCGCGGCCACTCAGCGGCGGCTCCGTACGAGACTGCGAGGCGCCCACGAGTTCCTGACCCCACCCCACTGAACCGACACCAATGAGTCAGGCCGTGGCATCCCCATCCCTCATGCGAAGGAGCGAGCCAGCCGTCTGCCAACCCGCGGTGCCATCCCACCCTGCCGGCCCGCCACGCCAGTCCGCAGCGCCAGCCCGCACGACGAGCCACTCG
>NZ_JADOGI010000207.1 GCF_015645445.1 Nonomuraea cypriaca | reverse complement strand
AGGGCTGCTCCCACCCTCCCCGGCACCACCCGGATCAGGCTGCCCTCAGCTCCGCCTCCCTGCTGCGACAGGGTCAGCGGTGAAGGTCTTTCACCTCCACTCAACTCACAGCGCCTCACGGCGCACGCATGACCTGCGCCACGGAGCGGCCACCGCCATGCTCGCCGCTGGGGTCGACATCAAGATCGTTCAGGAGACCCTCGGACACACATCCTCGTCCTTCACCCGCGACACCTACACCAGCGTCTACCCCGAAGCAGCCGCCGCGGCAGCCGAAGCCACCGCCGCTTTGCTCTCCGCATCGTCGCCGGTGCCACCTCGACATGGCACAACTCGTCCCAGAGCAGGCGGCCAGACGGCCGCCAGAGAGACGGACGGGGCGGTGATTCACCTGCCTACCAGCTGATCAGCCGTCCCGGCAACCAGAGTGGGGTAGGCCAGCCCGGCAGCAGCACACGCTCGAAGGGAGGTGCTGCTGCCGGACGTCGAACGGATGGGCAGGCTCCGCGTGACGCCCCGTATCGCAACGCCGCCACCTCTTGGTCAGGTGTATGACGGCCTGGACGGTCACCAGGGAAATGATGGGCTCGGGCATGGGCTGATCCCGAGGGTAGACGGATGGCGAGTAATGGGAATGAGCCGTTTACACGCTGTTCACGGGGAGGGTGGCTGTGGATATTCGAGGTGGGGCTGGCTACGATTGTCATCCATTGCGGTGGTGATCGTTGTCGCAGTACGACTGGCTGGTGAGACAGCGTGCGCGGTCGGACCGGGTCAGTGTCGAGAAGATGCTCAGGGCTTACCGGTGGTGGCCGAGCTCTGCGGGCCGACACCCACCAGTCCCGGAATGTCGGGCATACGTGGCCAGGATTCGAATCGCTAAGGCTTTCCACCGCTTGGCGGAGGTGTGCCGAAGCTGATCGGCCCTGAGAAGTCGCGGCCCTGGATCAGGGGCCCCGTGACCTGCGCACTTCCTGCCACCACATTCGTGGGCCCGTCGGACTTCGGGAGCGCCTTGATGTTCTCGAGCCAGGCGGACAGCTCGCTGGCGAACTGCGTGTCCCAGCCAGCCCGCTCCACCAGCACTTCGGACAACTCGGTGACGTCCCGCCCATCTGTCCTGACGGCTTCGACCAGCTCCAATGCTGTTTGCTGTTCATCCTTCTTGCCGAAGGCCTTCTTCACCATGGTCGTGAGCGACATCCAGGCCGCTTTGCCCGCTTCGCCCGTTGCCCCGGTGACGAGGCCGGTGATGCCCGCCGCCACAAGTGCCACGACGGTCTCGTCCATATTGGCCCTCTTATCTCCGCGAATCGTTCCCGCTCGAACCGATATGTTCAGCCTGATGACATGGTACGAGTCAGGATGCAATCCTGGAATAGGCGTCAAGTCGTCGGCAGGGAGCCAGGCAGGCCGTGATCGCGCAGACTTCACCTTCCGCGGAGTCAGAGGACGAGTCGACCAACGTGTTGTCGGGCACGGTCCACGGTCCGGCCATCCAGGCAGGGACGATCAGTGGCGACGTGCAGATCCACTGGCAAGAAGCGGCTTCAGCTCCTGTTGTGCCGCGACAGCTACCACCTGCTACAAGCCGCTTTACTGCGAGGAAAGCCGAGCTCGCTGCCCTGAGCCGAGCCCTGAGTGAGCGGAAACCAGGGCTCAGTGCCATCTATACAATCACTGGTATGGCGGGGATCGGCAAGACGACCCTCGCCCTCCACTGGGCGCACAGCGTCGCCGACCGATTTCCTCATGGTCAGCTCTATGTTAACCTGCGGGGATTCGATCCCAGCGGTACGCCGGTCACCCCGAGTCAGGTGTTGAGGGGATTTATTGCCGCGTTGGGAGTAAGGCCAAATAATATCCCGTTCGAGATAGCTGATCAGATCTCACTCTACCGCTCACTGCTCGACGGGCGGCAAGTTCTGGTTGTCTTGGATAACGCGCTGAATACTGACCAGATACGTCATCTCCTTCCTGGATCCCCCACCTGCATGGCTATTGCAACCAGCCGAAACAAGTTGGGAGCGTTGGTGGCCAACGACGGCGCCACGCCTTTGGCGATGAAGTTGCTGGAGCAAGGGGAGGGCGCTGAGCTATTAGCCTGCTACCTGAGCAGCGAGCGCGTGGAGCATGAAAGAAGCGCAGCGGCCACACTTGTGGAACTTTGCGGAATGTTGCCGCTCGCGTTGAGCATAGTCGGGGCACGGGCGGCGATTTACAATTGGACGTTGGAATCGCTCACCGACGACCTGCGCTCCGAGAGAGATCGGCTCTACGCCTTGGACCTCCATGACAGTGAAACGACAAACATCGCGTCCGTCTTCTCCTGGTCCTACCGCAACCTGGCTCCCGAACCTGCCAGGATATTTCGCCTGCTGGGCCTGGCTCCCGGCCCCGAGATCAGTCTCGCCGGAGTGTCGTCGCTCGCCGGCACTCCCATCCCAGTGACCCGCCGCTTTCTCGACGTGCTCGTGGAGGCCAACCTCGTCAGCGAGTTGACTCGCGACCGTTACCGCGTCCACGACCTGCTGCGTACCTTCGCGGCGGATCAGGCGGAGCGCGATGAGTCGGTCCAATCCCGGCAGGAGGCAATGCGGCGTCTGCATGACTACCTGCTGTTGGCAGCGGATGCGGCCGATCGCGTGATAAGCCCAAATCGCGCCCGCATTGAACTCCTTCCGGTGGCTGGTGTCTTTTCCAAGCCGAAGTTCTCCACGTACGGGGAGGCCGTTGGCTGGCTGGAGACGGAGCACACAGGGCTGGTGGAAAGCATCTATCATGCTCTGCGAAATGGGTTTGACTCGCATGCTTGGCAGCTCGCCTGGACGCTTGCTGTCTACTTCGACCGGCGCGGTCATGCGTTTGATCGCTTGCGCACAGGTGAAGCCGCCCTACAAGCCACTTCACGACTCGGAGACCGCGAGGCTGAAGCGCTGATCCGTACCAGCATCGGATACGCACACGCTCGGATCGGGCACTTCGCCGAGGCCGAGGAGCAATTGCTACAAGCACTGGAAGCACTGCGGCGGATCGGCTCGGAGGTGTACGAGGGCAACGCCTTGATCGCCTTGGCCATCGTGTACGAGGAGCAGGACCGATACGGAGAGGCCAAAGGGCATCTCGAACGCGCGATCCGTCTGCACGAGCGTCATCACGACCGGGCGGGCCAAGCCCACACCCTGGAGAACCTCGGCTGGTGCCATGCCCATCTCGGCGAGTTCCCAGCCGCGCTGCGCACATGTGAGGCCGCGTTGGCACTCTTCCGCGAGCTCAATGATCAGGACGGCCAGGCTGACACTCTCGACAGCCTTGGATACACCTACGCTCAGCTCGCGCAGCATGAGCAGGCACTCGGCCACTACGAGTCAGCGCTGGCTCTGTGGCGGGACATGGGCAACCGATACGACGAGGCCGACGTCCTGACCAGAATCGGCGATTCTCACGCAGCGTTGGGTGCTCAGGTGGCCGCCCACGAAGCGTGGCAGCAGGCCTTGTTCATCTTCGATGAGTTGGCGCAACCGGACGCGGAGCTTCTCCGCGCCAGACTGGCACGTTGATCGCCTCTGCGCAGCAAGCCTCTGGCTCTATAGGTGAGAAGCGGATCTGGATCTGTCCCTCAGAGGAGGTCGGAACACCTCCACTGCGAAGCGGCAAGAACATGCGCTTCAGGCAGTTTGATCAACTCTTTGTCGGAAGGAAAGCACATCCCGGCCTGGAATGCCCACCACACCTTCCGGCTTGGCGTTCTATTGATCGTCTCACGGGTCTGACCTGACGAACGGGCCCGAGCCTGGTTCCGGAACGCCCCGCCACGTGCCGGGACCGTGCCGAAGAGCATCCAGCGAGCAACCGCGGGAGCACCTCAACGTGGCCGGAGTACCTCGAGCACCAAGAAACCCCAGCTCAGCGCCCTGAACTGGGGTTTCGTGCGGTGCGCCGCCAGGGACTCGAACCCCGGACCCGCTGATTAAGAGTCAGCTGCTCTGACCAACTGAGCTAGCGGCGCCTGCAAGAGGAATATACCGGTGATCCTCATCCCGGTCGAATCGGTATCAGCCCGGCAAGTGCCGCTAGAATAAAGTTCGGCCTGCAGACAGGAGCATTGATGTTCGACTCGCCCGCCGACGTGACGGAGCGGCTCGCCGCCGTGGACTATCTCTCCGACGACGCCATTTCCACCTCGGTGTTCCTGGCCGCCGCGCTGGGCAAGCCGCTGCTCGTCGAAGGCCCCGCCGGAGTGGGCAAGACGCAGCTCGCCAAGGCCGTGGCGCTGGCCACGAGCGCCGATCTGATCAGGCTGCAGTGCTACGAAGGGCTCGACGAGGCCAGGGCGCTGTACGAGTGGAACTACAAGAAGCAGTTGCTCAGGATCCAGGCCACCAGCGCGGACGACGACATCTTCAGCGAGGAGTTCCTGCTGGAGCGGCCCCTGCTCAAGGCGATCAGGTCCGAGTCGGCGACCGTGCTGCTCATCGACGAGACGGACAAGGCGGATGTCGAGGTCGAAGGGCTGCTGCTGGAGCTGCTGTCCGACTTCCAGGTGACGATCCCCGAGCTGGGCACGATCGCCGCCGTGCGCCGCCCGTACGTCGTGCTTACCTCCAACGCGACCCGCGAGCTGTCGGAGGCGCTCAAGCGGCGCTGCCTCTACCTGCACATCGAATACCCGACGCCGGAGCGCGAGCGGGACATCGTGCTCGCGCAGGTGCCGACCATCAGGGCCGACCTGGCCGAGCAGCTCGCGAGGACGGTGGCGACGCTGCGCGGGCTGGAGCTGAAGAAGGCGCCGTCGGTGGCCGAGACCGTCGACTGGGCCAACACGCTGCTCGCGCTCGGGCGGGAGGAGCTCGACGAGGCAACGGTGGCGGGCACGCTGGGCGTGGTGCTCAAGCACGCCTCCGACCAGACCCGGGCGATCAAGGAGCTGGGGCTGCCGGATGTCGCTGATCGATAGGCATGTCGGGTTCGTCCACGCGTTGCGGGAGGCCGGGGTTCCCGTCTCCCTGGCCGAGGGCCTGGACGCGGCCCGCGCGCTGCGGGTGATCGAGCTGGCCGACCGGGAGTCGCTGCGGGCGGCGTACGCGGCGACGCTGGTCAAGAAGCCGGCGTACCGGCCGGGATTCGACGTGCTGTTCGACCTGTGGTTCCCGGCGGCGACGACCGGACTGCGCGCCCCGCGCCAGGACCGGAGGGTGGATCCCGGGCAGGCGACCGTCAACGAGCTCCGCGACCGCCTCGCGGAGCTCCTCACCGACGGCACCGACCAGGAGATGCGCGAGTTCGCCCAGGCGATGGTGGCCCGCTTCGGCCGCCAGCAGGCCGGCCCAGGCCGCCAGAACTGGTTCTCCTACAGCGTCCTGCGCGCCCTGTCCCCCGAGACCCTGATGGCCCGCATCCTGCTCAACGTGCTGGCCGGCCAGGAACGCGGCAGCCTGGCCGAGAAGACCGCCAGGCAACGCGTCAACTCCAGCATCAGGCGCTTCGAGGAGGCGGTCGCCACCGACGTCCGCCGCCGCATCGCCGAGGACTCCGGCATCGAGCGCATCGCCCGCTCGACCGTACGCCCCCCGCTCGACCAGATCGACTTCCTCCGCGTCACCAAGGCGGATCTGGCCAGGCTCCGCAGGGAGGTCTACCCGCTGGCCAGACGCCTGGCCGCACGGCTGACGATCAAGCACAGGAAGGGCCGGCGCGGCCGCCTCGACTTCCGCCGGACGATGCGGGCCTCGCTGCAGAGCGGCGGCGTCCCGCTCACCACCCATTTCAAGCCGCCGCGCCCGCACAAGCCCGAGCTGGTCATCCTCTGCGACACCAGCGACTCGGTCTCGTCGTTCGCGCACTTCACGCTGCTGCTCACGTACGCGCTCAGAGAGCAGTTCACCAAGGTGCGCGCGTTCGGGTTCGTGGACACGGTGGACGAGATCACCAGGTTCTTCGTCCCCGGCGCCGACGTCGTCGAGGCCATGACCAAGCTGGCCCAGGAGGCCGACATGGTCCGCTTCGGCCGTACCAACTACGGCAACGCGCTGGAACGCTTCACCGAGCGGTACGCCGACGCCATCGGCCCCAAGACCTCGCTGCTGATCCTCGGCGACGCCCGCTCCAACTACCAGCCGCCCGCCCTGGACGTGCTCAGGTCCCTCGTCTCCAAGGCCCGCCACGCCTACTGGCTCAACCCGGAGCCGAGGCAGCAGTGGGACACGGGAGACTCCGTCGCTAGCGACTACGGCACGGTCGTGCCCATGCACGAGTGCCGCAACGTCGCCCAGCTCACCGCGTTCATCGAGACGCTCGCCTGAGCGCCGGCTACACCGCCTGCAGGTAGGCCAGGACCGCCATGACCCGCCGGTTGTGGTCGTCGGACGGCGGGAGGCCGAGCTTGGCGAAGATGTTGTTCGTGTGCTTGCCGATGGCTTTGTCGGTGACCTGGAAGCGGGCTGCGATGGCCAGGTTGGACAGGCCCTCCGCCATCAGCTCGAGCACCTCCCGCTCCCGCGGCGTCAGCGCGGCCAGCGGTTCGTCCCTGCGCCGGCGGGTCAGCAGCTGCGAGACCACCTCCGGGTCCATCGCGGTGCCGCCGCCGGCGACCTGGCGTACGGCGTCGACGAACCTGTCGACGTCGCCCACCCGGTCCTTCAGCAGGTAACCCACCCCGCCGGAGCGGTCGGACAGCAGCTCCCTGGCGTAGAGCTGCTCCACGTACTGCGACAGGATCAGCACAGGCAGCCCGGGGATCCGTCTGCGCGCCTCCAGCGCGGCGCGCAGCCCCTCGTCGGTGAAGCCGGGCGGCAGCCGCACGTCGACCACGGACACGTCAGGGCTGTGCCGGACCAGCGCCTCCAGCAGCATGGGGCCGTTGTCCACCGCCTCCACGACGGTGCAGCCGTTCGCCGACAGCAGCCGGACCAGCCCGTCCCTCAGGAGTGCGAGGTCTTCGGCGATGACAACGCGCACGGAATCTCCATCGTCAGTTCGGTCGGGCCGCCCGGCGGGCTGCTCACGGTGAGAGAGCCGTCGAAGGCGGACAGGCGCTCCTCGATGCCGCGCACGCCGGTGCCCGCGTCGCGGCGGACGCCGCCGCGTCCGTCGTCGCCCACGGTCAGGCGAAGCGCGCCGGCGACGTGCCGCACCTCACCGCCGACCACGTCGTCGGCATCGGACGCGGCCGGCTGATCGCCGACACCCCGACGGACGCGCTCGCCGCACGCTTCCAGCGCGACGTGCTGGTACGCGCGGCCCACCCGGACCGGCTGGCGGACCTCCTGCGCGCCCACGGCGCGACAGTGATCATCGCGGACGCGGACCCACCGCCGCCGGACGCGGACGGAGCAGGGACCGCAGGCCTGTCCGTGCGAGACGCGGCGACCGGCGGCCTGTCCGTGCGGGGTATGGACGCGGCCGGGATCGGCGATCTTGCCCTGCGGGCGGGGATCGCGCTGCGCGAGCTGACGCCGCGCAGCGCCTCGCTGGAGGAGGCGTTCATGGAGCTCACCGAGGAGAGCGTCGAGTACGGCGCCCGCGCCGCCGCCGAGGCGGTGGCCCGATGATGGACGTCATCGCCTCCGAATGGCACAAGCTCCGCTCACTCCGCTCGAACGCCTACCTCCTGGCCGTCTCCGTCCTCGCCGTGCTGGCGTGCGCCGGGGTGGCGTACATGATGGGCCGGGGGTTCGACCAGCAGACGTTCGAGGAGCGGCTGCTCTTCACCGGCAACGGGGACGGGCTGGGCACCGGGCTGCCGATCGCCTACTTCGTGCTCGGCACGCTGGGCGCGCTCACGATCACCTCCGAGTACACCACCGGCATGATCCGTACGAGCCTGGTGGCGGTGCCGCGGCGGCAGCTGTTCCTGTTCGCCAAGGTCCCGGGACTGGCTGTCGTCACCCTGGTCGCCGGTCAGGTCCTCGCGTTCGCGATGCACCTGGCCGCGCAGGCCGTCCTCGGCGACCGCGCCGGCCAGTTGCTGGTCGACGGGCAGACCCTGGGCACCCCGCTCTCCGATCCCGGAGTGCTCGCCTCGGTCGTCGTCGCCGGCCTGTCCATGACGGCGGCGGCCCTGATCGGGCTGGGCGTGGGCGCGGCGATCCGCTCCACCCCCGGCGAGCCTGGTCGCGCTCGTCCTGATCTTCCTGGTGCTCCCGGTCGTCGCCCAGGCACTGCCGTCGCCGCTGCGGGCGCAGGCCGGGTCGTACATGTTCGAGAACCTGCCGCGTCAGATCGCCGGGGTGGGCGGCCTGCTGTCCCCGCCGGTGGCGGCCGCGCTGCTCATCGCGTACGTCGCCGTCGCGCTGACGGCGGGCGCGGCGGTGACCGCGCTGAAGGGACGCAGGGGGAAGGTCGTGGTCGTCGGCGTGACGCTCCTGGCGGCCCTGGTGGCGGGACCCGCCGCCGCCGGCGCGGCGGACACCGGCCCGTCCTCCCTGGCCTGGCGGCCGTGCGCCGACAAGGACGCTCCCCGGGACATGCGCTGCGCCTCCGTCCAGGTACCCCTGGACTGGAAGCGGCCCACGGGACGGAAGATCATCATCCCGGTCGGCCTGCTCCCCGCCTCCGGCGCGGCCGGATCAGCACGGTCTTCTCCATCCCCGGCGGCCCCGACGTGTCGGGCATCGACGACCTGAAGCAGTTCTCCGCGAGGTTCGCGAAGCTGCGTAACCGGTTCGACGTGGTCAGCTTCGCCCCGCGCAACACCGTCAAGCCCGGCGGCGTGCTGCCGTACGAGTGCCTCAGCACCGGCCCGTACATCACCGTGCCGCGCGATCCCGCCGAATACGCCGCACTCGGACGGACGAACCGCGAACACGCGCAGCGGTGCCGCGCCGCCGCCCCGGAGTTCTTCGACCACATGGACTCGGCCTCCGTCGCACGGGACATCGAGGCGGTCCGCGCCGCCCTCGGCGAGGAACGGCTGAGCTTCCTCGCCAACTCCTACGCACGTACACCGCGCTCGGCACTTACAGGTGGTCCGAGTAGAAGGTGACGAGCCGATCGACGGCGGCGTCGACGTACTCGGGCTCGTCGTACATCTCGTAGTGCCCGGCGCCCTCGATCACCATGAGATCGACCGGGTTGGGTGCGAGTTTCCAGAGCTGCATGCCGGACTCGTAGGAGCCGGTGTTGCCAATGCGTCCGGCGAGGATGACTTGCAGCGGCTGGGTCATGAGCTGATCGACCAGGTGGTACGCGTCGTAGCCCAGGAGCAGCGAGTCGCCACGCGAGAGGCGGCGGTTCGTCGAGTGCTCGTTCCTGCCCCGCTCGGTGCGGTAGAACGTGATCGCCTGGGTCGTGTCGATATCGGTCAGCCCGGCTGCGGCGGCATCTTCCAAGGTGTCGGGCAGCCAGTTCACACGGGTCAGCTCACCGGTGCGGGTTTCCTCGATGCGCGCGTCGGCCATGGTGTCGAGCGCGCCCGCCGGGCCGTCTGGCTGGAAGCTGCGGAACGACGTGCCCATGTTGCCCGGGACGACTGTGCCGACCGCCTTGATGCGGTGGTCCGTGCGGGCGGTGTGCACCGCATAGCCTCCGCCGGCGCAGATGCCGAGGACACCGATGCGCTCCGGGTTGATGCCGGAGATCGTGCTGAGCGCGTCGATCGCGTAGGAGATGTCCTCACCGCGGCGGTACGGATCTTCGAGGTCGCGGGGCTCACCGCCGCTCTGACCCTGATGGGCGGGGTCGAACACGAGCGCCGCGATGCCCCGGGCGGCGAGACGGGATGCGTAGTTCGCGCCGATCTGTCCCTTCACGCTGCTGCCAGGCGTGGAGAGCACCACGGCGCGCAGCGGCACCGCTTGGTCGATGTCGTCGGGCAGGTGCAGGTCGGCCGCGAGCTCGATCGGCCCGCGCGGGATCGTGATGTGCCGAAGCATCTGAGTGCCCCTTTCGCGTAAGGTCATTCGATGGCCGGCCAGTCCGAGATGTACATTAGTACATTTTCGAACTAGTTCAGGACTGTACCACATTAACGAGGAGGCCCGCGTGTCGGTCGACGCCGCACAGCTGTGGACGCTGAACCATCGCCTGCTGACCGTCGTGCTGGACGCCTGCAGCACCGAACTGGCCGAACTCGGGCTCGAGACGAAGGAGTTCTTCGTGCTCGCCGAGGTGACCGCGTCGCCGTACCCGGCCGAGCTTGCGGCGACGCTGATGATCCCCAAGGCGAGCGTGACGGTCTACGTGCGCAACCTCGTCGCAAAGGGGTTCATGCGACGCGAGATCGACGACGCGGACCTGCGGCGGCATCGGCTCGTACTGACCGCCGAGGGCGAGGCGGCGCGGGACCGTGCGCTCTCAGCGCTCGCGACGGAGTTCGACCGCAGGCTGGCGAGGATTGCGCCTCGCGATCGCACCGAGCTGCAGCGGATCCTCCTGGCATTGCTCGAGCCTGCGCAGTAGCTCGGCGCACACCCGCAGATGGTTCCAGTCCGTTCTAGAACGACTGTACTAGTGCGAGATTGTACGACTCTGAGCTGTGGAGCAGCGGCCGTGACGTGTGGCGGCAGCCCCAGCGCACGGGCCGGACGCTGAGTGAATAACTGAGTGGCCGGCCCGGACGAGCGGCTCGGGTCAGGCGCGCTGGAGTTCCCTGGCGGCGGTGCGGGTGAGCAGCTCGATCTGCTCGTCGTTGAGCACGGCGCCCTCGACCGCCTTGATCTGCTTGGCCACCAGCCGAGGCTTGAGCAGCGTCAGGCCCTCGGCCTGCAGCAGGCCGCCGCGAGGCAGCATCCCACAGTGCACGGCCAGCATGGGTGTGATGGTCACCGGGATCCTGGTCTCGCGCGAGAGCAACTCGGCGAACGCCTCGGCCGCCTCCACGAGCGGCTTGGCGACCTTCGTGCCGTACTTCTCGCCGAAGAAGAGCCGCCCGGCGTAGCAGGCGAGCTCGGTGTCGGGACTCCAGGACTCGTTGTCGATGAGCCACACGCCGGCGGGGCCGATCACCAAATGGTCGATGGAGGCCTGGCCGCGGATGGCGCGGCCGTCGAGGACGCTGTAGCCGTGGCGGCCGAGCGACCTGCGCAGGTGCTTCCCGGTGATCGTCTCACCGTGCCGCCGTCCACGCCAGACGGCCGTCTTCTGGAACGAGCGCCAGTCGATCCACCAGTCGGCGCCCGCGACGATCCCCGCGAACAGCAGTCCGAGGACGAGCCCGGCGAGGTCGAACCTGAGCGCGACCGCGTATCCGAGCACGAAACCCACGGCGGCCTTGACGACCCTCGACCTACGCCGGTTCTGTGCGCCTTCGCGCCAGAACTTCTCGTACCACCACTGCGGGGACGACCCTGTGTACTTCTCGTCCTGCTGCACGTAGATAGAGCCACCGGGCACGGCAAACTCCCCGAAAGAGTAGAAACCTTAAGGATCTGCCACGCCGAAGATCCCTCGCCGGTCAGGTGATACCCACCACCCAACCAAGGCGAGCCTAAGGTGACGTAATTAGTACCCGCAAGACCATCAACCGACCAGTCGGTATGCTAAGGCAGGTGACCAAGGGGGACATGTGAAGGAAGAACCGGTCAGACAGCGACTACTCTCGGAGGCGACCCGCCTGTTCGCCGAACGCGGCTTCGAGAGCACGTCCGTACAGGAGATCGTAGTGTCGGCAGGCGTCACCAAGGGCGCCATGTACCACTATTTCGACTCCAAGGACGATCTGCTGCACGAAATCT
This sequence comes from Nonomuraea cypriaca, assembly GCF_015645445.1. GTDB lineage: Bacteria > Actinomycetota > Actinomycetes > Streptosporangiales > Streptosporangiaceae > Nonomuraea > Nonomuraea cypriaca. The sequence continues at coordinate 6,799 of NZ_JADOGI010000207.1, read as the reverse complement.
ACGCCAGGGTGCTCCGCATGCAGATGGACCGGCTGGCGCGGATCGCCGACGGCCCCGGCACGCTGAAGCGGCGCCTCCACCGGGCGGCGGCCGACGTCGTGGAGACCACGACCGCGAACCTCGACGACTCCAAGATCTTCTTCAGGTCGATGCACCTGCTCGCCCCCGAGACGCGCAAGACCGTGCGCGCCGAGCGCCGCCGCTACCACGAGCGCTTCCGCGACCTCGTGGCCGAAGGGCAGCGCACGGGCATCTTCAGCGACCAGGTCCCCGCGGAGCTGGTCGTGGACTTCTTCTTCGGCTCGGTGCACCACCTGGGCACGTGGTTCCACGCGGAAGGCCCGCTGACCGGCGCCCAGGTGGGGCGGCACTTCGCCGACCTGCTACTGACCTCCCTCGGGGGCGGGCACGTCGACGAGTGAGGCCAGCGCCTCCCGATGATCGCCGGGCGTGCCGAGCGCCATCTCGGTGGCCTTCGCCCGCTTGAGATAGAGATGTACGGGATGCTCCCACGTCATCCCGATCCCGCCGTGCAGCTGCAGAGCCTCCTCGGCGGCGTGCACGGCCACGGCGGCGTTCCACGACTGGGCGACCGCCACGGAGACGGCCGAGGTGTCGGAGGCGGCTCCGCGGGCCGCGGCCCTGGCCCTGACCACGTCCAGCCACAGGTCGGCCAGCCGGTGCTTGATCGCCTGGAAGGAGCCGATCGGGCGGGCGAACTGGTGGCGTTCCTTGACGTAGGCCAGCGTCGTGTCGAGGCACCACTCGGCCACGCCGAGTTGCTCGGACGCCAGCAACCCGGCCGCGAACCTGAGCACCCCGGCCAGGTCGCACGCCCCCACCCGGCGGGCCGTCGCGCGCTCGAAGGTGACCGTGGCGACCGGCCTGGTCAGGTCGAACGAGGGCACCACCGCGACGGCGGCGCCTTCGACCTCGTACAGCTCGCCGCCGACCGGTACCAGCAGCACGTCGGCCACGTCGGCCCCGGCCACGCCGGTGACGGTCCCGCACACCCGCCCGCCGTCCAGCCACACGGACGCGCCCCGTGACGGCTGGTACGGCGAGGCCACGAAGGACACCGCCAGCGCGGCCGTCCTCCGCCCCTCGGCCAGCTCCCCGAGCAGGGCGTCCCGCGTGGGCAGCAGCGCCTGGGTGGCCAGCACCGAGCTGGTGAGGAACGGCACCGGCGCCACGCCCCGGCCCAGCTCCTCCAGCACGACGGCCGCCTCGCTGGCCGAGGCCCCGGCGCCGCCGAGCTCCTCGGGGACGAGCAGCCCGGCCACCCCGATCTCACCGGCCAGCGTCTTCCACAGATCCAGGTCGTACGGCTCCGACTCGACGCGCTCGAGCACGGCGGCGGGCGGGCACCGGTCGGCGAGCAGCCCGCGCACCGCCGCGCGCAGCTCCTCCTCGACCTCCGAGTACAAGAGCGTCATCGGGGCAGGTCCTTCCAGGGCACGTCCTTGTCGACGCGGGGTTCGGAGGGCAGGCCGAGCACCCGCTCGGAGATGATGTTGCGAAGGATCTCGGACGTGCCGCCCTCGATCGAGTTGCCCTTGGCCCGCAGGTAGCGGTAGCCGGGGCCGCGGCCGTAGAAGTCGACGTTCTCCGAGCGGCGGAACGTCCAGTCGTCGTACCCGAGATCGCGCCTGAACTCGACATCGAACCCGGACAGCGCCTGGTTGAGCTTGGCGAACGACAGCTTCATGCCGGAGCCCTCCGGCCCCGGCTGGCCGGCGACGAGCTGCTCGCGCAGCCGCGCCCCCGACAGGCGGGTGACCTCGGCTTCCACCCACAACGACAGCAACCGCTGGTGCAGCTCGTGGGTGCGCAGTTCGGGCCGCTCCCGCCACGCTTCGAGCACGGCCGCCACCATGCCGCCGCCGCGGCGTACGGGGGCGCCGCCGATGGCGACGCGCTCGTTCATCAGCGTGGTCCGCGCGACCCGCCACCCGTCGCCGACCGCACCGAGCCGCAGGTCGTCAGGCAGCCGCACGCCGGTCAGGAACACCTCGTTGAACTCGGCCTCACCGGTGATCTGCCGCAGCGGCCGCACCTCGACGCCGGGCGCCTTCATGTCGCAGATGAAGTACGTCATGCCGCGGTGCTTCGGCACCTCCGGGTCGGTACGCGTCACGAGGATGGCCCACCGGGAGTGATGGGCGCCGGACGTCCACACCTTCTGACCGTCCACCACCCATTCGTCCCCGTCCCGGAGCGCGCGGGTCCCCAGCGTCGCCAGGTCGGATCCCGCACCCGGCTCGCTGAAGAGCTGGCACCAGATCTCCTCCCCCGTCCACAACGGCCGCAGGAACCGCCGTTTCTGCTCCTCCGTCCCGAACGCCAGGATCGTCGGCGCCGCCATCCCCAGGCCGATGCCCTGGACGCCGCCGTTGATCTGCGGCGTGTCCGCCAGCTCCCGCTCCACGACCTGCTGTAAGTCCCTGGAGGCGCCCAGCCCGCCGAGCCCCTCGGGGAACCACACCCAGGCGAGCCCGGCGTCGAACCTCGCCCGCAGGAACGCGAGCCGGTCCCCGCCCGGATCATGCTCCCCGAGGAACGCCGCGACCCGCTCCTTGATCTCCGCCTCGTTCACATGAACCTCTTGAGCTCTCGATAGGCCAATGACCGCTTGTGCACCTCGTCCGGGCCGTCCGCCAGGCGGAGCGCGCGGGCTCCCGCCCACAGGCCGGCCAGCGGGAAGTCCTGGGAGACGCCGCCCGCGCCGTGCACCTGGACGGCCTTGTCGAGGATCCACTCCACCGTGATAGGGGTGGAGATCTTGATGGCCTGGATCTCGGTGTGGGCGCCCTGGTTGCCCACCGTGTCCATGAGCCAGGCGGTCTTGAGCACGAGCAGGCGCAGCTGCTCGATCTTGATGCGGGACTCCGCGATCCAGTCCTGGATCACGCCCTGCTGGGCGATGGGCTTGCCGAAGGCGGTCCTGGTCAGCGCCCGCCGGCACATTAGCTCGACGGCACGCTCGGCCATGCCGATCAGGCGCATGCAGTGGTGGATGCGGCCGGGGCCGAGCCTGGCCTGGGCGATGGCGAAGCCGCCGCCCTCCTCGCCGATGAGGTGCTCCGCCGGCACGCGTACGTCCTCGAACACGATCTCCGCGTGGCCGCCGTGGTCGGCGTCGGTGTAGCCGAACACGTGCATGCCGCGCTTGATCTGCAGGCCCGGCGTGTCGCGGGGCACCAGGATCATGCTCTGCCTGCGGTGCTTGGGCGCGTCGGGGTTGGTCTGGCCCATGACGATGAAGATCTTGCAGTTGGGGTTCATCGCGCCGGAGATGAACCACTTGCGGCCGTTGATGACGTACTCGTCGCCGTCCCGGGTGATGGTGGTGGCGATGTTCGTGGCGTCGGAGGAGGCCACGTCGGGCTCGGTCATCGCGAACGCGGAACGGATCTCACCGTCGAGCAGCGGCCGCAACCACTCCTTACGCTGCCACTCGCTGCCGAACATGGACAGCACTTCCATGTTGCCGGTGTCGGGCGCGGCGCAGTTGGTGGCGACCGGCGCGATGGTGGGGCTGCGGCCCATGATCTCCGCCAGCGGCGCGTACTGGAGGTTGGTCAGCCCGGAACCGTGCTCCCCAGGGAGGAACAGGTTCCACAGGCCGCGCTTCCTGGCCTCGTCCTTCAGGTCGGCCATCAGCGGCGGGGGGCTCCAGCCGCTGGTCGCCGCCTGTTCTTCGAAGGCGGGCTCGGCGGGGTAGACGCATTCGTCCATGAAGCGCAGCAGTCGCTCGCGCAGGTCCTCGGTGACCGTGTCGAAGGCGAAGTCCATGCTGGTGAGCCTACCGACCGGCCGGTATGAGTGTCGACAGGGTGGCTCCCCGCAAAAATGGACAGGTGGCCATGATCAGGGCTTCGGCCGGCTCTTATGGTGGCGTACATGACCGCGAAGCTGCCTGCGCCTGTGGTGCTCGAGAACGACGTCGTCCGGCTCGAGCCGCTCACCATGGACCACATTCCCGACCTGTTCGCCGCCGGGGGCGGGGACGAGGAGGTCTGGCGCTGGATGCCGATACCCCCGCCGAGCTCGGAGAACGACCTGGCGAAGGTGGCCAGGGGGCTGATCGACGACGACAGGCACGTCCCGTTCGCGGTGGTGGTCGTGGAGAGCGGGCGGGCCGTGGGCTGGACGACGTACTGCGACGTGCCCGGGTTCGACGAGAGCGTCGAGATCGGCTGGACCTGGTACGGGCGGGCGGCCTGGCGCACGGCCGTGAACACCGACTGCAAGCTGCTGCTCGTCGACCACGCCTTCGAGCTGGGCTACAACCGCGTGATGCTCAAGACCGACGTGCTCAACGTCAGGTCGCAGAACGCGATCAAGCGCATCGGCGGCCTGCACGAGGGCACGCTGCGCCGCCACCGCAGGAGGCCCGACGGCACCTGGCGCGACACGGTCTGTTTCGGCATCCTCGAAGAGGAGTGGCCGGAACACCGGGCGCGCTTGCGTCGCTAGGGTCTCGAAGAGCAGTGGCCAGAACGCCGGGAGCGTTCGCGTCGCCGGAGTCGCCATCCTCGCCTTGATGACCTGCGCTGCCTTGATCTGGCTTCGCTTGATCGCCTAACGCAGCATGCCGGCCAGCAGGTCGCGCATGGCCTCGTTGAGCTCGTCCAGGGTGGGCGTGGCGCCGGCCCCGGCGATCGCGTCGAACATGAGCCCTTCCCCGAACGCCACCAACTGGCGCGCGTGCCGTACCGGTTCCCGGGAGCCCATCGCGGTCAGCAGGGCGACGGCGGGATCACGGAACCGGCGACCGGCCGCGTCATAGATCTCGCGCAGTTCCGGCCGCCGGGTCGCCTCCAGGGCCAGCTCGTAACGGGCCAGTGTGCGACGGCGGTCCTGGAGCTGGATGTACAGCGCCTCCGCCATGCGGCCGGGGAGGCCGGACAGGTCCACCTCGTCGCTCTGGTACGCCGGCGCCAGAGCCCGCATCTCCAGCTCCGTGAGCCGCGACAGAGCAAGCTCCAGCAGCGCGGCACGGGTCCGGGCCAGGTTGGACGTGGACCCGGGCGGCAGCCCCGCCGCCTCGTCGACGGCCCGGTGAGTGAGACCCCGCATACCCCGCTCGGCCAGGAGCGTGATGGCCGCGTCCGCGACGGTCTCTGAGCGCTTCACGACACCGAATACTACAGAGGTAGTACGAACGGCATTTCGCCAAGCCCACGGCCGGATTTCCCAAGAGAATCCAACGACCCCACCGGGCGCTGCCGACCGGGGACGGACCTGGGCCGGGGGTGGAATGGGGGGCGAACTACGGGTGTAGTAAAGTGAATACTACAGGCGTAGTGCCGAGGGAGGGGCTTGGAGATGGGCAGGGCTGTGGTGATCGGTGGGGGTGTGGGTGGGCTCACCACCGGTGTGGCGCTTCGCCGCAAAGGGTGGGACGTGACCGTGCTGGAGCGGGCGCCCAAGATCGATCCGGTGGGTTCGGGGCTGGCCGTCGCGGCCAACGCGTTGAAGGCGCTCGACACGCTGGGCCTCGGCGACCGGATTCGCGCACTGTCCAGGTTGCAGGGGCAGGTGGGGATCCGGGCGGCGAATGGGCGGTGGCTCGTGCACACCAGCGGCGACGACGCGGTGGCCCGTTACGGCGACTCGGTGGTCGTCCTGCTGCGGGCCACGTTGATGGACGTGCTCATGGAAGCGCTGGGACCCGATCACCTGCGGCTGAACACCACCGTGTCCGAGGTGGACGCCTCCGGCGGGGTGGTGCGCACCGATGAGGGCGATCTCGAGGCGGACCTCGTCGTGGCCGCCGACGGGATCCACTCGGCGACCCGGCGCGCTCTCTTTCCCGGCCACCCGGGTCCGGCGTACTCGGGGGTCACGGCCTGGCGCGGGCTCGTACCCCGGGGCGATCTGGCCGTCCAGAGTATGGAGAGCTGGGGCCGGGGCCAGGTGTTCGGCGTGCATCCGCTGGCCGACGACGTGGTGTACGTGTACGCCACCGACGTCTCGCCCGCCGGCGCCGTACACGAGGACGAGCGGGTGGAACTGATGAGGAGGTTCGGGGACTGGCACGAGCCGATCCCCGCGCTGTTGCGCTCGGCCGATCCCGCGAAGATCATCCGTGGTGACGTGTACTACTTCGACCAGGCTCTGCCCGCCTTCCATCGGGGGAAGGTCGCGCTGGTCGGGGACGCCGCGCACGCGATGACGCCCAACCTCGGCCAGGGGGCCTGCCAGGCGATCGAGGACGCGATCGTGCTCGCGCACCTGGCCGGCGGGCAGGAGAACGACCTCGCCGCGTACACCGCCGCCCGGCTGGAGCGCACCTCGAAGATCGTGCGGCAGTCCATGACCATCTGCCGGCTGACCATGGTCAGGAATCCGGTGGTGGTCCGGTTGCGCGACTTCGGGATGTCCACGGCGGCCAAGCTCAGCTCGGACCTGATGCTGCGCTCAATGGACCAGGTCCTGGGCTGGCGCCCCCCAGGCCAAGACCCGGCCGCCCGCGTCTGACACCCAACCCACACCACCAGTGCGGCGTGACGGCCCACCCCACGCCCGAGGCGCCCGGGGCGGGAATCGCGCGCCGGTGGCGGCGAAGAAGTCCGTCCGTGATCTTCTCCAGGACGCCGGGCACCGGGTCCGTCAGGCCGCCGAACCGCTCGCGCAACCGGTCCACGATGCCGGGGCATCGCTCCAGCCCGCCCGGCGCGGTGTGACGGTCAACTCGCGCCCAAGGTCACCACCACGAGCGCCCGGGGGCCTTCAAGGGTGAGGTCCGGCCCACATGTCCGAGGTGGTGAGGAGAGGTGTTCTGGGGTGGGGG
>NZ_JADOGI010000206.1 GCF_015645445.1 Nonomuraea cypriaca | reverse complement strand
AACAAGCTGCCCGACCTCCCCTTCCCCTGAGACACCTGGGGGCAGTAGCCCTCGCCGGGAGGCGGCGGCGGCCCGGCGTTCGCATCTGGAGCGTTCAAACAGCCGCCTTTCCAGATCCCGCCCCCACCCACGAACCGCCCGGGCAAGAGCAAGCGGGCCTTGTTCGTCACGCTGGGCGCGCTGGCCCTGGCAGGCGTCGCCACAGGCGGCTTCTTCGCCTTCCAGGCGGTGAGCAACCCAGCAGCCACCACCACCGCCGCCCGCCCCACAACATCCTCAGCACCGCCCAGCGCCGAGGGAGGGGGGAGCCCCGAGGGGGAGGCAAGCCCGCCCGCCGACGTACCAGGCACGTCCATGCTCAACTCGGAGGAGACCGACCCGCAGAAGTTGTCGTTGTCCGAGGCGTTCCCCAAGAAGAAGGTGAACGCGGCGGGGGCCACGTTCACCCGGGTCAAGGCCGACATGGAGACGAGCTGCGAGAAGGCCGCCGCAGGCGCGTTCGCCGATGCGCTGAAAGAACAGAAGTGCAGCCGGGTGCTCAGAGCCACGTACGTCGACAGCAAGCGCCGCTACGCCGTCACCACGGGCATCGCCGTACTACCGGTCAAGGACGCGGCCACGACCGCCGACGAGGCGAAGGACCTCGACCGCAACGTCTGGTTCCGCCCCCTGCCCGGCGCGGCCGGCACGGGGAGCGATCGGGTGCACATCGCCGGCGGCTACGCGGCCGGTCTCGTGTGGGGCCGCTACATCGTCTTCAGCTACGCCACGTACGCCGACGGCCACACCCCGGCCGCCAAGGAAAAGGCACTACCCAAGGTTAGCGGCGCCTTCCGCGACCAGACCTCACTCGTCCTGGAACGCCGAGTCACCAGGGACTGACTGACGACGAAGCCCTGTCAGGCCAAGTCACCAGGAACTGACGACGGGAGCTCCGTCAGGAAGACGACGAACACAACGTCAGAAAAACGATTCCCCAAGAGGGCGCCCGTCAGGATGAGGCCGCGGATCCATCACAGGGGGATCCATCACGGGCGGATCCGTCACGGTACGCACCCGCCGCGTGGCCAGCGCCCGTGCGGCCAGCTCCTCATCGGCCGGATAACCCACCTCTTCCAGGCACAGCCCGTGCGCGGGCGCCACATGCACCCCTGAGTCGCGTACGGCCCGCGTCAGCACCTCGCCCGGCCACTCCACCGGCCGGCGGCCGTCACCGGCGGCCAGCAGCGAGCCGATCAGCGCCCGCACCATCGAGTGGCAGAACGCGTCCGCCACGACGGTCGCCACCAGCACCCCGTCCGGTTCGCGTGCCCAATCCAGCCGCTGCAGCTCCCTGATCGTCGTCGCCCCCTCGCGCTTCTTGCAGAACGCCGCGAAGTCGTGCTCGCCGATCAGCCGGGCCGCCGCCGCGTTGAGCGCATCGAAGTCCAGCGGCCGGTTGTGCCAGACCACCTCTCGGCGCCGCAACGGATCCACGCCCCCCACCGCATCGCTCACCCGGTACGCATACCGCCGGAACATCGCCGAGAATCGTGCGTCAAAGCCCTCAGGAGCCACCGAGACTCGATAAACCCGTGCATCTGGGCCCATGACCCCGCCCAGCCGTCTCACGAGCGCAGAGAGCCGCTCATCCACGCACAGCGGCCCCCGGTTCCCATCGAGCTCGGCCAGCGCCGCGTCGGGCAGGTCCACATGGGCGACCTGGCCACGCGCATGCACCCCGGCGTCGGTACGGCCGGCCACGGTCAACAGAGCGGGCTCGCCGAGGCGCAGGATCCGGCCGAGCGCCTCCTCGATCTCCCCCTGAACCGTACGGCGGCCAGGCTGCCTGGCCCAGCCGGAAAAGTCGGTACCGTCGTACGCGAGATCGAGGCGAAGCCGTACCACGATCATCCTCCTTCATGCGAAACGGGCCCGGAACCCCTTCATCAGGGGGTCACGGGCCCGTTTCAGCCGACCTGAGAGATCAGGCCTCGTCCTTCTTCGCCTCAGCCTCGGCGGCTGGGGTCTCCTCGGCGGCCTCAGCCTTGGGAGCCTCAGCGGCCTCCTCGGCCTTGGGAGCCTCGGTCTCCTCCGCAGCCGGAGCGGGCGCCGCCGCGGCGGCGGGAGCCTCGGTGCGGCGGGTCGTGACCGCGTTCAGCGGCTCGGTCACCAGCTCGATGACCGCCATCGGGGCGTTGTCGCCCTTACGCGGACCGACCTTGGTGATACGGGTGTAGCCACCGGGCCGCTCGGCGAACGTCGTCGCGATCTCCGTGAAGAGGTGGTGCACGACGCCCTTGTCCTTGACGACGCTCAGGACCTGGCGACGGTTGTGGATGTCGCCCTTCTTCGCCTTGGTGATCAGACGCTCCGCCACCGGACGCAGGCGCTTGGCCTTCGTGACGGTGGTGCGGATCTTGCCGTGACGGAACAGATCGGTGGCCAGGTTGGCCAGGATCAGCCGCTCGTGCGCCGGGCTGCCGCCAAGACGTGCACCCTTGGTGGGCTTGGGCATTTCATCTCTCCTTGTAAGTTAACCCGCCCCGGCCGTACCAGGTACCGAAGTCAGGCTCACGCGCTCACGCCCGACCCGCCCCGCGCTTGCACGCGACCCAAGCCAGCGCTCACGCGCGATTCATACCAGTCCTGCGCTTGCGCGCGGTTGGTTGCCGCGCTTACGCGCGATCTTGTAACCGCAGTTGAGGAATCGCGAAGCTATTCCTCAACTGCCAGGAAGATCGGAGATCTTCCTGAAGTAAGACGCCCCGAAGGGCCGATGCAGTTGTCGGCCGCAGGCGACCATATGGGGGGAACTCGGGGGGCACAGCCCCCCGAGCGAGCAATATTAAGTTCATAGGCCGAAGGCCATGAACTTAATATTGCTCGGTCTCGACGTAGGCGCTGTCGTCATCGTCGTAGCCGGCCCCGGCCACCGCGCTCGGGTCGAACCCGGGCGGGGAGTCCTTGAGCGCCAGCGACATCTCGTGCAGCTTCTGCTTGACCTCTTCGATCGACTTGGCGCCGAAGTTGCGGATGTCCAGCAGGTCCTGCTCGCTGCGGGCGACGAGTTCGCCCACGGTGTGGATGCCCTCGCGCTTGAGGCAGTTGTACGACCGAACGGTGAGGTTGAGCTCCTCGATCGGCAGCGCCAGGTCGGCGGCCAGGGCGGCGTCGGTCGGCGACGGGCCGATGTCGATGCCCTCGGCCTCGACGTTGAGCTCACGGGCCAGGCCGAAGAGCTCGACGAGCGTCTTACCGGCGGAGGCCACCGCGTCGCGGGGCTTCATCGCCGGCTTGGTCTCGACGTCGAGGATGAGGCGGTCGAAGTCGGTACGCTGCTCGACTCGGGTCGCCTCGACCTTGTAGGTGACCTTGAGCACCGGGGAGTAGATCGAGTCGATCGGAATGCGACCGATCTCCTGACCCGGCTGCTTGTTCTGGGCGGCGGAGACGTAGCCGCGACCGCGCTCGACGGTCAGCTCCATCTCCAGCTTCGCCTTGCCGTTGAGCGTGGCGATGCGCAGCTCGGGGTTGTGCACCTCGACACCGGCCGGCGGCGCGATGTCGGCGGCGGTGACCTCACCCGGGCCCTGCTTGCGCAGGTACATCACGACCGGCTCGTCGTGCTCGGAGGAGACGACCAGTTCCTTGAGGTTCAGGATGATGTCGGTGACGTCTTCCTTGACCCCGGGAACGGTCGAGAACTCGTGCAGGACGCCCTCGATACGGATGCTCGTCACGGCCGCGCCCGGAATGGACGACAGCAGCGTGCGGCGCAGCGAGTTGCCGATGGTGTAGCCGAATCCCGGCTCCAGCGGCTCGATGACGAATCGGGATCGGGTGTCGTCGATCGACTCTTCGAGAAGAGTCGGGCGCTGAGCGATCAGCATGTGCGGGATCTCCCCTTTTTCGTGTGGCGCCCGCTATATGACGCCACTCCGATGAACAGCTTAGTCCGGGTACGCAAATCCGTACCCGGACTAGACGAGCGAGTGACTACTTCGAGTAGTACTCGACGATGAGCTGCTCCTGGACCTGGGTGTCGATCTGCTGCCGAACCGGCAGCTGGTGAACCAGGACGCGGAGCTTCTCCGGCACGACGCCGAGCCACGCGGGAACCGTGCGGTCGCCCGCGGTCGCCCGAGCGACCTCGTACGGCAGCAGGTTGCGCTTGGTCTCGCGGACCTCGACGATGTCGTGCTCGCGAACGCGGTAGGACGGAATGTCCACCTTCTTGCCGTTCACCATGATGTGGCCGTGACGGACCTGCTGGCGAGCGGCGTCACGCGACTGGGCGAAGCCGGCGCGGTAGACGACGTTGTCGAGGCGGCTCTCCAGGATCTGGAGCAGAACCTCACCCGACTTGCCGCTCTTGCCCGCAGCCTCCTCGTAGTAGTTGCGGAACTGCTTCTCGAGGACGCCGTAGATGCGGCGGGTCTTCTGCTTCTCACGAAGCTGAAGCTGGTACTCGGACTCCTTGGGGCGTCCGCGGCCGTGCTCACCCGGCGGGTAAGGACGGATCTCGATGGGGCACTTGGCGGACTCGCACTTGCTGCCCTTGAGGAAGAGCTTGGTCTTCTCTCGACGGCAGAGCTTGCAGTCCGCGCCCGTGTAACGAGCCATTTCTCAATATCTCCTGGGAAATTCAGACGCGGCGGCGCTTCGGCGGACGGCAGCCGTTGTGCGGAACGGGCGTGACGTCCTGGATCGAACCCACCTCGAGGCCGGTGGCCTGGAGCGAGCGGATCGCGGTCTCGCGGCCGGAGCCCGGCCCCTTGACGAAGACGTCGACCTTGCGCATGCCGTGCTCCATGGCGCGGCGCGCGGCGTTCTCCGCGGCCATCTGAGCGGCGAACGGGGTGGACTTACGGGAGCCCTTGAAACCCACGTGGCCGGCGCTGGCCCAGGAGATCACGTTCCCGTTGGGGTCGGTGATCGAGACGATCGTGTTGTTGAACGTGCTCTTGATATGGGCGTGCCCATGAGCGACGTTCTTCTTCTCCTTGCGGCGCACCTTCTTCGGCGCACCCTGGCGGCTCTTAGGAGGCATTGCTTGCCTTCACTCCTGAGGTCTTCGGTCCCGCGGCTGTGTTTAGTGGTCGCGCTCACTCGGCCCTCGCTGGTCACGCGAGCTACCGCTCTCGGGCCTGAGCGTTCACGCTCCGGTGGACTACTTCTTACCGGGCTTCTTCTTACCGGCCACGGTCTTCTTCTTGCCCTTACGGGTGCGCGCGTTGGTCTGCGTACGCTGACCGTGCACGGGCAGGCCCTTGCGGTGCCTGATGCCCTGGTAGCAACCGATTTCGATCTTGCGGCGAATGTCGGCCTGGACCTCGCGGCGCAGGTCACCCTCGATCTTGTAGTTCGCCTCGATGTAGTCACGCATCGGGACGAGCTCCGTGTCGCTGAGCTGGTGCACGCGGATGTCACCGCTGACACCGGTGGCCTCGAGGATCTCGAGGGCACGGGTGCGGCCGATTCCGTAAATGTAGGTGAGAGCGATCTCCAGCCGCTTCTCGCGGGGGAGGTCGACGCCAACCAGGCGAGCCATGGTCGGGCATTCTCCTTCTTTGTGGCGGAGGTCTTGCGCCTCACTGCCCCTCCCCAATGCCCGGGGTGAGGGCCCCGGCCTCCGACCGGGGGTCTCCCGAGTGGTCCGGGCCTTTGAAAAGCCCGCCTGCTCAGGTGTGAAACGCGATTACTTGCTCGAGGCTCCTCATGCGTCGAGCCCGCTCCCTCACGGGGCGGACTCGGAGAAGCCTTGCGGCGACTAGCCCTGGCGCTGCTTGTGGCGCAGGTTGTCGCAGATCACCATGACGCGACCGTGCCGGCGGATCACCTTGCACTTGTCGCAGATCTTCTTGACGCTCGGCTTTACCTTCATTGTCCTTTGTGTTCCTCAGACGTCTTACTTGTATCGGTAGACGATCCGCCCACGAGTGAGGTCGTAGGGGCTCAGTTCAACGACGACCCGGTCGTCTGGAAGGATCCGGATGTAGTGCATCCGCATCCGTCCGCTGATGTGGGCCAGGACCTTATGGCCGTTGTCGAGCTGCACCCGGAACATGGCGTTCGGGAGCGACTCAACCACAGTGCCCTCGATCTCGATGGCGCCGTCTTTCTTGGCCAAAATTCCTCACGTTTCACTGATCGGTCGTCTGAGGCTCCGGTTCACTAAGCAGCCGCGACCTCACGCTTCGAAGAGAGCGGCGATCGGCAAGGACCGCCGACGCGTGATAGTCATAGTGAGCCGACTAAGCAGTGTACGACACCCAGACCAAAAACGCGAAAGTGCGTGCCAGGTGTCCTGACACAACCACGTAGCAGTCTACCCCACGCCTCGCGTGCCTTGTGCCACACGGCGGAAGGCCCGCCGGGGAGCCTCGGCGGGCCTTCGCGGGAGCGAGTCCCAGTAGCTCGGGCGCGGGTCCCAGTAGCTCGGGCGCGGGTCCCAGTAGCTCGGGACCGAGTCCTAGTAGATGCGGTGCGCCGCCCCGCAGAACGTGAACTTGCCGCCCCAGCAGGTGTACGTGTAGAGCTTGGTGATGCTGCTCTTCGACCAGATCTCGCTGTAGGAGTTGTTCCAGTCGCGGGAGAACTTGTGCCAGCTGCCGCCGGAGTAATACTTGAACCAGACGTAGCCCCGCTTCGGACTGAACTCCTTGCCGTACCACTTCGTGTAGACCTTGCCGTTCAGCCTCCAGGTCTTGCCGAAGGTGTAGGCCTTGTGGTTGCTGGAGTAGTACTTACCCCAGTTGCCGATCGAGGTGGCCTGCGTGGCGGTGCCGGCGGTGGCCGCCTGGGCGGCGGGGGCGACGGCGAGGCCGGTGAAGGCGATCGAAGCGGTGAGGGCGGTGGCTGCCAGGACCTTGCGCATTTTGGTTTCCTCCGTGATCCGTGTTCTCGACACAGCTCACGTTAGAAATCCCGACATATCCGTACTGCGGATGAATGCACACAGTGCACTACTGCACAAAGCTCTACCGTCGCCTGGAGTCACCGAAAACGGTGCTCATCAGCAGAATCACGCCCCACGGGCCCATGACCCACAGCGGCCAGGGATAGATCACGTGGGTCGACGCGACGCTCACGATCAGCCAGATCACCCAGTTGATGCCGCTGGCCGCGGCCCAGGCTCCCCAGGCCGCCCGCATGCCCGGATGCATGCCGCCGCGCACGGCGGCGGGTGCGGGGTCCGGCTTGGCGACCTGGCGGTGCCGCAGGTCCACGTCGGGCAGGTCCGCCGTCAACCTGGCGAGTTCGCCGTACGTCTTGCTCTTGTACAACTCCTCGAGCCGCTCGTTGAACTCCTCCATCGTGATGCGGCCCTGCGCGGTGTGCTCTCGGAGGATGGCGGCGACCCGGTCACGGTCGACGTCGGAGGCTCGCATCTCGGGGCTGTTCGCCATCCCACCCACTCCTGGTCGTCAGTCCTGCAGTTGGGTCAAGCGCTCTTTGCCACCGTCTAGGGCGGTTAGCACCCAAGGACCATTATGTGTCACCGCGACGCTGTGCTCGAAGTGTGCGGACTGCTTGCCATCGATCGTTATCACGGTCCAGTCGTCGGACAGCACGCGCGTGCGCTCGGTCCCCAGGTTGACCATGGGCTCGATGGCCAGGCACATGCCCGTCTCGAGCACCGGGCCCCGGCCAGGCTTGCCGTGGTTGGCGATCCACGGGTCCATGTGCATCTCCGTGCCGATGCCGTGGCCGCCGTACTCGGGAGGGATGCCGTAGCGGCCCTGCGACTTGACGTACCGCTCCACCTCGTAGCCGATGTCGGACAGGTGACGGCCGGCGGTCAGCGCGGCGATGCCGCGCCACATGGCCTCCTCGGTGACCCGCATCAGCTCCGTCAGCTTGGGGTTCACCTCACCGATCGGCACCGTGACGGCCGAGTCGCCGTGCCAGCCCTCCAGGATGGCGCCGCAGTCGATCGAGATGATGTCGCCCTCGCGCAGCTTGCGGGCGCGGGTCGGGATGCCGTGCACCACCTCGTCGTTCACCGACGCGCAGATCGTCGCTGGAAAGCCCTGGTAGCCCTTGAACGAAGGGATCGCGCCCGCGTCCCTGATCGCCTTCTCGGCGATGCCGTCGAGGTCGAGCGGCGTCATGCCGGGCTCCACCGAGCGCTTCAGCAGGTCGAGCGTGCGTCCGACCACCAGGCCGGCCTCACGCATCTGCTTCAGTTGCTCCGGTGACTTGATCTGGATCCCGTGCCGGTTTCTTTTGAACATCCTCTACCCCCCCGGGTCTCAACGGGCCGCGTGGGGGCCCAATTCCCCCACAATAGCGGCGAGGTGGCACGGAACACCGTGCCACCTCCGCAAGCCGCTCGTATCGGACTTAACCCAGGAAAGGGCGGATCGCCTCCATGGCCCGCTGGGTGACCTCTTCGACCGGGCCGGTCGCGTCCACGCCCACGAGGATGTCCTCGTCGGCGTAGTAGGAGACCAGCGGCGCCGTTTGCTCCTGGTAGACCTCCAGGCGGTGCCTGACGGTCTCCTCCTTGTCGTCGTCACGCTGGAACAGCGCGCCCCCGCACGCGTCACACCTGTCGTCCTTCTTGTCGTCGAACTCGACGTGCCAGATGCGGCCGCACTGACTGCAGGTGCGCCGGCCCGCCAGCCGCCTGACCACCTCGTCGTCGTCCACGACGAGCTCGAGGACGAGGTCCAGCGCCTGGCCCCAGTCCTTGAGCATGTCGCGCAGGATCTCGGCCTGCGCGACGTTCCTCGGGAACCCGTCGAGCAGGAAGCCGTCCTGCGCATCGTCCTCGGAGAGGCGGTCACGGACCATGGCGATGGTGACCTCGTCGGGCACCAGGTCTCCGCGATCCATGTACGTCTTCGCGAGCTTGCCGAGGTCCGTGCCACCCGAGACGTTGGCACGGAAGATGTCACCTGTCGAGATCTTCGGGATAGACAGGTTCGATGCGATGTACTGGGCCTGCGTCCCCTTACCCGCTCCGGGGGGCCCGACCAGAACGAGACGCACTACCGCAGGAAACCTTCGTAGTTGCGCTGCTGCAGCTGGCTCTCGATCTGCTTCACCGTGTCCAGGCCGACGCCTACCATGATCAGAATGCTCGTCCCTCCGAACGGGAAGTTCTGGCTCGCACCGGCAATCGCCAGCGCGACGATCGGGACCATGGAGATCAGACCCAGATAGAGCGCGCCGGGCGCGGTCAGACGGGTGAGCACGAAGTTCAGGTATTCAGCCGTCGGACGGCCGGGGCGGATGCCCGGAATGAACCCACCGTACTTCTTCATGTTGTCGGCGACTTCAGCGGGGTTGAACGTGATGGACACGTAGAAGTACGTGAAGAAGACGATCAACACGAAGAACGTGATCATGTAGATGGGCGTGTCGCCCGTCGCCAGGTTCTGCGAGATCCACCGGATGACCGCGTTGTCGCTGGTCGAGAACAGCGACGTGATGAGCTGCGGCAGATAGAGCAGCGAGGACGCGAAGATGACCGGGATGATGCCGGCCTGGTTGACCTTGAGCGGAATGTACGTGGACGTGCCGCCGTACATTCTGCGGCCGACCATCCGCTTGGCGTACTGGACCGGGATGCGCCGCTGCCCCTGCTCGACGAAGACCACCGCGGCGATCATGAAGACGCCGACCACCATGACGACCGCGAAGGTGAACTTGTTGGCCTGGAAGATGTTGGCGAGCTCGGAGGGGAAGACCGCGACGATCTGCGTGAAGATCAGGATGGACATGCCGTTGCCGACGCCGCGGTCGGTGATGAGCTCACCGAGCCACATGATCACCGATGTACCGGCGGTCATGATGACGACCATCGTGACGATGCCGAAGATGTTGTCGGGGTCGAGCAGCACGTCTTGCTGGCAGTTCGGGAACAGCTGGCCGGTGCGGGCCAGCGCGATGAAGGCGGTCGACTGGAGTACGGCGAGCCCGATGGTCAGATAACGCGTATACTGCGTGATCTTGGTCTGGCCGGACTGGCCTTCCTTCTTGAGCGCCTCGAGACGTGGGATCACCACGACGAGCAGCTGCAGAATGATGCTCGCGGTGATGTACGGCATGATGCCCAGCGCGAACACCGACAGCTTCAGCAGCGCGCCGCCGCTGAACAGCTGGACCATCCCGTAGATGTTGCCGGTTTCGCCACTGCGGGCCTGATCGAAACAGGCGGCGAGGTTCTGGACGTGAACTCCCGGAGTCGGAAGAACCGAGCCGAGACGGAAAAGCGCGATGATGCCCAGGGTGAAGAGCAACTTCTTGCGCAGGTCCGGTGTCCGGAACGCCCGGGTAAACGCGGTCAGCACGGTCCCTCCTGCGCGCCTTTACGGCGGTGTGAGTATGCGATGGTGCGGGGATCTGCCATTGAAGTCTCAGGTCAAACGAGCCGGACAGAATCCTGCCGTCTCGCGAACTCTAACGCACTACGGGCGTGGGGGCATTTGTCAAAGCCCCCACGCCTCGTAATAGCTCTTACAGCTCGGTAACGGAGCCACCTGCGGCGGCGATCTTGTCCTTCGCGGCGGACGAGAAGGCGTGAGCCGAAACGCTCACCGCGACCGAGATCTCACCGGTGCCGAGCACCTTGACAAGCTGGTTCTTGCGAACTGCACCCTTGGCGACCAGCGCCTCGACGGTGACCTCGCCACCCTCGGGGAACAACTCGCCGATCCTGTCGAGGTTGACGACCTGGTAGGTCGTCTTGAACAGCGCGTTGGAGAAGCCCTTGAGCTTCGGCAGACGCCTCTGCAGCGGCACCTGGCCACCCTCGAAACCGAGGGGGACCGTCGTACGGGCGTGGCTGCCCTTGGTGCCGCGACCGGCGGTCTTGCCCTTCGACGCCTCGCCGCGACCCTTGCGGATCTTGGCCTTGTTGGCGCCGGGGGCCGGACGCAGGTCGTGAATCTTGAGCGGAGCGTTGTCAGTCATGACTAGTCGACCTCTTCCACCTCGACGAGGTGCGTCACCACGGAGACCATCCCGCGAATCTCGGGCCGGTCCTCCTTGACGACGACGTCGCCGATTCGCTTCAGGCCAAGCGAACGCAGCGAGTCACGCTGGTTCTGCTTGCCACCGATCTTCGAGCGAACCTGAGTGATCTTCAGGCGTGCCATGACTAGCTCACCGCCTTAGCCGCCGCTGCCTCGGCGATGCCCTCGCGCTGAGCCTTCAGCATTCGGGCCGGGGCGACGTCCTCGATCGGCAGGCCACGGCGGGCGGCGATCTCCTCGGGCCGCGAGAGGCCCTTCAGAGCCGCCACGGTGGCGTGCACGATGTTGATCGGGTTGTCCGAGCCGAGCGACTTGGACAGCACGTCATGGATGCCGGCGCACTCCAGCACCGCACGCACCGGGCCACCGGCGATGACACCGGTACCGGCCGAGGCCGGACGCAGGAAGACGACACCGGCCGCCTCTTCGCCCTGCACCGTGTGCGGGATGGTGCCCTGGATCCTGGGCACCTTGAAGAAGTGCTTCTTCGCCTCTTCGACGCCCTTGGCGATGGCCGCGGGGACTTCCTTGGCCTTGCCATAGCCGACGCCGACCATGCCGTTGCCATCGCCTACGACGACGAGGGCGGTGAAGCTGAAGCGACGACCACCCTTCACGACCTTGGCCACTCGGTTGATCTTCACTACGCGCTCGATGTACGAGACGCCCTTGTCGGCGGCGCCACCGCGGCGATCGTCACGACGGTCCCGCCGCTCGCCACCGGTGCCGCCACCGCGACGCGGAGCTGCAGCCATCAGTGGTTCCTCATCTCAACTGTTGCCATCAGAATTCGAGCCCGCCTTCACGGGCACTGTCCGCCAGGGCGGCGATGCGCCCGGCGTAGCGGTTGCCGCCGCGGTCGAAGACGACCGCCGTGATCCCCGCTTCTTTGGCCCGCTGAGCGAGGAGCTCGCCGACCTTCTTGGCCTTCTCCGTCTTGTCCGCCTCCAGCACGCGCAGCGAGGGGTCCATGGTGGACGCGCTCACCAGCGTGTGGCCGACGGTGTCGTCCACGATCTGGACGAACATGTGACGGGCCGAACGGTTGACGACCAGGCGCGGGCGCGCAGTCGTACCGACGACGTTCTTGCGGACGCGGCGGTGACGGCGGGCCCGCGAGACGGTGCGGGCAGCCGTGTGCTTGCTGAACGCAGTCTTCGGAGCCATGCCTACTTACCAGCCTTTCCGACCTTGCGGCGGATCTGTTCGCCCTGGTAACGCACGCCCTTGCCCTTGTACGGGTCAGGCTTGCGCAACTTGCGGATGTTGGCGGCGACCTCGCCGACCTTCTGCTTGTCGATGCCGTCCACGTGGAACAGGGTCGGCCTCTCGACGCGGAAGGTGACGCCCTCGGGGGCGTCGACGATGACCGGGTGACTGAAGCCCAGTGCGAACTCCAGCTGCGTCGGGCCCTTGGCCTGAACGCGGTAACCGACGCCGACGATCTCCAAGGTCTTGGAGTAGCCCTGTGTGACGCCCTGCACCATGTTGGCGATCAGCGTCCTGGACAGGCCGTGCAGCGCACGGACCTTGTTCTCGTCGTTGGGCCGGGTGACGGCGATGGTGCCGTCCTCGTCACGAGCCACGGAAATGGGCTCGGCGACCTTGTGAGAAAGCGTGCCCTTCGGGCCCTTGACCTGGACATCCCGGCCAGTGATCGTGATGTCTACGCCACCCGGCACAGGGATGGGCAGCCGTCCGATTCGCGACATGCTGTGTTCCTCCCCTCTACCAGACGTAGGCGAGGACTTCCCCGCCCACGCCACGCTTGCCGGCCTGCTTGTCGGTCATGAGGCCGGCGGACGTCGAGATGATCGCGACGCCCAGCCCACCCAGGACTCGAGGCAGGTTGTCCTTCTTCGCATAAACCCGCAGACCGGGCTTGGAAACCCGGCGCAGGCCCGCGAGCGACCGCTCACGGGTAGGCCCGAACTTCAGCTCCACCACGAGGTTCTTGCCAACCTTGGCGTCTTCGACGGTCCAAGCCTGGATGTAACCCTCCTGCTGGAGGATCTCGGCGATGTGCGCCTTGATCTTCGAGTACGGCATCGACACGCTCTCGTGGTACGCCGAATTCGCATTGCGCAGACGTGTGAGCATGTCTGCGATCGGGTCGGTCATCGTCATGGCCAGTGGCCTTCCTCGCCGGGGTTTCCAGTCGGTGAAGCATCGTTCTGCTCTGCCGGTGGACCTACGGCGCGGTCACGGACGCACATGCGTCCTGCTTGTCGGTGGATATATGTGGCAGCCGGTCACCCCGGGGGCGACACGCGGCCGCCCTCAGGGTACCCAACGAGAAACCTGCTCAGCGGCCTGCGGCCGCCTTGCCGATCTCCCGTGGGACTACCAGCTCGACTTGGTGATGCCGGGCAGCTCGCCCCGGTGCGCCATCTCGCGGAAGCACACGCGGCAGAGCCCGAACTTCCTGTAGACCGCGCGCGGCCGGCCGCAGCGTGAGCACCGAGTGTACGCCCGGACGTCGAACTTCTGCTTGCGCCCCGCCTTGGCGATCAGCGACTTCTTCGCCATCTTGGTCAGGCCTCCTTGAACGGGAAGCCGAGGAGCTTCAGCAGCGCCCGGCCCTGGTCGTCGTTCTTCGCCGTGGTCACGATCGTGATGTCCATGCCCCGCGGCCGGTCGACCTTGTCCTGGTCGACCTCGTGGAACATGACCTGCTCGGTCAGACCGAACGTGTAGTTGCCGTTACCGTCGAACTGCTTGGGCGACAGACCGCGGAAGTCCCTGATACGGGGCAGCGCCAGCGCCAGCAGCCGGTCGAGGAACTCCCACATGCGGTCGCCGCGCAGCGTGACGTGCGCGCCGATCGGCATGCCCTCGCGCAGCTTGAACTGCGCGATGGACTTGCGGGCCCGCACGACGGCCGGCTTCTGACCGGTGATCACGGTGAGGTCGCGAACGGCGCCTTCGATGAGCTTGGAGTCGCGAGCCGCCTCGCCGACGCCCATGTTGACCTTGATCTTGGTCAGGGCGGGGATCTGCATGACGTTCTCGATGCCGAACTGCTCGCGAAGCTGGGCCGCGATCTCCTCGCGGTACTTCGTCTTGAGTCGCGGCGTCGGGCGCTCGGTCTCAGTGGTCGTGGCAGTCATCAGCTGTCCTCACCCGTCTCGTCGGCCTTTTCCTCGGCCTTCTTGTCGGCGGGCTTGTCGTCCTTGAGCTTCTTCACGTTGGACACGTGGATGGGAGCCTCCATGGTCTGCACGCCGCCGGTCTTGGCGCCGCGCGGGCCCTGGTGGGTCTCCTTGGTGTGCTTCTTGATCATGTTGACGCCCTCGATCACCACGCGGTCCTCGCGCGGGTACGCGGCGATGACGTGACCCTTGGCACCCTTGTCCTTACCGGCGATGACCTGGACCAGGTCACCCTTCTTCACATGCAACGACTTCGGCATTACAGCACCTCCGGGGCGAGCGAGATGATGCGCATGAACTTCTTGTCGCGCAGCTCCCGGCCGACCGGGCCGAAGATACGAGTGCCACGAGGGTCACCGCTGTCCTTGATGATGACGGCGGCGTTCTCGTCGAAGCGGATGTAGGAGCCGTCGGGCCGACGGCGCTCCTTGACGGTGCGGACGATGACGGCCTTGACCACGTCGCCCTTCTTGACGCCCGTGCTGCCCGGCAGCGCGTCCTTGACAGTGGCGACGATGATGTCGCCGATACCGGCGTAGCGTCGGCCCGAGCCACCGAGAACACGGATGCAAAGGATTTCCTTCGCCCCCGTGTTGTCGGCGACCTTGAGCCGCGACTCCTGCTGGATCACGTTCTACTCCTGTTAGTCGCGCCGGTTCTCCCGCGGGGGCTCCGCCCCCGCGAACCCCCGGAAAGCTTCGTGCTGCGCACGCCTCCTGAGATTCGCAAAAGCGAAGCTTTCGCGCGAACCCCCGGAAAGCTCTGTGCTGCGCACGCCTCCTGAGATTCGCGAAAGCGGAGCTCCCGCGTGAGCCTGGCGGAACCTGCTGTTGTCTTGTTCCCACAGCCACAGCCCCGCCCCCGACACCCCTCAAGGTTGTCAGGTTGCCTGGGGCCGCACCGCAGGCGACGCGAGGTCCTGGTCGGGCCTCGCGTCCTTGGACGCCGTCATGGGGGCTCTGAGAGCCCCCACGGGGCGCGATCTGGGTGAGAGGGCCTACTTGGCCTTCTCCAGGACCTCCACGACCCTCCACCGCTTGGTGGCGGAGAGGGGGCGGGTCTCCATCAGCAGCACGCGGTCGCCGACGCCACAGGCGTTGGCCTCGTCGTGCGCCTTGTACTTGGTCGTACGGCGGATGACCTTGCCGTACAGACGGTGCTTGACGCGGTCCTCGACGGCGACGACGACGGTCTTGTCCATCTTGTCGCTCACGACGAGGCCCTCACGGACCTTGCGGAAGTTCCGCGAGTCGTTCGTCTCGGTGGTCTCGGTTGTCTCTGTGGTCTCGGTCTCAGCCATCGCTCGTCTCCTTCTCGACCGTGACGATGCCCAGCTCGCGCTCACGCATCACGGTGTAGATACGGGCGATCTCGCGGCGGACGGCACGCAACCGCCCGTGGCTCTCCAACTGACCGGTCGCTGACTGGAAGCGAAGGTTGAACAGCTCCTCCTTCGCCTCCTTGAGCTTCTGGACCAGGGTGTCCTGGTCCTCCACTCGCAGCTCGCCGGCGGTCAGGCCCTTAGCCATCACGCCTCACCCACTTCACGCTTAACGATCTTGCACTTCATCGGCAGTTTGTGAATCGCCCTGGTGAGTGCCTCGCGCGCGATCGGCTCGGCGACACCCGACAGCTCGAACATCACCCGTCCGGGCTTGACGTTGGCGATCCACCACTCCGGCGAGCCCTTACCGGAACCCATGCGGGTCTCGGCGGGCTTCTTGGTGAGGGGACGGTCAGGGTAGATGTTGATCCACACCTTGCCGCCACGCTTGATGTGGCGGGTCATCGCAATACGAGCCGACTCGATCTGGCGGTTGGTCACGTAAGAGTGCTCCATCGCCTGGATGCCGAACTCGCCGAACACGACCCTGGTGCCGCCCTTGGCGGCGCCACTGCGGTCGGGCCGGTGCTGCTTGCGGTGCTTGACCCTGCGCGGGATCAGCATGGTCAGCTCCCTTCAGCACCCGGCTGCGCAGCCGGGCCGGTCTCAGGGGCCGCCTGCGCGGCGGCCTCGGTGCGGGGGGCGCGGTCGCCACGGCCACCGCCACCACGACGGGGACGGTCGCCGCCGCCGCCACGACGCGGACGGTCGCCGCCGCCGCCACGACGGTCGTCGCGGTCACGACGCTGGCCGGCCCGAGCACCGGCGGCGGCCGCCTCGCGCTCGGCGCGGCTGGTCGGAGCCTCGCCCTTGTAGATCCAGACCTTCACGCCGATCCGGCCGAAGGTGGTACGGGCCTCGTAGAAGCCGTAGTCGATGTCCGCGCGGAGGGTGTGCAGCGGCACGCGACCCTCGCGGTAGAACTCCGACCGCGACATCTCGGCGCCGCCCAGACGACCGGAGCACTGGACACGGATGCCCTTGGCGCCGGACTTCATGGCGGACTGCATCGCCTTGCGCATGGCACGGCGGAACGAAACCCGGCTGGACAGCTGCTCGGCCACGCCCTGCGCGACGAGCTGCGCGTCGATCTCCGGGTTCTTGACCTCGAGGATGTTGAGCTGGACCTGCTTCTTGGTCAGCTTCTCCAGGTCGCCGCGGATACGGTCCGCCTCGGCGCCGCGTCGGCCGATCACGATGCCCGGACGCGCGGTGTGAATGTCCACCTGCACGCGGTCGGTGGTGCGCTCGATCTCGACCTTGGAGATGCCGGCCCGCTCCATGCCCTTCTGCAGCATGCGACGGATCGCCACGTCCTCGGCGACGTACGACTTGTACAGCTTGTCGGCGTACCACCGGCTCTTGAAGTCGGTCGTGATGCCGAGGCGGAACCCGTGCGGGTTAACCTTCTGGCCCACTATCGGGTCCTTCCCTTCGGCTCGCGGGACTCCACGATCACGGTGATGTGGCTCGTCCGCTTGTTGATCCGATAGGCACGACCCTGTGCACGCGGACGGAACCGCTTCAGCGTCGGGCCCTCGTCGACCCACGCCCGGCTCACGAAGAGCGTCTGGGGGTCGAGATCGAAGTTGTGCTCAGCGTTCGCCATCGCGCTGCTCAGCACCTTGAAAATGGGCTCGCTCGCCGACTGGGGAGCGAACTGCAGCACGGCCTGCGCCTCCGAAGCGGGCAGCCCGCGAATAAGGTCCACCACGCGGCGGGCCTTGAGGGGCGTGACGCGGACGAACCGCGCCTGAGCCCTGGCTTCCATCGCTTACTCCTCTAACTGCTTCTGAAGGCGTCTATCGCCGGCTGCGCCGGTCGTCCTTGACGTGGCTCCGGAACGTCCGCGTGGGCGCGAACTCTCCGAGCTTGTGGCCGATCATCGACTCGGTGATGAACACCGGGACGTGCTTGCGGCCGTCGTGCACGGCGATCGTGTGACCGAGCATGTCGGGCACGATCATGGAGCGCCGCGACCACGTCTTGATGACGGTCTTGGTGCCCTTCTCGTTCTGGACGTCGACCTTCTTCTGAAGGTGATCGTCCACGAAGGGACCCTTCTTAAGGCTACGTGGCATTTCGGCTGCTCCTACCGCTTCTTCCTCTTGCTCCGCCGACGGATGATCAGCCGGTCGCTGGACTTGTTGGCCTGGCGGGTGCGGCCCTCGGGCTTGCCCTTCGGGTTCACCGGGTGGCGACCACCGGAGGTCTTGCCCTCACCACCACCGTGCGGGTGGTCGACAGGGTTCATCGCGACACCGCGGACGGTCGGGCGCTTGCCCTTCCACCGCATACGACCGGCCTTGCCCCAGTTGATGTTGGCCTGCTCGGCGTTGCCGACCTGACCCACCGTGGCGCGGCAGCGCACGTCGACCATGCGCATCTCACCGGACGGCATACGCAGCGTGGCGTACTGGCCTTCCTTGGCGAGCAGCTGGATCTGGGCGCCCGCGGAACGGCCGAGCTTGGCGCCACCACCCGGACGGAGCTCCACCGCGTGGATGAAGGTACCGGTCGGGATGTTGCGCAGCGGCAGGCAGTTGCCCGGCTTGATGTCGGCCCCAGGGCCGTTCTCGATACGGTCGCCCTGCTTGAGGCCCGTCGGCGCGATGATGTAGCGCTTCTCGCCGTCGGCGTAGTGGAGCAGAGCGATATTGGCGGTGCGGTTGGGGTCGTACTCGATGTGAGCGACCTTCGCCGGAATGCCGTCCTTGTCATGCCTACGGAAGTCAATGATCCGGTAGGCGCGCTTGTGACCGCCGCCCTGGTGGCGAGCGGTGACCCGGCCGTGTACGTTGCGGCCGCCCTTGCTGTGAAGGGGCGCAAGCAACGACTTCTCAGGCGTGCTGCGGGTGATCTCGGAGAAGTCCGAGACACTCGACCCGCGGCGACCCGGAGTCGTCGGCTTGTACTTACGGATGCCCATCTTTTTCGTTCATCCTTCACTAAGAAATCCAACGGATTTCTTGGTCTGAATATCAGTGCAAAGCGCCTAGCCTTTGATCCCTTATCGCCGAAGGCGATGTCGGGGGGGTCGCGGGGGGCAGAGCCCC
>NZ_JADOGI010000205.1 GCF_015645445.1 Nonomuraea cypriaca | reverse complement strand
CCCCCGCCACCGCCGCCGCAGCTCGACGAGCTCCCGCCGCAGCTCGACGAGCCACCACCGCCGAAGTCGAGGCCGCCGGACGAGTCGCTGCCGAAGCTCCCGCCGTCGCTGTGGCTCCCGCACGACCCCGCGCAGTCGGCGCCACCCGGGTCACCGGCCGACAACTCGTCGCACAGCAGCCGGTCGCCGGACTCGCCCAGGCCGTACAGGGCGACGGGGATGGCGAGGGACATGGCCAGGGACTGCTGGTGGCGTACGCCTCTGGGGTGGTAGCTCCTGGCCGACAGCAGGACCTCGCGCCCCTCGCGGGTGACGACGTTCCTCAGCCTGCGTGCCTGGCGGTAGAGCGCGACGAAGGCGGAGACGACCGCGATCCCGCTGAAGAACAGCACGCCGAGGAACACCGATTCCTTCCCGGCCAGCCCCACGCCCGACAGCACGAACACCAGCACCAGGTAGCCGACGGCCACGCCCGCGGCGACCTTCATCAGCTCTCTGCGCCGCCACGCCCGGCCGAACGCCTCCTCGGGCACGATCAGGCCGCGCGCCAGCAGCCGGTCGGCGAGCCCAGTGAGCGCCGGATGCGTTTCGAGCTCATGCCGCAACTCGTTCGCCCGGTACCCGCCCGGCCTGGCCGCCAGCGCGTCAAGCACGGCCTGCTCGATCGGCACCGGCGAGGGCCGCGCGCCGTGAACCGGGCGAACCTGCGAGCCCCGTGACACGCGTACGGCGCCGGCCGTCGCGAGGACGGCCAGCGCCGTGTTGACGGCCCGCCGCGGGCCGCCGGACAGATATGCCAGCTCATACGGCGACAGGTCGTGGCCCGCGCCGCCAGGCTCGGCCTCGCTGACCCGCCTGCGCTCCCGTTCGACCCGCCGCTCCGTCACGTTGACCAGGTACGTCACACCAATGGCGACGATCAGCAGAACGTAGTCCACCACGGCCCCTCCTCGCGGTACGGCAGTCCGCCAAGTTAGACGGCGGCGCCGTACCGCACAAGGGACTTTCGCTCACCCGAGGCGGTCGAGCAGGGCGTTGTACTCGTCCCACAGCTCCTTCGGCAGGTGCGCGCCGAACTTCTCGAAGTGGCCCGGGATCAGCGCGGCCTCCTCACGCCACACGTCGCGGTCGACGGACAGCAGCGTGCGCAGGTCCTCTTCCGAGAGGTCCAGGCCGTCGGTGTCGAGCTCGGCGGGCAGCAGCCCGATCGGCGTCGGCACGGCGCCGGCCTCGCCGTTGAGCCGGTCGACGATCCACTTGAGCACCCGGCTGTTCTCGCCGTAACCCGGCCAGACGAACTTGCCGTCGGCGTTCTTGCGGAACCAGTTGACGTAGTAGATCCGCGGCGGCGTGACGCCCGCGCGGTGGCCCATCTCCAGCCAGTGGCCGAAGTAGTCGCCCATGTTGTAGCCGCAGAAC
This sequence comes from Nonomuraea cypriaca, assembly GCF_015645445.1. GTDB lineage: Bacteria > Actinomycetota > Actinomycetes > Streptosporangiales > Streptosporangiaceae > Nonomuraea > Nonomuraea cypriaca. The sequence continues at coordinate 17,160 of NZ_JADOGI010000205.1, read as the reverse complement.
GGCAGCATGGCGAACGGGTCATGGCGCAGCTCGCCGACCTTGCCCTCAGCAGCGGCGGTCTTCTCGGAGGCGACGTTGGCTCCGAGAAAGACGCCGTGCTCCCAGCTCAGCGACTCCGTCACGAGCGGCACCGCGGTGGCGCGGCGACCCCCGAACAAGATCGCTGAGATGGGCACGCCCTTGGGGTCCTGCCATTCAGGGGCGATGATCGGGCACTGGGAGGCCGGGGTGGTGAAGCGGGCGTTCGGGTGGGCGGCGGGCTCGTCGCTGTCCGGCGTCCAGGACCGGCCCTTCCAGTCGGTCAGGTGCGCGGGCGGCTCCTCGGTCAGCCCTTCCCACCACACGTCGCCGTCGTCGGTGAGCGCGACGTTGGTGAAGATGCTGTTGCCCCACAGCGTCCTGACCGCGTTGGCGTTGGTCACCTCGCCGGTGCCCGGCGCGACGCCGAAGAAGCCGGCCTCCGGGTTGATGGCGTAGAGGCGGCCGTCGTCCCCGTAGCGCATCCAGGCGATGTCGTCGCCGATCGTCTCGACCTTCCAGCCCGGGATGGTGGGCTGGAGCATGGCGAGGTTGGTCTTGCCGCACGCGCTCGGGAAGGCGGCGGCGATGTAGCGGGTCTCGCCGGAGGGCGGAGTGAGCTTGAGTATCAGCATGTGCTCGGCCATCCAGCCCTCGTCGCGGGCCATGACGCTGGCGATCCTGAGCGCGTAGCACTTCTTCCCGAGCAGGGCGTTGCCGCCGTAGCCGGAGCCATACGACCAGATCTCGCGGGTCTCGGGGAAGTGGCTGATGTACTTCGTCGAGTTGCACGGCCAGGGCATGTCCACCTGGCCCGCCTCCAGCGGCGCGCCGACGGAGTGGACGGCCCTGACGAAGTCGCCCCTTTCCTCGATCAGCCGGAGCGCCCGATCACCCATCCTGGTCATGACGCGCATGGACACGGCCACGTACGGGGAGTCGGTGATCTCGACGCCGAGCTGGGAGATCTCGCCGCCCAGCGGGCCCATGCAGAACGGCACGACGTACATCGTGCGGCCGCGCATGCAGCCCTTGAACAGCTCGGCGAACGTCTTGCGCATCTCGCCGGGCGCGATCCAGTTGTTCGTCGGCCCGGCGTCCTCCTCGCGCTCGGAGCAGATGAACGTACGGTCCTCGACCCTGGCCACGTCGCTGGGATCGGACTTCGCGTAGAAGCTGTTGGGCCGGGCGGCGAGGCGCGTGAACGTGCCCTGCTCGACGAGGAGGTTCGTCAGGCGCGTCCACTCCTCCTCCGACCCGTCGCACCACTCGATCCGGTCTGGCTGGGTCAGTGCTGCGATCTCGTTCACCCACGCGACCAATTCGCGATTGCCGGTCGGTGCGGGTACTGCCACGGAAACGGACACGACGGTGACTCCTCCACTCTCTCAAGGCCCAGTCATCATTAACGACGAACCGGCTTGGAAGCCAATTGGCATAGACCTATCGGTTTCGCCGTCGTCGCAGGCAGAGGCCCTGACGATTCGGGGAGCCTACCCAGGCGGAGGAGATTTAAAAGACGCAATTACGAGCAGTGGTCCAGTCCAATAGCGATGGTCTAAACCAATTTCCCGAGTGGTTTAGTCCATTCGCCGGGCTGTTTCCGCTGGGTGGTCTCATGAATTGATGTCGGGGCCCGCCGAGCGAACCCTGTCGACGTGCTGGAGCGCGTCCCGCAACTCGGCGAGCCACGTGTCGGTGTGCTTGCCGACCAGGCGTACGCACCAGGCGAGCGCGTCGCTGCGACTCCTGGCCACCCCGGCGGCCACGAGCGTGTCGAGGACCTGCCGCTCCGACTGGCGCAGCCGGGTCATCACGGGCACGGAGAGTGTGGTGAACATCACGGTCTGGCCACCGCAGACCACACCCCAGGAGATCTTCTGCCGGAACCTGCGCTCGGCCTCCCTCGCGATCTCGATCCGCCGCTCGCGCGTCTCTTCCCTGAACCGCCTGCACAGCCCCTCGATCAGGGCGGCGCGCTCCGCCTCAGGCACGTCGTCCGGCGGGTCCGGGAGCGTGCCGACCACCGCGATCTCCTCGCGGTCCCTGATGACCTCGGGCGCCCCGGTGAACCATCCCTCAGGCAACCGCCCGGCGAACCAGCCGTGCACCTGTGCCGTAGCGTCATCTGCTGTCATGTAATCAACATTACACATTTGCCGTGAAATTGCACGGGACTTTGTCGCCGGCCTTACGGTGTGCAGGCCATGAACGCGCGCTAGCGGACCTGGGCGGCCGCAGCGGGGCTGACTCTGACGACGCCGGCCAGGTTGCGGGTGCTCACCGGGGCGATCTTGACGACGTCGCCGGTCCGGGGCGCGTGGAGCATCTTCCCGTTACCCCAATAAATCGCCACATGCGAGATGTACGCCGGATTTGTCGGGTCATTGCGCCAGAAGAGCAGATCGCCGGGTTGCGCCTGCGCGTAAGGAACCTGTGGCCCCGTCACCCACTGCTGGTGCGTCACCCGGGGCATGCGCACCCCGGCCTGCCCGTACGCCCACTGGACCAGCCCAGAGCAGTCGAAGGTCGCAGGCCCCTCGGCGCCCCACACGTACGGCCTGCCGAGCTTCGAGACGGCGGCCTGGAGCGCCGTGGTGAGCTGCTCGCCCGTCATGAACGAGCCGGCGGGCCAGTTCTGGGTGACCTTCTGGGGCTCGGGCAGCACCGGGTTGACCATGGCCACCTGTGTGCCCTTGGGCAGCACCTCGAGAATGTCGTCACGCAGTTGCGCGGAGTTCGTCTTGGGGGCGCTGACGATGAGCGCGTTGTCGTGCGGCAGACCCAGCGTACGACCGACGTCCTTGGACACGACCGCGTCCACCGCGCCGAAGCCGGTGGTGGCGTACGCGCCGATCCGCAGCGGACCGGCCGGGCCGGCCACCTGCCGGTGCAGCGCGAGCCCGCCGTCGTTGCCGAGCACGAACGAGACCGCCACGTCACCCGCCGCGACGTTCTGCCACAGCGCGTCGGACGAGGCGGTCACCTTGGGGGTGTAGGAGCGGAACGTCGACGGATCGACCGCCAGCGTCTGCACCCTCTTGTCGTCGAGGACGACGGACGCCGCGTCGGCCAGTTCCAGCGCCCGCACCCCGCGCAGCTTGGCCACCTTCTGTAACAGTTCGTTGGTGAACGGCTTGCGGGTGAGCACGAACAGGTTGGGCTTGTGCAGCTTGTCCAGCGGCGCCACCGGCTCGGCCGTCTGGGGCTGCTGCGGGACCGGCTGCTGCTGCGCCATCAGCGTCTGCTTGGGCGCGGGATGGGTGCGCGTGGCGACCGGCTCGGCCAGCTCACCCGGCTGCGTCAGCAGCAGCACGTCCGCGGTCAGCACCGCGACCAGCGCCACCACGATGAACGGCACCAGCTTGTACGTGTTACGCCGCTTACGAGACTTGACGAGAAAGCTGAGATCCTGCCGGATGCCCGAGCCACGCGAAAAGTCCGCCGGACCCGTATGGGCCCGGCGGTTGGTCTCCAGGGGTGTCAGTTGCCGATGTACGGCACTGCCTCGAGGATCTCGACGGTGTTCTGGCGCCCGTTGGGCATCGAGTAGGTCGCCTTCTCCCCGATCTTCTTGCCGTTGATCGCCGCTCCGAGCGGGGACCTGGGCGAGTAGACGTCGATCGGCGCTCCGCTCTCCTCACGGGAGGCGAGCAGGAAGGTGACCTCGTCGTCGTCACCGACGAACCGGATGGTCACGGTCATACCGGGGCCCACCACGCCCTCGGCCTTGGGGGCCTCTCCCACCTGGGCGTTGTCGAGTATCTGGCGGAGGTGGAAGATGCGGGCCTCCATCTTGCCCTGCTCGTCCTTGGCGGCGTGGTAGCCGCCGTTCTCCTTCAGATCGCCCTCCTCACGGGCGGCCTCGATCTTCTTGGCGATGTCGACGCGCCCGGGGCCAGAGAGATATTCGTACTCCGCCTTCAGACGGTCGTACGCCTCCTGCGTCAGCCATGTGACGTTCTCATCGCGAGAGTCGGCCACGGGTTCTCCTTGCTTGCCTAGGGGGCCCTGAGATCAACTTGCGGTTGCGTACGGTTGAATTGCGAAAGAGTAACAACTTAACCGCTGGAACGCTTCCCCAAATGTCTCACTATACGAGATTGCAGTACTGGATGTGGACTGAAGTGGCCTCACCGCTCGTGTCGAGGCTCTCCTTGAGCTGCTTACTACCCCCACCAGCCGGGATTCTTACTTCCTTGCTGCCAACTTCCGCGTGCGACACGTCCAGCGCCCTGATCCGGCAGACGGCCACCCTATCGTCAGGCTTGTACACCTCGAACGTGATCTCGGCGCGCTGCGGGCTCTCGATCGTGAACGTCACGACCTGCGACGGCGCCTCTGAGCCGCCGGCCGTCATGGACCACATCACGTAGCCCCACCCACCTGCGATGATGGCCACCAGCACGCCGATCACGACGTGGACGACGAGCCGGCCACCTCGCCTGGGCCGGTCCGGAAAGTCGTCGGGTGTGCCGAGAACGGGACCGTTCTCGACATCTCTGGTGGCCATGGCGGAATCTCCCTGCACTCCCTCGGCGTTATCCGAGACAATTGTCGCCCGCGGGGGTGCCGGTACACGACATGGCCTCCCTCGCGAGCCGCCCAGCAGAAACTAACCTCTCTGGGTGAGTGTCCTGTCCCTGAGTGAGGAGACATCGAGCCCGTGAGTGCACCGATGCGGCTGATGGCCGTCCACGCCCACCCCGACGACGAGTCGAGCAAGGGTGCCGCCACGATGGCGCGTTACGTGCGTGAAGGCGTGGACGTGCTGGTCTGTACCCTCACGGGTGGTGAGCGCGGCTCCGTACTGAACCCGAAGATGGACCGGCCGGAGATCGTCGCCAACATCGGCGAGGTGCGCAAGGCGGAGATGGACCGGGCGCGCGAGATCCTCGGCGTGCGGCAGCGGTTCATGGGCTTCGTCGACTCCGGGCTGCCGGAGAGCGAGGAGGAGGAGCTGCCCGAGGGCTGCTTCGCCGTGCAGAAGCTGGAGGACGCCGCGGCTCCGCTGGTGGCGGCCGTACGCGAGTTCAGGCCGCACGTCATCATCACGTACGACGACGACGGCGGCTACCCCCACCCCGACCACATCATGACCAACAAGGTATCGGTGGAGGCGTTCGAGGCGGCCGGCGACCCCGACCGCTACCCGGGCACCGGCGACCCGTGGCAGCCACTGAAGCTCTACTACCACATGGGGTTCACCAAGGACCGCTTCGAGGCGCTGCACGAGGCGATGACCGAGCGCGGCCTCGGCTCCCCGTACACCGACTGGATCTCCCGCTGGGAGGACCGCCCGGTCAAGTGGCCGGTGACCACGCGGGTGCCGTGCGCCGACTACTTCCAGATCCGCGACGAGGCCCTGCTGGCACACGCCACTCAGGTGGACCCGGACGGCTCCTGGTTCGTCTGCCCGCGCGAGCTGCAGCAGGAGATCTGGCCGACCGAGGACTACCACCTGGCGCGCTCACTGGTCGACACCGAGCCGCCGGAGGACGACCTGTTCGTGGGCATCCACGCCGACGACGTCTCCCCCGCCTGCCACTGAACGGACCGCTGAACGGACCACTGGGTCCCGGTGGCAGACTGGAAGGGTGACAGTTCTCGCAGCCGGTGACGTAAGTCCGGGTCTCCTCGGCTTCGTCGTCGTGGCCCTGATCGGGGTCGCCCTCTACATGCTGATCAAGTCGATGAACAAGCAGATGACGAAGATCAAGGTGCCGCACGAGGGCGACGTCGACGACAAGGAGAAGGCCGAGTAGATGCCGATCGAAATCGTCGACAACTCGACGGAGAGCCGGTTCGAGATCCTCGTGGACGGCAAGGTCGCCGGGTTCGCCGACTACCGGCTCCTGCCCACCAAGATCGTATTCACGCACACCGAGGTGTTGCACGCGTACGAGGGGAAGGGGCTGGCGGGCAGGCTGGTCAGGCACGCGCTCCAGGCGAGCGCCGACACCGGCCTGCGCGTCGTGCCGCTCTGCCCTTACGTCGCGAAGTACATCGACCGCCACCCTGAGTTCAAGGAACTCCTGGACACCGCGCCGGCCTGAACGGGCTCACTCGGGCGGCGGCGACCACGCTCGTTCCAGCGCCTTCGGCAGCCCCCACCAGCCGAGCGGCGTGAGCACCTCGTCCTCGTCCACGATCCCGAGATAGCCCCACAGGCTCACCACCGACGTGAACAACCCCTCGGTGGCGTCGAGATCGTCTTCCTCCTGCGCGTCGCTGTCGATGTCCTCGGACTCGGCGATGAGCCTGGCCATCCGCTCAGGCGAGGCGAGCACGCCCGGGCCCATCCTGGCCAGCGCCGCCACCCCGGCCAGCCAGTCGGCGTGCTGGATCGCGCAGAGGTTGGCCAGCGCCGCGTCCTCCATGCTCAGTTCCCCGTCCAGATCGGCGAACTCCTCCAGCACGTCCCCGCTCTCCGACAGATCCGAGACCGGTCCCGCGATGCCCGCCGCCACCGCGAGCCACAGCTCCTGGTCGTCGTCCGGCATCGGCCTCTCCTCGAACCCGGCGCAGGCCCGCAGCACATTGGCCGGGTATCCGGGCAGGGCGAGCAGCTCACGCAGGCGGGCCGCGGCGACGTCCAGCTCGTGGACGGGCAACTCGGGCTGCTTGGGCAGCTCGCCGACGATGCGCCGCAACTCGGACAGCGCGAACGCCTCCTCCTCGTCCCAGGCCGCGAACAGCTCCTCGTCCTGCTCGTCGCTGACCGCGAACGCGGGCACCCGCTCGTCGGGCAGCGGCGTGCTGAGCCAGCGCTCCTGCAGATCCTCGTACGCGCCGCGGGCCTCCTGATCGCCGACCGCCAGCGCGTCGGGGTCGATCTCCCCCTCCTCGACCCGTTCCTCCAGGTACGCCACCAGCCGCCCGAACATCTCCCCGGCCACCGGACCCCGCTCGTCCTCCTCCGGCCAGACGAAGTAGCTGGGCGTCATCAGAATCGGCTCGGTGCCGGTGGACTCCAGCCAGCGCTGCACGTCGCCGACCGTGGCGACACCCGCCTCGATCGAGCTGAGCGTCGCCTTGGCGGACTCCCAGAACTGGAGGGACAGCGGGTTGCCGGCCGACATCATCGCCCGCCGCAGGTCGGGCAGCGCCACGAGCGCCACCCCTGAGGGCACCGCGAGCAGTGCACGTGCCACGTCCCTGCGCGTGACGGCGGTCGCCGGGCGTCCGGCATGGGCGCAGACGAAGTCCATATCCACGCTCCGTAACCTACGCCGTCCCCGCCTCCCAAGTCAGCCTGGACGCCGCCGCTCCCCCGCTCCGCCCGGCCCGCGCGCCAGGTCAGGAATGCCGTCTAGGGTGGATGGGGGAGGTCATGATGAACCGCTTGAAAGACGCCACGAGCCCCTACCTGCTCCAGCACGCGGCCAACCCCGTGGACTGGCATCCATGGGGCGAGGAGGCGTTCGCGGAGGCCCGGCGCCGTGACGTGCCGCTGCTCATCAGCGTGGGCTATTCGGCCTGCCACTGGTGCCACGTCATGGCTCACGAGAGCTTCGAGGACGCGGAGACCGCGCGGCTCATGAACGAGCACTTCGTCAACATCAAGGTCGACCGCGAGGAACGGCCGGACGTCGACGCCGTCTACATGGGCGCGACCCAGGCCATGACGCATCAGGGCGGCTGGCCGATGACGGTGTTCGCGACGCCTGAGGGCCACCCGTTCTACTGCGGCACCTATTTCCCGCGCCCGCACTTCCAGCGGCTGCTCACCGAGGTCAACAACGTGTGGACGGGTGACAGGGAGTCCGTGCTGCTGCAGGGGGCCAAGGTGGTGGAGGCGCTCAACACGCAAACCACGCTGCCCAGTGGCGCGGTGCCGGGCGAGGACACGCTGGCGCAGGCCATCGCGAATCTGCGGGAGTCGTTCGACGCGGCGAACGGCGGGTTCGGCGGGGCGCCCAAGTTCCCGCCGTCCATGGTGCTGGAGTTCCTGCTGCGGTCCGGCGAGCGCGAGATGAGCGGCAGGACGCTGGAGGCCATGGCCCGCGGCGGCATGTACGACCAGATCGGCGGCGGATTCGCCCGCTACAGCGTGGACGCGGAATGGGTCGTACCGCATTTCGAGAAGATGCTCTACGACAACGCCCTGCTGCTGCGGGTCTACACGCACTGGTGGAAGGCGGGCGGCGGCGAGCTCGCCCGCAGGGTGGCGCTGGAGACGGCCGACTGGCTGCTGCGCGAGATGCGCACACCCGAAGGCGGCTTCGCCTCCGCGCTCGACGCCGACAGCGAGGGCGTGGAGGGCAGGTTCTACGTCTGGACGCCCGAGGAGCTGCGCGCGGTGCTGGGCGAGGACGACGGCCGGTGGGCGGCCGGGCTCTTCGACGTCACGGGCACCTTCGAGCACGGCACGTCCGTGCTGCGGCTCCCGCGCGACCCCGAGGACCCCGAGCGTTACGAGCGCGTCCGCGAGCGGCTGCTGGCCGCCAGGGAGCAGCGGGTACGCCCCGGGCGCGACGACAAGGTCGTGGCCTCCTGGACCGGCCTCGCGATCGCCGCGCTGGCCGAGACCGGCATGGTGTTCGAGCGGCCCGACTTCGTGGCGGCGGCGACGGCGGCGGCCGAGCTCCTCGCGAGCACGCACCTGGTGGACGGCAGGCTGCTGCGCACCTCGCGGGACGGCCGGGCCGGCACCAACGCCGGCGTCCTGGAGGACTACGCCAACCTGGCGGAAGGTCTGATCGCCCTGTACGGCGTCACCGGCGAGGCCAGGTGGCTCCGGCTGGCGGGATCGCTGCTGGAGACCGTGCTCGACAGGTTCGCCGACGGGGCCGGCGGCTTCTACGACACGGCGGACGACGCCGAGAGCCTCTTCCAGCGGCCCCAGGACCCGACCGACAACGCCACCCCCTCGGGCCAGTACGCCGCCGCGGGCGCCCTGCTGTCCTACGGGGCGCTGACCGGGTCGGCCAGGCACAGGGAGGCCGCATACGCCGCGCTCGGCGCCGTGTCCGTGCTGGCGAGCGGCCATGCCAGGTTCGCCGGGTGGGGGCTGGCCGTGGCGCGGGCGGCGCTCGGCGGGCCGGTCGAGGTGGCCGTCGTCGGGCCGCCTGACGACCCGCGGACGGCGGCACTGCACCGGGCCTCACTGCTCGCCGACGTGCCAGGGCTGGTGGTCGCGCTCGGCTCCGGCGACGGCGAGGCCAGAGGCTCAGGCGATCCGCTGCTGCCAGGGGAGACCTTCCCCGCGCTGCTCGAAGGACGCGGGCCGGTCGGCGGGGCGCCCGCCGCGTACGTGTGCAGGGGGTTCACCTGCCGGATGCCCGTCACGACCGTCGACGCTCTGCGCGCCGAACTGGCCGGAACACCGCCGACCGGCTGAGAGCCGGGGCGGCGGCCCAGCCCCGGATGCCCCGCGCCGATGAGCCGGGCGGTGGGCGCCGCCGCGTGAGCCCCGCGGTGGGGGCGCGGGGTCAGCCGGTTGGGGAGCGGCCGCGGCCCTCGTTGCGGCTGTCGTCGTTCTCCCAGGGCTGCTGCTGGTCAGGGAGCTCGGTGGGAGCCGGGTCGCTCTCGTCGGGCTCGTCCTCCCGCCGGTTGTCGTCGGGCTCCTCCGTCACCTGCGGGTCACCGTCCGGCTGGCCGGTGAACTCGGGCTCCGGCGTGTCCCACTCGTCCGGGTCCGCCGGCGGCGCGTAGTCCTCGTCGGGTACGTCAGGATCCGGCGTGGACCAGCCGCTGGACCAGCCGTAGTCCGACGGCTCCGGGAACTCCTCGACCGGCTTGCCCGCCATGGCCTCGGTCATGAACGCCCGCCAGATCTGCGCGGGCAACTGGCCGCCGAACTGCGTGCCGTACCCGGGGATGGTGACCGTGGCGTTGTCGTCGCGGAACATGTCGACCGCCGCCGCGAGCTGCGGTGTGAAGCCGTTGAACCAGACCGACGCGGAATCGTCCGTGGTGCCCGTCTTGCCGGCCACCGGTCGGTCGTAGAGGCGGGCGGCGGTGCCGGTGCCGTACTCGACGACCTGCTGCATCGCGTACGCGGTGTCCGCCGCGGCCTGCTGGTTGATCGCCTGCGTCGTGACCGGCTTGACGACCTCCTTGCGCCCCTGGGCGTCGGTGACCGACCTGACCACGTGGGCCTCCACGTGCACGCCCTTGTTGGCGAAGGTGGCGAAGCCGGAGGCGTTCTGGACGGCGCTGACCGAGGCCACGCCGAGCGGGAAGGAGGCCGCGCTCTGGTGGCGCTCCAACTGGCTCGCCGGGATGCCGGCCGCCTCGGCGGTCTTGGCGACCTTGTCCAGGCCGACCTTCTGCCCGAGGTCGACGAACGCGGTGTTGACGGAGTTCTGGGTGGCCTGGACCAGGTCGATCTCGCCGTACGAGCGATCGCTGTCGTTCGGGATGGGCTTGGACGCCGACGCCACCCGCAGCGGCGAGTTGCCGTCGACCCTGGTCGACAGGTCGAAGCCGTTGTCCAGCGCGGCCGCCAGGGTGTACGGCTTGAACGTCGACCCGGCCATCACCTTGGACGAGAACGCGGTGTCGTAGTAGCCGGCCTGCGAGGGACGGCCGCCGTAGAAGGCGACGACCTCGCCCGTGGCGGGGGCGACCGCCGCCAGCCCGGTGCGCACCTTCTTGGGCGTCGAGTCCGGGAGGACCTCGTTGACCGCCCGCGAGGCCGCCGCCATGAGCTTCTTGTCGAACGTGGTGACGACCTTGAGCCCGCCGCCGCTGATGTCCTCGTCGGTGTAGCCACGCCGGTTGAGCTCGGCGGTCACCTGCTCCAGCATGTACTGCGACTGGCCCTTGAGCTCGAACGGCTTCTTCGGCTCCGTCAGCTCGGGGAAGCGCTGGGCGGCCACCTCCGCGGCGGTCAGCGCGCCTGTCTGCCCCATCGCGTTGATCACCGACTGCCAGCGGTATCTGGCCGCGGCGAGGTCGGAGCCCGTGGGCGCGGCGAACCGGCTGGGCTGCTGGATCACCGCCGCCAGGTAGGCGCCCTCGGCCACGCTGAGCTCGCCGACGTCCTTGCCGAAGTAGGCGCGGGCGGCCGACTGGACGCCGTTGGCGCCACGGCCGAAGTAGATCGTGTTGAGGTACTGCTCGAGCACCCAGTCCTTCGGCTTGGACTGGTCGACCTTCATCGCGATGAGGATCTCTTTGAACTTGCGGGTGACGGAGCGTTCCTGGCTGAGGCCGCTGTAGTAGTTGCGTACGAGCTGCTGGGTGATCGTCGAGCCGCCCTGGAGCTGCTGCCCGGTGAGGGTGGACCAGACGGCCCGCGCGGTGCCCTTGAACGAGACGCCGCCGTCCTCGTAGAACGAGCGGTTCTCGGCGGCGATCACCGCGTCGCGCACGTGCTTGGGAACCTTGGCCAGCGCGACGTTCTTGCGGTCGACGCCCTTCCTGGCGAGCACGGTCTTGCCGTCGCGGTAATAGATCACCGAACCCTGCGCGGTGGCCTGTTTCTGGGTGGTGTCAGGAATGGGCGTCATGGCCCACGCAATCGCGAAAAGGCCGACCAGCACGAGGATTCCCGTACCAAAGGAAATCAATACAAGTCGGAGAACTCGCCGCTTTCGCATCGCGTTTCCACCACCACTCCGCACCCTCGACCCCCTCTCGTCGCCACAGCCCCGGAACTGCGCGAATGCCCAGGGTAAACCGTCGGCAACGGTGCCCGGTCCCTCAGCGATAGTACGACTACCGCGCCCCGCGCCGCGGAACATCGGCGACCAACGGCAGCACTCGGTAGGGAACCGGGGTGTCCAGGGCAATGATCGAATTTGTTCTGAGCACGCCCTGAACATCGACGATCTGATCGATAACTCGCTGCAAATCAGCATTGTTCCTGGCGACCACGCGGCAGAGCAGATCACTGCCGCCGGTGATCGTGTGCACCTCCAGCACCTCGGGAATGTGGGCCAGCCTGTCCGCCACCGGGTCGTGCCCGGCGATCTGCCTGATCTCCATGCTCACGAACGCGGTCACGTCGTAGCCGAGCGCCGCCGGCGAGACGTCCGGCCCGAACCCGCGGATCACGCCCCTGGCGATCAGCCGGTCGAGCCTGGCCTGGACGGTGCCGCGGGCCACCCCGAGCCGGCGCGAGCACTCCAGCACGCCCAGCCGGGACTCCGCCGCCAGGAGCGCGATCAGCTTGGCGTCCAGGTCATCGATCGTCATGCTGTACAGATCTACCCGATATTTCGAGAGACGACTAGGCAAGTTGTGCACACTTTGAAGTAACTGTTGCGCAACTCGTCCAGACAAATCGAGAGTTGGGGGTATGAGCGATGTTTTTCCGGTGAACGGGATGGATGCGGTGGTCTTCGCCGTGGGCAACGCCAGGCAGGCGGCCCACTACTACTCGACCGCGTTCGGGATGAGGCTGGTGGCCTATCGGGGGCCGGAGAACGGCAGCCGGGACGCGGTGGCGTACGTGCTGACCTCCGGCAGCGCCACGTTCGAGTTCCGTGCCTCGATCAGGCCGGGCACTGACCTGGCGCGGCACGTCGCCGAGCACGGTGACGGCGTGATCGACCTGGCCATCCAGGTGCCCGACGTGGAGGCGGCGTACGCCCACGCGGTGGCCCACGGGGCCAGGGGGCTGGCGGAGCCGTACACGATGACGGACGAGCACGGCAAGGCGCAGGTCGCGGCCATCGCCGCGTACGGCGAGACGCGGCACACGCTGGTCGACAGGTCCAACTACGGCGGCCCCTACCTGCCCGGGTACACGGCCGCCGAGCCGCTGGTCGCGCCGCCCGCCACGCGGACCGGGCGGCTGTTCCAGGCCGTGGACCACTGCGTCGGCAACGTCGAGCTGGGCAAGATGGACGAATGGGTGGAGTTCTACCGCGAGGTCATGGGCTTCACGAACATGGCGGAGTTCATCGGCGACGACATCGCCACCGAGTACTCCGCGCTCATGTCCAAGGTCGTGGCCGACGGGACGCGGAAGGTGAAGTTCCCGCTGAACGAGCCGGCCGCCGGCCGCAGGAAGTCGCAGATCGACGAATACCTGGAGTTCTACGGCGGTCCAGGCGTGCAGCACATCGCGCTGGCCACCAACGACATCCTGACCACGGTCGACCACATGCGGGCGGCCGGCGTGCGGTTCCTCGACACGCCTGAGTCGTACTACGAGGACCCCGAACTGCGGGCGCGCATCGGGGAGGTGCGGGCGCCGATCGAGGAGCTGAAGAAGCGCGGGATCCTCGTGGACCGGGACGAGGACGGCTACCTGCTGCAGATCTTCACCCAGCCCGTGCAGGACCGGCCCACGGTCTTCTTCGAGCTGATCGAGCGGCACGGCTCGCTCGGGTTCGGCAAGGGCAACTTCAAGGCGCTGTTCGAGGCGATCGAGCGGGAGCAGGAACGGAGGGGCAACCTTTAGTTTGTCCCGACTTAGTGGTGGCCATCTGGAAATCATGGGATCACCACCACCTGGTCTGGCAGGGCGCTGGCGACGACTGTTCGCCGGCGTCCTCGACTGGGTCATCGTGAACATCGTCTCCGCCCCCTTCAGCTGGACGAGCTGGGAATACGTGTGGGTGAGCGGCCGTGCCACCTGGGACCGCTACCCGGTCGAGCACTCCTTCGTCGCCGGACTCGTGGCCTTCCTCTACTTCTGGCTGTTGCATGCCTTCTGGAACGGGCAGACGCTGGGCAAGAAGGTGTTCGGCATCCGGGTGGTGCAGGAGAACGGGGCCAGGATCGAGGTCGGCCAGGCCGCGGTCAGGCAGGTCGTGGAGTCCCTGTTCGTATGGCTGTGCTGCGTCGGTCTCCTGCTGGATCTCGGCTGGATCCTCTTCGACCCCCGCAAACAGGCCCTCCATGACAAAGCCGCGAGGACCGTCGTGGTGAACGCCTGACTCAGCGTAAGCTTTTGCTCACGAATTGAAAGGGGGGCTCGTTCGCCTATGCGTACCACGAGGCGCGGAGTGGCAGTGCTGGCGGCGCTCATGTGCGTGCTGGCCTGCTCGCCCGCGGACCAGCCGACGTCAGCCGCGGACGAGCCGCCGGCGGCCGCCGAATTCCGGCCGGGCGCGCCGGGCATCGGCGATCCCGACTTCCCCAAGGACGGCAACGGCGGCTACGACGTCGCCCACTACGACATCGCCATCGACTACACCCCGGCCAGCAGGCAACTGGCCGGCGTGACCACCGTCCGGGCCGCCGCCACCCAGGGCCTGTCGAGCTTCAACCTCGACCTGTCCGGGCTCGACGTGCGCGCGGTCACCGTCGACGGCGCGCCCGCGACCTTCAGCCGCGCGGGCGCCGAGCTGACCGTCCGGCCCGCCGCGCCGATCGACGACGACGCCACGTTCGCCGTCAAGGTGACCTATTCCGGCCTGCCCGACGCGGCCAGGGACGGCGCCAACCTGGGCACGTACGGGTTCATCCCGACCTCCGACGGCGCGTTCGTGGCCTCCGAGCCCAACGGGTCCAAGACCTGGTTCCCCAACAACGACCACCCCGCCGACAAGGCCACGTTCGACTTCTCGATCACGGTGCCCGCCGGTCTGACGGCGGTGGCAAACGGCGAGATGACCGGGCGGCCGACGACGGTGGGCGGGAAGACCACGTACAAGTGGCGCGAGCGGCATCCGATGGTGACCTATCTGGCGACGGCCACGCTCGGCAAGTTCCTGCTGCGCGAGGGCCGCACGCCCGGCGGCATCCCCAACTTCGCGGCCACCGACCCCGCGCACAAGGGCTCGCTCGACAAGCTCTACCGGCTCTCCGGCGAGATCACCGACTACTGGGCCACGGTCTTCGGCCCCTACCCGTTCTCCTCGACCGGCGGCGTGGTCGACGACTATTCCGCCGGATACGCGCTGGAAAACCAGACCAAGCCGCTCTACGGGGGTTTCGAGCCCGACGAGGGCATCATCGCGCACGAGCTGGCCCACCAGTGGTTCGGCGACAGCCTGAGCATCAGGCGGTGGAAGGACCTCTGGCTCAACGAGGGCTTCGCCACGTACGCGGAGTGGCTGTGGTCGGAGCACAAGGGGAGGAAGACGGCCGAGGAGACGTTCAAGGAGCTCCACGCCCAGCCGGCCACCGACCCGATCTGGGCCTACCCGGCGGGGCGGGCGCGGCCCGACGACCTGTTCAACCAGTCGGTCTACTCCCGCGGCGCCATGACATTGCACGCCCTGCGCCAGGCCGTGGGCGACACCACGTTCTTCGACCTGCTCAAGAGGTGGGCCGCAGAGCACCGCTACGGTCACGTCACGACGGAGCAGTTCATCGCGCTGGCCGAGCGGCTCTCGGGCAAGGAGCTGAGCCCGCTGTTCGACGCCTGGCTCTTCCAGCCACGCCGCCCCGCCTAGGCCCCTGGAAACGCTTCTCGTCGCTCGTTCCAAGTACCGGTGTAAGGGCGAACGACGAAGGGAGCGAGGCCAGTGCGCCTCAACGAGGACCCCACGGCCTTTGAGGCCTTCTATCGCCGCCATGTCGATGCCGTCATGAGGTTCGTGGTGCGACGGGTGAGCGATCCTCATCTCGCCGCCGACCTGACGGCGGACATCTTCCTGGCGGTGCTCGACTCGGCGCACACCTACGTGCCCGCCCGGGGCAGCGAGATCGCCTGGCTGTACGGCGTCGCGCGCAACGTCGTATCGGCCCAGCACCGCAAGGCGACCAGGGAGGCGCGGACGGTCGTTCGGGTCGCCGGGCGGCGGCTGATGGACGACGACGATCTCGTCAGGATGGAGGAGCGGATCGACGCCGAGCGCCGGATGCGCGGCGCCCTGGAGGCCATGTCCGGCCTGCCTGAGGGCGAGCGCGCGGTGCTGGAGCTCGTCGCGATCGACCAGCTCACCGTCACCGAGGCCGCCACCGCCCTGGGCATCAGGCAGGTGACCGCACGGGTCAGGCTGCACCGGGCGAGACGCGCCCTGGAGAACGTCGCTTCGCCATCGAGCGTGTACATGGAAGGACGAGCATGAGCACCTTCGAGGACCGCCTTCTCCATGCACTCAAGGAAGAGATCACGACGAGGACGGCGGAGGACGAGATGACGATGGTGACACCGGTCAGGCGCGGCTCACGGCGGCGCTACGCGGGGCTGTCCGCCGCGGTGGCGGGGGTCGCGGCGGCCGGCACCGCGGTGGTGCTGCTGACGGGGCTCACCGGGAGTCCGGCCCACGCGGTGACCAAGGGCTCCGACGGGGCGGTCAGCGTGCACATCCGCTCTTTCACGGACCCGGAGGGGCTGGCGGCCGAACTCGCCGACGCCGGCGTCCGAGCCGTGGTGGACTACCTGCCGGCCGGCCAGACCTGCAAGGAGCCTCGCGGCGAGCGCGGGACCGCCGGCGGGCGGTTCTCGACGAGTGTGGGCAGGGAGGGTGACGGGATCTCGTTCAGGATCGAGGAGGGGCAGGTGCCGGCGGGTGAGACGCTGGTCCTGGCCATCTCGAAGAGCAAGGACGGCGACGACCTGCCGCCGTCCTCGACCTCGCTGACCATCGTCAAGGGACCGGTCACCCCCTGCGAGACCACCGCACTGCCTGGTCCCGGCTCCCGCACCACGGAACACCACCAGGACGACGGCCCTGGCCTGACCTCCAGAACCGAATAGCCCTTCCCCAACCCCGGCGGCCCTCCCGATCAGCCCGGACCGCCGGCCCCTCACCGTTGTGGGTGAGTGCGGTCCGGCATCTCCCGCCGCCCGCACCGGGGCGAGGTGGCTGCCGTCCAGCAGCCACCGGACCCCTCACCCTGACAGAGCCGGAACCGTCCAGCAGCCACCGCCCTCACCGGAGCGGCGCGGCTGCCGTCAGCAGCCACCGGGCCCTCATCCTGATGGGGTGGGAGTGGTCCGGTAGCTGTCGCCGGCCAGGAGGAGGGCGGCGGCGCCGACCAACCCCGCCTCCTGGCCGAGTGCGGCGGGGATGACCTTGACGCTGCGGGCGAACCCCATCCTGGCGTGCTCCCTCAGCGCCTTCTCCAGCGGGCCGAACAAGGGCTCCCCCGCCTGCGACAACCCGCCGCCGATCGTGACGAGGTCCAGGTCGCACAGGTGGGTGGCGGACGCGACCGCGATGCCGATCGCCCGCCCGGCCCGGCGCATCGCCCGCCGGGCGACCGGGTCACCGGCCCGCGCGTCGGCCGCCAGCGTCCGCGCCGTGACCGCCCGATCCTCCAGGTACGCCCCACCCCGCTCGACGC
>NZ_JADOGI010000204.1 GCF_015645445.1 Nonomuraea cypriaca | reverse complement strand
GGTGGGTGGTAGCGGGGGTGGTGTGCCGCCGAGGAGCGGGGCCAGTTCGGGAACGTCCCTGGCGGGCGTCCACTGGGGCATCCCGGACCGCCACACCAGCGTGTCCCGGGTCAGCCCGGCACCGGGCAGGTCCGCCTGGTCGATCGGGCCGCGCTGGGTGCCGTTCTCGCCGAGGAACCAGCGGCCGGGGAGCGGCGGCGGGCCCTCCTGGGGCTGGTTCGGCCGCAGGGCTTCGGCCATGTGCTGCCCGGCGGCGATGCCCATGCCGAGCCCCATGCCCTCACCGGCCCCGCCCGCGTTCTCCAGGGCGTTGGCCGCCTGGAACTTCGCGTACTCGCCGAGATCGCCCAGCAGGCCCATCTGCGACCGCTTGTCCAGCGCCCGCTCCACCTCCGGCGGCAGCGAGATGTTCTCGATGGTGAAGGTCGGGATGGCCAGGCCCACGCCCGCCAGGTCCGCGGTCAGCGCCTCCGCCAGCCGCCGGCCCATCTCGTGCTGGCCTGCCGCCAGGTCGAGCAGCGGCACCCCGGCGAGGGCGTGGGCCAGCCGGCCGACGACCAGTTGGCGCAGGTAGCCCTCCACCTCCTCCGTGCGGAACTGCGGGTCCGTGCCGGCCAGCTCCCGCAGCAGGGCGGGGGCGTCGGTCACGCGGGCGGCGTACGCGCCGAACGCGCGCAGCCGTACCGGGCCGAACTCCGGGTCGCGCACCATGATCGGGTTCTGCGTGCCCCACTTGAAGTCGGCGAACTGGCGGCTGCTGACGAAGTACACCTCGGCCTTGAACGGCGAGTGGAAGCCGTGCTTCCAGCCCTGCAACGTCGACAGGATCGGCAGGTTACGGGTCTCCAGCGTGTACGTCCCCGGCGTGAACGCGTCGGCGATCTGGCCCTCGTTGACGAACACCGCGACCTGCGACTCGCGTACGACGAGCCGGGCGCCCATCTTGATCTCGTTCTCGTACCTAGGGAACCGCCAGACCAGGGTGTCGCGGCTGTCGTCCAGCCATTCGACGATGTCGATGAACTCGCCGCGGATCTTGTCAAATAGCGTCACTTCGCCCCCGTCCGTGGATGTATGTCCAGGCCGGACACCGTACCAAAGCACCTTTGACGTCGAATTGGCGTCGAGGGGGGTTGAGGCCGGGCGAGGTCGGTACTGTTGGGCGGCGTGGGTAAGCAACGGGTCGCTCAGCTCGAATACAGCGAATTCCAGTCCGCCATGCTCGACGAGGACAAGCGCAGGCGCAAGGCCGCGAAGATCATCGCGGTGCTGGAGCACTTCCACGGGCCTCTCGGCGGGCTGACCGTGGGCGACGTGGGCTGTTCTGCCGGGTTCATCGCCGACGAGCTGGCGCTGGCCGGGGCCGGCCACACACTGGGCATCGACATCGACGTGCCGGGGCTGCGCAAGGCGGCCGACCGGTTCGGCGAGCGGGTGGCGTTCGTGTGCGGCGACGGCACCGCGCTGCCCTTCCCCGACTCCTCGCTCGACGTGCTGGTGTTCAACCACATCTACGAGCACGTGGTCGACCCCGACGCGGTGGTGGCCGAGATGCACCGGGTGCTGTCCGACGACGGCGTGCTCTACCTGGGGCTCGGCAACCGGCTCGGCGTCATGGAGCCGCACTACAAGCTGCCGTTCCTGTCGTACCTGCCGCCCGCGCTGGCCGACCGCTACGTGCGCGCGTCCGGGCGGGCCGACCACTACTACGAGCGGTTCCGTACGCGGCGCGGGCTGCGCAGGATGCTGCGGGCCTTCCACGTGTGGGACTACACCTTTCCCGTGCTGGCCACGCCGACCAGGTTCGCCGGGTCCGAGCTGTTCCCCGGGGCGCTCGGGAAGGCGGTGCGCACGGTGCTGGCCAAGGCGCCGCGTGGCCTGCTCAGGCTGCTGCTTCCCGTGGTGCCGACGTACCTGTGGGTGGCCACCAAGACGCCGCGGCGGCCGGCCGGCGCCGCGCTGCCGCAGCCGCCGGAGCGGGTGCGCCCGCTGTGAGCGCGGCCGGGCCGGACACGATGGACGAGACCGCCGGCCCGCCGGCGGGCCGGCGCTCGCTCGTGGGCAAGCTCGTGCGGCTGGGGTTCCTGCTGGTCGCGCTCGGCTTCGGCGGGTGGGCCGTGGCCAGGCAGTGGGACGCCGTGGTGGCCGGGTTCGCCAGGCTGACGTGGCCCGCGCTGGCCGGGTCGGTGGCCGCCGTGGTCGCCGCGCTGCTCGGGGCGATGCTCACCTGGCGCACCCTGCTGGCCGACCTCGGCTCGTCGCTGCCCTTGAGACCGGCGGCCAAGGTGTTCTTCGTGGGCCAGCTCGGAAAATACATCCCCGGCGCCGTCTGGCCCGTGCTCGCCCAGATGGAGATGGGCCGCGACCTGGGCGTGCCGCGCTCGCGCAGCGCCGCGGCGTTCTTCCTGATGATGCCGATCCAGCTCGCCACCGGCCTGCTCGTCACCCTCGTCACACTCGGCTGGGACAGGTACGGCTGGCTGCTGCTGTTCATCCCGCTGCTCCTGGTGCTGCTCGAACCCAAGGTCATCAACGGCCTCATCGGCTACGTCCTGCGCCGGCTCAAGCGCGAGCCGCTCGAACGCCCGCTCACCCGGCGGGGCATGCTCACCGCGCTCGCCTGGGCGCTGGCCGGCTGGGCGTGTTACGGCGTGCACCTCTACTTCGTCGCACCCCAGGGCGGGCTGCTGTTCGCGGTCGGCGCGTTCGCGGTGTCGTGGTGCCTGGGGATCATGACCTTCGTCGTCCCTGCGGGCGCGGGAGTACGGGAAATTGCCATGGTTGCGGTGCTGGCGCCCCAGATTGAAGGCGGCTCCGCAATTGCGGTGGCCCTTTCGTCCCGCATTGTCATTATCGTGGGAGATCTGATCTGTGCGGGCTTGGCGGGAATTGCGGCGCGGCGCAACCCGGTGTGATTTGACCCACGATTTGGGGGACGCTGGTCATAAGCTGAACTTCAGAGGGGGACGTCGTCCCACGTTGATCTTGAGGGGAGAAGATCTTCGTATGCCTCGTGTGCTCGTCGATGCGGCCGCGGTCTCCGCGGACCGTGGCGCGCTGATCAGATATGTGGACGGTCTCGTGGCCGCGCTGCACCGTGCCGGCGTCGAGCCGGCCGTGGTCTGCCAGCGGGCCGACGCGGAGCGATACCGGCGGCTCGCGCCGTCCGCCCAGGTCCTCGCCGGACCCGTCGCTATCACCAACCGGGCCGCCAGGCTCGCCTGGGAGCAGACCGGCCTGCCGTTGCTCGCTCGCCGGGCCGGAGCCGACGTGATCCACGCCCCCTACTACTCCATCCCGCTCAGCTCCGGCCTGCCGACCGTGGTGACGGTTCACGACGCCACCTGGTTCACCGAGCCCGAGCAGCACGGCCCGCGGGCGTCGTTCTTCCGCTCGGCCACCCGCACCGCCGTACGCCACGCGCGGCGGGTGATCGTGCCGTCCAAGGCGACGCGGGACGAGCTCGTACGGGTGTTGGCCGCCGACCCGACCCGCATCGACGTCGCCTACCACGGTGTGGACATGGCGCAGTTCCACCCGCCGAGCGAGGAGGAGATCCGCCGGGCCGCCATGAGGTGCGGGCTGCACGGCCAGCCTTACGTGGCCTTCCTCGGCGCGCTCGATCCCCGCAAGAACGTTCCCAACCTGATTCGCGGCTTCGCCGCCGCGGTGAAGAAGCTGGAGAGGCCGCCCGCGCTGGTGATCGGCGGCGGAGTACACCAGGACGACGTCGACGCCGCCTGCCGAGAGGTCGAGGCGACGGTCAGGGTGGTGCGGCCGGGCTACCTGCGCGCCCCCGACCTGCCCGGGTTCCTCGGCGGCGCGCTCGTGGTGGCCTTCCCCTCGCGCGGCGAGGGCTTCGGGCTGCCGGTGCTCGAGGCCATGGCCTGCGGCGCGCCGGTGCTGACGACACACCGCACCTCGCTGCCCGAGGTGGGCGGCGACGCCGTCGCCTACACCGAGCCGGACGCCGACAGCATCGCCACGGCGTTGGCGCAGTTGCTCGCCTCCTCCGAGCGGAGACGGCAGTTGCAGGAGGCCGGGCTCGCCCGAGCGCGCGAATTCACCTGGGACGCCTCGGCCGAGGCTCATCTCAGTTCCTATCTACGCGCGATCGAATAGTTCGGTAGCCTCACGGAGTGATGGAGAGCTCTTTGCCAGGCCTCGAGGCGATCCTCCTGGTCGGGGGCCAGGGCACGCGCCTGCGCCCGCTGACACTGGGCACGCCGAAGCCGCTGCTGCCGACCGCGGGGGTGCCGTTCCTGGCGCACCAACTCGCCCGTGCGCGTGCGTTCGGCGTGCGCCGGATCGTGTTCGCGACCTCGTACAAGGCGGCGATGTTCGAGCCCGCCTTCGGTGACGGGGCGGCGTTCGGGCTCTCGCTCGAATACATGACGGAGGAGAGCCCGCTCGGCACCGGCGGGGCGATTCGCAACGCCGCGGAAGCGCTCGACTCCGGCCCCGGCGACCCCGTGCTCATTCTCAACGGCGACATCCTCTCCGGGCATGACATCGGTGACCAGGTGCGCGCTCATCTCGCACGGCGGGCCGCTGTAACGCTCCATTTGACAGAAGTGGACGATCCCACGCGGTTCGGGTGCGTACCGACGGATGAGACCGGGCGGGTGACGGCCTTCCTGGAGAAGACGCCCAATCCCGTGACCAACCGGATCAACGCCGGGTGCTACGTGTTCACCCGGTCGATGATCGACTCGATCCCGTGCGGCGAGGTCGTGTCGGTTGAGCGGGAGACGTTCCCCGGGCTGATCAAGTCGGGGGAGCTGGTGCTCGGTTACGCCGATCGGACCTACTGGCTGGATGTCGGCACGCCTGCCGCCTTCGTACAGGGGTCGCGGGATCTGGTGCTGGGGCGGCTGGACTCGCCGGCACTGCCCGGGCCGACGGGCGAATGCCTGGCGCTCGACGGGGCCAGGATCTCCCCTGAGGCCAAGGTGCGGGGTGGCACGGCGGTCGGCGCGCGAGCCGTCGTCGAGGCCGGGGCCACGGTGACCGGGTCGGTGCTGCTCGACGACAGCGTCGTGGAGTCGGGGGCCGCCGTGACGGACGCGGTGGTGGGCAAGGGGGCACGGGTCTGCGCGGGCACGGTGGTGCGCGACGCGGTGATCGGCGACGGGGCCGTCGTGGGTCCCGGCAACGAGTTGCGGCACGGGGTGCGGATCTGGCCGGGGGTGGAGCTGCCCGAGCGGGCGGTGCGCTACTCCAGCGACGTCTGACCGCTCTCGCCCGCCCGAGAGGGCGCCGCGCTGTCTGACGGTTCTCGCCTGCCCGGGCCGGGGCCTGACACCGGGCGGCGTGACCAGGGGGTGGCAGAGGCACACTGGACGGGTGATGGAGCGGACGTGGGTGCCTGACGCGGCGCTGGACGTGGGGCTGGTGCTGGCTCCGCACCGGCACGGCAGCGGTGATCCCACCTGGCGCCAGAGCGCCGACGGCGCCGTGTGGCGCACCTCCAGGACGCCCGACGGGCCGTGCACGCTCAAGGTGAGCGTCATGGGCGGCCGGGTCCACGGGCAGGCGTGGGGTCCCGGGGCGGAGTGGGCGCTGGAGACGTTGCCCGCGTTGCTGGGAGCCTTCGACGACATTTCCGGATTTGTCGTCAAACATCGGGTTCTGGCGGAGGTGGTCAGGAAGCACCCGGGGCTGCGGATCGGCAGGACGGGTCGGGTCATGGAGGCCCTCGTACCCGCCGTGCTGGAGCAGAAGGTGGTCGGCAGGGAGGCGTGGCGGGCCTGGCGGTGGTTGCTGCACCGCTACGGCGAGCCCGCGCCGGGACCGGCGCCCGAGGGGATGCGGGTGATCCCCGACGCGGCGGTGTGGCGGCAGATCCCGGTCTGGCACTGGCACCGCGCGGGCGCGGAGGCGGTGCGCGCCAGGACCATCGCGAACGCCGCCTGGCACGCCGCCAAGCTGGAGGCCGCCGCCACGACGGAGGAGCTGGACCGGCTGCTCCGGGCGCTGCCGGGGATCGGCGTGTGGACGTCGGCCGAGGTGCGCCAGCGCGCCTTCGGCGACCCCGACGCCGTGAGCGTCGGCGACTTTCATCTGGCCAAGCTGGTGGGGTACGCCCTGACCGGGGAGAAGACCGACGATCCCGGGATGTTGCGGTTGCTTGAGCCGTACCAGGGGCATCGGCATCGCGCCGCGATCCTCGTCTGGCTGACCGGGCTGCGCCCGCCGGCGCGGGGGCCGCGGATGGCCGTACGCGACTACAGGTCCTTCTGAGCGGGGCCACGGATCGGCGGTACGCGCGCGCACTACGGATCCTTCTGAGCGGGGGCACGGATCGGCGGCGCGCGACGGACACGCGCCCTGAGTGCGGGTGGTGAACTCAGGCCGACGTAATGTGCCCTGTATGAGTCTTGTCAGCGATTCCGCGCTCCGCCGCGCCCTCGCCCGTGCCCGTGACGGGAAGGCCCTCGACGTCACCGAGGCCACCATCCTGCTGCACGCCCGGGGCGAGCATCTCGACTCCCTGCTCGACCACGCCTCCCGTGTCCGCGACGCCGGTCTTTCCGCCGCCGGGCGGCCCGGGGTGGTCACGTACAGCAAGAAGGTCTTCATTCCGTTGACCCGGCTCTGCCGGGATCGTTGTGGTTATTGCACGTTCGCCACCGCGCCGCACAAGCTGGAGTCGCCGTTTCTGAGCCCTGACGAGGTGCTGGAGATCGCCAGGCAGGGGGCGGCGATGGGGTGCAAGGAGGCGCTGTTCACGCTGGGGGACCGGCCGGAGGACCGCTGGCACCAGGCGCGCGAGTGGCTCGACGCGCACGGCTACGACGACACGCTGTCCTACGTGCGGGCCATGGCCGTCAGGGTGCTCGAGGAGACCGGGTTGCTGCCGCACCTCAACCCGGGGGTGCTGGGGTGGCGTGACCTGCAGCGGCTCAAGCCGGTGGCGCCGTCCATGGGGATGATGCTGGAGACGACGTCGCGGCGGCTCTTCGAGGAGAAGGGGCAGGCCCACTACGGCTCGCCGGACAAGGACCCGGCCGTGCGGCTGCGGGTGCTGGAGGACGCCGGGCGGACCAACGTGCCGTTCACCACCGGCCTGCTGATCGGCATCGGCGAGACCGTGTCCGACCGCGCCGAGTCGATCTTCGCCATCCGGCGGGTGGCCCGCGAGTACGGGGCGATCCAGGAGGTCATCGTCCAGAACTTCCGCGCCAAGCCGGACACGGCCATGCGCGGCCTGCCGGACGCCGACCTGCGGGAACTCGCCGCCACCATCGCCGTCACCCGCCTCGTTCTCGGCCCCCGCGTACGCGTCCAGGCGCCACCCAACCTGGTCGACTCGGAGTACGAGCTGATGATCAGGGCGGGGATCGACGACTGGGGCGGGGTGTCACCACTCACGCCCGACCACGTCAACCCGGAACGCCCATGGCCGCAGATCGACGACCTGGCCGAGCGCACGGCCGCCGCCGGGTTCGAGCTGCGGGAGCGGCTGACGATCTATCCGGAGTACGTGCTGGCCGGCGAGCCGTGGCTGGATCCGCGGCTGTCCGCGCACGTGGCCGCCCTGGCGGACCCGGTCACCGGGCTCGCCCGTGAGGAGGCGGTCCCGCGGGGGCTGCCGTGGCAGGAGCCCGACGGCGGCTTCACCGCGTCGGGACGCGTCGACCTGCACGTCGAGGTGGACACCTCGGGGCGTACGCATGACCGGCGGGACGACTTCGACAACGTCTACGGCGACTGGGACGCCCTCCGCGACCGCCTCACCCCGAGCTCACCCGCCGCGACCCCGGGCGACGTACGGCAGGCGCTCAGGCGGGCGGCGGCCGACCCCACCGGGCTGACGGACGCCGAGGCCGTCGCGCTGCTGGGGGCCGAGGGCGGTGCGCTCGACGAGCTGGCGGCCATCGCCGACGATCTCAGGAAGCAGGCCGTGGGCGACGACGTCACCTACGTCGTCAACAGGAACATCAACTTCACCAACGTCTGCTACACGGGCTGCCGCTTTTGCGCATTCGCCCAGCGGCGGACCGACGCCGACGCGTACACGCTGAGTCTCGACCAGGTGGCCGAGCGGGCGGAGGAGGCGTGGGCGGCCGGGGCGACCGAGGTGTGCATGCAGGGCGGCATCCATCCGGATCTGCCCGGCACCGCCTACTTCGAGATCGCCAAGGCCGTGAAGCAGCGGACGCCCGGCATGCACGTCCACGCGTTCTCGCCGATGGAGGTCGTCAACGGGGCCAGCCGGACCGACATGTCCGTCAGAGACTGGCTGGAGGCGGCCAAGGAGGCGGGCGTGGACTCGCTGCCTGGCACGGCGGCGGAGATCCTGGACGACGACGTGCGGTGGGTGCTGACCAAGGGCAAGCTGCCCGCCAAGGAGTGGATCGAGGTCGTCACGACGGCGCACGAGGTGGGCATCCCGACGACCTCCACCATGATGTACGGGCACGTCGACGACCACCTGCACTGGGTGCGCCACATCAAGTTGATCAGGAGCCTCCAGGAGCGGACCGGCGGCTTCTCCGAGTTCGTGCTGCTGCCGTTCGTGCACACCAGCGCCCCCATCTACCTGGCCGGGGTCGCCAGGCCGGGTCCGACGCCGCAGGAGAACCGGGCCGTGCACGCCCTGGCCAGGATCCTGCTGCACGGCGCGATCAAGAACATCCAGTGCTCCTGGGTGAAGCTCCGCGACGACCTGTGCCGCCAGGTGCTCCAGGGCGGCGTCAACGACCTCGGCGGCACGCTCATGGAGGAGACCATCAGCAGGATGGCGGGCTCCGAGAACGGGTCCTACAAGACCGTCAGCGAGCTGCGCGAGATGGTCGAGGTCACCGGCCGGCCGGTGCGGCAGCGCACCACCGAGTACGGCCTCCCGTCCCCCGAACGCCTCCAGGCCTCCACGGCCAGCGACGGCGTCTGCCAGAGCGTCAGGAGAAAGTGGTTGCCGATCACGCCGATCGCCTAGCTATAACATGTTCTAACAAGGCTTGCGCCCACCATGGGAGGCGCTGCGGGAGGCGCTGGGAGAATCGTCACTCCCCCGGAGAGAGGTTCACCGTGCGGTTGGGTCAGCACCGCGCCGCGCTGCCGCCCGCGCAGCGACGCAGGAAGGCGTTTCAGCGCGGCATGCTGGCGGGGATCGCGGCCGTGGCCATCGTGGCGGGAGCGGTCTTCGTGGCGCTCGGCGGCGGTGGCCTGCTGTGCGCCACACGAGAGCCTGTTCTGGTCGGTGTGGCCGCCGCGGTCGACGTGGCCCCGGCGGTCATGGAGGCGGCGGGGCGGTTCAACGAGACGGGGACGTCGGTGGGCGGCCGGTGCGTGCTGGTCCAGGTGACCGAGCACCCGTCCGCCACCGTCCTGCGCACGCTGATCGGCGACCGGGCGGGTGTGCTGCGAGAGCGGCCCGACGGGTGGATCGCCGACTCGTCGGCGTGGATCAGGCTGGCCCGCAGGCGGGGTGCGAGCGCGCTGCCGGACCCCGTCGTCGCGCTGCATCCGCGCGAGGGCACGATCAACTACCCGTACGTCGTCACCGCCACCGATCCCACGGTGGCCGAGGCGTCCGCGGTGTTCGCCCGCTGGCTGAAGGGCGCGCAGGCACAGGAGATCGTCCGGCGGGCGGGCTCAGGTCAGGCGACGGCAGCCGGGGGCCGATCTCGCCCGGCCCGCGCACCTGCAAGCCGGTGACATGACAGGTGACATGACAAGGGGGGCGCCGGCGAAAACGGCGCCGCCCTTGTGACGAAGCTAGACGCGCTGCCAGAGCGCCGGGACGTTGGACGGCTCCCAGCCGGCGATCGCGGTGTGTGGCTGGATGCAGCGGTAGGTGGCGCCGTTGTAGGTCACCGTGTTGCCGGCCGCGTACGTGGTACCGGCCCGCCAGGTGCCCGAGGGCGTCGTCGGGGTCACCGTCGGCGTCGGCCTGGGGGTCGGCGTGACGGTCGGCGTGGGAGTCGGCGTCGGGTTCGGGTTGCCGCCTCCGCCGACCTGTACGTCGACGCAGGAGTAGAAGGCGTTGGTCGTGTCGGAGATGTTCCAGATGGCCAGGACCTTCTGGCGGCCGGAGTAGCCGGAGAGGTTGACCGTGTGCGAGACCGTCGGCGGGGGCTGCTCGTTGTTGCCACTGAACGTGGCCACCCGGGTGTTGCCGACGTAGTACTCGTAGTTGGCGGTGCGGTGCCTGACGGTGAACGTCCAGGTGAAGGTGACCGAGCTGCCCACCGCCGCGACAGGCCAGGGCTTGCTCTCGTCGCTGAGCTGAGCGAACTGCCCCAGGTTGGCGTGGCAGTTGCGCAGGCCCTTCGGCCCTTCGACGCTCTGCGGCTCGTAGACGATGTTGCCGCAGTCGGGCACCTTGCCCTGGGCGCAGTTGGCCTGCCTGCTCGGCGGCGACAGGACGTATCCGTGCGCCCACGCCGGACTGGTGTTGAACACCGTGGTGGCGATCGCGATCACCGCCACGGCGGCCAACGTGAGAGTCCTTCTCATGAAGTGGCTCCTTTACATGGGGGGATGGTCCAAATGTAAAGGAAACTTTCCTAACGGTAAACTGTTTGCTTACCCGAGTTCCAGACCGCGGTCAGCGCGTGAGGATGAAGTCCCCGGGATCGCGGGGCGCGCGGTCGCGCGGCGGGGCGGCCGCGTGACCGATGGCCACGCAGCCCATCGGATCCCACGACTCGGGCAGGTCGAGCACCTCGCGGACGACCGGCCGGCAGAACATCGTGGACGACACCCACGCTGAGCCGAGGCCCTCGACGGCGAGCTGGACCAGGAAGTTCTCCACGCCGGCGCCGGTCGCCACCACGAACATCTCCCGCTCGGCCGCGTCGCGCCTGGCGTCTCCGTACGTGTGCGAGCCGGTCATCACCAGGCACGGCACCGCCAGACAGGGGGCGTTGCGCAGCACGTCGCCGCGCCTGACCCGCTTGGCGATCGACTCCTCGCCGAACCCGTCGCCGCGCAGGTCCGCGATCCACGCCTCGCGCATCGCGTCGAGCAGCTTCGTCCGCGTCTGCGGCGACTCGACCAGCACGAACCGCCACGGGGTCGTGTGGTGCGGCGCGGGCGCGGCGATCCCGGCGCCCACCGCCCTGCGCACCGCCGCCGGATCGACGGGACGGTCGGAGAACTCCCTGATCGTACGCCGGGCGAACACGACGTCCCGCGACCCGTACCGGAAGAGATCGTCGTCGGCCGCCCGCACCAGCGGTCGCACCCCGGGCCCGTCGTCGTCGGTGACCAGGTGGGACAGCCCGCGCACGATCGCCACGGGCACCCCGCCGAGCTTGCCCTTGACCAGCTCGCCCGCGCTCGCGATCTCGTCGGCCAGCGCCGTGACCGTGGCGCTGAGCGCGTTGCCGTAGCCGTCGGAGGTGCCGCGGAAGTCGTCGAGCGGGCGCATGCCCGCCACCCCGATGGCCACGTCGGTGAGCCCGTTGCGCCACGGCCGGCCGAACGTGTCGGAGACGATCACGCCCGCGCGCACGGCCAGGCCCGCCCTGATGCGCCTGGCCGAGGCGTCGGGGTCGTCGGGGAGGAGCAGCACCGTGCCCGGCTCGGTGTTGGAGGCGTCGACCCCGGCCGCGGCCATGACGAACCCGTGCCGGGTCTGGGAGATCACGGTGTCGCCGCGCCTGGCGACCACGCGCTCGGTCTCGTCCGCGATCGCCTGGGTGCGGTCGGGCGCCCGGCGCACGCGGCCCTCGGCCTTGCTCACGATCTTGGAGGTGACGACCACGATGTCGCCGTCGCGCAGGCCGGCGTCTGCGAGCAGGGCCGCCACGTCGTCGCCCGGCCGCACCTCCCCGATCCCGGGCACGGCGATCACTTCGACATGGGCTGGTGTGGTCATCGGGCGAGCTCCTGAGCGAGGTCGAGTGCGGTACGGGCGATGTCGGCTGCGGCTTCCGCGTCGTGCATGAGGAGGGGGCGGGCGACCACCTGGACCCCGTCGAGCGTGACCCCTTCGTCCTGCTCAGCCACCAGCCAGCCGTCGATCAGGCCGGCGCCGTAGAGCTCCAGGACGGCCTGGGCCGACGTCTCCACCCCGATGGCAGTCAGGCAGGCGTCGGCCATGCCCCGCACCGGCGCGCCGCCGATGATCGGTGAGACGCCGACCACGGTCTTGGCGGTCAGGGCGGAGCGGATGCCGGGGACCTGCAGGATCGTGCCGATGCTCACGACCGGGTTGGACGGCGGCAGGATGACCAGGTCGGCCTGGTCGATCGCCTCCAGAACACCCGGCGCGGGCTTGGCCGAGTCGGCCCCCACCAGCGCGAACGACTGCGCGGGGACGGAGGCGCGCAGGCGGACCCACCACTCCTGGAAGTGGATGGCGCGCTTGCCGCGCTCGTCCTCGATCACCACGTGGGTCTCGCAGCGGTCGTCGGTCATCGGCAGCAGCCGCACGCCCGGCTGCCAGCGCGCGCAGAGGGCCTCCGTGATCTGCGAGAGCGGGTAGCCGGCCTCCAGCATCTGCGAGCGCACGATGTGGGTGGCGAAGTCACGGTCGCCGAGCCCGAACCACTGCGGCTCCACGCCGTACGCGGCCAGCTCCTCCTTGACGACGTGGGACTCCTCGGCCCGGCCCCAGCCCCGCTTCTCGTCGATGCCGTCGCCCAGGGTGTACATCACGGTGTCGAGGTCGGGGCAGACCCGCAGGCCGAAGAGGGTGATGTCGTCACCCGTGTTGCCGATGACGGTGATCTGGGCGTCTGGCTCGGTGGTACGCAGGCCGCGCAGGAAACGGGCGCCGCCGATGCCGCCGGCGAGGGACACGATGTGCATGAGAACCAGTCTTTCACCGGTTCTGACACCACCGGTTTTCCCCTACTTGATAGGGGCGAACTTCCTGGTATACCCCTAAATGAGATAGAAGGTGATCCTGGGACTCCCGGCAAGCGAGTCAGTGATGTGGCAAACTCCCTTCGGGCCAAAGGGTCCGATGGGGGTACTTGTGAGCAAATTTGATGTTGTGCGGCTGAAGGAGCCGGCCGCCTGGATCATTCTCGTCGCCGGTCTGGTGAACGTGCTGCTGACGATCGGTCACATCCTGATCAGCTCGTCCGTCTCCTTGACGTTCATGGAGCGCGCCGCGATCAACCTCCCGGGCCTGACGAACCCGGTCGTCACCGCGCTGCTCCTGGGCGCGGTGCTGCTCGTGACCAAGGTCGGCGAGCCGTCACCCAAGGCCAAGCCGATCGCGTACGCGGCGGCGGCCGGACTGCTCCTGGCCGCGGTGTTCGGCATGCTGGCGCTGGTCCTCGGGCTGTTCGCCGGGGGCGGGGCGCGGTCGACGATCGAGTTCGTGCTCAACGGGGTGCCCACGCTCGCGCTGACCGCGGTCGCGCTGGTCTACCTGCTTCCGCAGGTGCTGCCAGAGCGGCCGGTCGCGCAGGTGTACCACCAGCCGCAGTTCGGCCAGCAGGCGCCGTACTACGGCGGGCAGCAGCAGTTCCCCGAGCAGGGGCAGCAGGGCCCCGGTTACGGCCAGCAGCCTCAGTACGGCCAGCAACCCCCTTCGGGCCAGCCCGCCTACGGCCAGCCTCCGTCCGGTCAGCAGCCCGGCTACGGCCAGCAGCCTTCTGGCCAGCAGGCTCCCTACGGCCAGCAGCCCGGCTATGGCCAGCAGCCCCCCTCCGGCCAGCAGCCCCCGCCCGGTCAGCAACCCGGCTATGGGCAGCAGCCGCCGTCGGGCCAGCAGCCCGCCTACGGGCAGCAGGACCCCGCTTTCGGCGGGCAGCCCGACTACGGCCAGCAGCCTTCTGGTCAGCAGCCTTCGTACGGCCAGACCCAGCCGGGTTACGGGCAGCAGCCGCCGAGCTTCGGCGGCCAGCCCGAGCAGTCGCCCTACGCGCCCCCGTCCGAGCAGTCCCCCTACGCGCCGTCCGAGCCCCACCAGTTCGGCCAGGAGCAGTCCGAGCCCCAGACCGCGCCGCGGCAGGAGGGGTATCCGCCGATCAGGGGCGCGCTCCCCGCCGCGCCCGCCGACCGGCAGGCCGAGCAGGCGTATCCGGCGCAGGGCTTCGGCCAGGACTCCGGTTTCGGTCAGGACTCCGGTTTCGGCCAGCAGGGCTACGTCCCCGCCGACACCACCCCCTCCGGCCAGCAGGGCTACGCTCCCGCCGACACCACACCCGCCGGCCAGGAGTACTCCACCCCGGCGGCCGAGTACCAGCCCGCCCCGTACGTCCCGGCCGACAGCCAGCCGAACATGTACGGCCAGCCCAGCCCGAACCCGTACGCGCCCGCCGGTGACCAGTCCGGCTCCTACGCCTCGCAGGCGGACCACCAGAACCCGTACGCGCCGCCGGAGGCCGCCCCCAACGCCTTCGCCGAGCAGCAGTACGCCCCGCCCGTCGGCGAGACCGTCCCCAGCGTCCCGTACCCCCAGTACGGCCAGAGCGCGTTCGACCAGCAGGGCGACCAACTGGGCGACCAGCTCGGAGGCCAGCCCGGTCAGCCCGGGGGCCAGCCCGGGAATCAGCAGGGTCAGTCGTTCACCGCCTACTCGGGCCAGGAGTACGCCACCCCGCCCGCGTACCAGGAGCCCGACCCGCCGGTGGACCCGCGTTCGCAGCAGCTCATGGACGCCTACCAGCAGGCGGAGACGTACCAGCATCCCGCCGCCGGCACCCAGCCCGACCTCCGGACCCCCGACTACTCCAGCCGGCCCGGTGTGGCGTACGACGACCCGTTCGGCCACCCGCAGCAACCCCCGCAGCAACCTCAGCAGAACGCGTACGAGCCCCAGCAGAACGCGTACGAGCCCCAGCAGGGCGCGTACGAGCCGCAGCCCTACCAGCCGACCCACCAGGCGCAGCACCAGGCGCCCGGCGCGGGCTGGCCGGAGACCCACGCAGAGGCGACGATGCGGATCGACGCCTCGTCGTTCGGCCGGGGTCCTGGCGACGACCCGATCGACCCGACGGCCATATACACCCCCAACGAGCCACGCAGGTAACGGACCGGCAATGGACTGCTAGAGAGAAGGTGGGCCACGGGCGGGCGTCTATCCCGCCCTGGTACGGTTCCGACCGTTGACAGCGTTGAACGGGCCGGGCCGATGCCATGCGCGTAGGGGTGTCGGCCGGGTACGAACAGCACATGCCGCACGCACCGGGGCGAGATCTGGTCTTTCCCCGGATACTCGCATGCCGCTTGACGTCACGTACGGCACGCGCGTGTAATTACAACCATGTTGTTACGCCTTCCGGTGGGTGGGTAGTAAGGAAGGCGTCCATGGGGGGCTCCATTGCGGGCGGGCGGCAGGGAGGTGTGCAGTGACCGATCCGGTCATCGCACAGGATCAGCTTGACGCTGAAGAACTCGGCTGGCAGGAGCGTGCGTTGTGCGCGCAGACGGATCCAGAGGCGTTCTTCCCGGAGAAGGGTGGCTCCACCCGAGAGGCCAAGAAGGTCTGCCGATCGTGCGAGGTCCGTGCCGAGTGCCTCGAATACGCACTCGAACACGATGAGCGGTTCGGCATCTGGGGTGGGCTGTCCGAGCGGGAACGCAGACGGATCAAGCGCCAGGCCGTTTAGTCCGATGAGAAACCTGCCCAGCGGGCTGCGGCTGCGAGCCCGATGAGCAGGTTTCTTGACGGCATATGGCTGAAGGGGTCACGCGGATCGCCGTGTGACCCCTTCACATCTCCTGATCGGGTTTCGCCTGTATGGTGGGCGCGCCTGATCAACCCCCAGGAGTCGCCCGCCCATGTCCCGTCCCTACGTCACCGCGATCGTCGTCGCCCATGACGGCGCGCGCTGGCTCGGGGAGACGCTGCGCGCGCTGGCGAGCCAGAGCCGCAGACCCGACCGCGCGGTGGGTGTCGACAACGGCAGCAGGGACGGCTCGGCCGGCCTGCTCGCCGAGACGCTCGGCCGCGGCAACGTGATCTCCCTGCCCCGTTCGACCGGTTTCGGCGAGTCCGTGGCCGAGGTGCTGGCGAAGCTGCCGCCCGGCGGGCGCGACGAGTGGATCTGGCTGCTCCACGACGACTGCGCCCCCGACAGGCGCGCGCTGGAGGCCCTGATCTCCGCCGCCCAGCAGGATCCCAAGGCGGCCGTGCTGGGGCCGAAACTGCGCGACTGGCTCGACCGCCGGCGGTTGCTCGAGATCGGCGTGACCGTGGGGCGTACGGGTCGCAGGGACACGGGGCTGGAGCCGCGCGAGTTCGACCAGGGACAGCACGACGGCACGCGCGAGGTGTTGTCGGTGTCCACGGCGGGGATGCTGATCCGCCGCGACGTGTGGGAGCAGGTGGGCGGGCTGGATCCGTTCTTCCCGCTGTTCCGCGACGACCTCGACCTGTGCTGGCGGGTGCGCAACGCCGGGCACAAGGTGCTGAACGTGACCTTCGCCGTGGCCTGGCACGCCGAGGCGGCGGCGCGCAGGCGGCGGCGGATCGCGGTCAGCGGCGACCACCCGCGCAGGCTCGACCGGCGGAACGCGCTCTTCGTGATCATGGCGAACCTGCCGTTCGGCGCGATGCTCTGGGCCCTGCTGCGGAACGTGCTCGGCTCGGCCTTCCGCACGCTGCTGTTCGTCCTCAGCAAGCAGCCCGCGAACGCGCTGGACGAGGCGGTGGCCATGGGCTCGATCCTGGCGCACCCGTTCCGGTTGCTGGGGGCGCGCCGGGCCCGCAAACACGGCCGCAAAAAGGGATACATCCGTGTGAGGCGGTTGATGACGCCGCGGGGGGCGGCTTATCGGCGGCTGACCGACATGGTGCAGAGCTTCCTCGCCGGGGAGGCGCCCGTCGACTCGGCCGGTCGCCACCATCACACGTCGCCGGAGGACCCGGCGGGGTACGAGGCCGTGCCGGTGGACACCGGCGCGGTCAAACGCTTCATCAGCCGTCCCGGCGTCGTCCTCATGCTCGCGCTGACCGTCGTGGCCCTCATCGCCGAGCGCTCACTCCTCGGCGGCGAACGGCTCGGCGGCGGGGCGCTCGTACCGGTCACGGGCGGCGCCGCCGACCTCTGGGCCTTCTACACCGAGGGCTCCCACGACATCGGGTTCGGCTCGAATGCCTGGGCGCCGCCGTACGTCGCGGTGCTCGCGGCCCTGTCCACGCTCGCGTTCGGCAAGACGTGGCTGGCCGTCTCCGTGCTCCTGCTCGGCTCGGTGCCGCTGGCGGGCGCGGCGGCGTACCTGGCGACCAGGCACGTCATCCCGGCGGTGCCCGCACGGGCGTGGGCGGCGGGGACGTACGCGTTGCTGCCCGTCGCGACCGGGGCGATCGCGGCGGGCCGGCTGGGCA
Organism: Nonomuraea cypriaca; assembly: GCF_015645445.1. Classification (GTDB taxonomy): domain Bacteria; phylum Actinomycetota; class Actinomycetes; order Streptosporangiales; family Streptosporangiaceae; genus Nonomuraea; species Nonomuraea cypriaca. Next base: position 1,353 of record NZ_JADOGI010000204.1, on the reverse strand, counting down.
CTGCGGTGGTGTTCGTGCTCGTGCCGGTCTACGCCTCGCTGGGCACCACCCTGCTGTCGGCGGAACGCCGCCGCGCCCGCCGCGCCGCCTGGACCCTCGGGCTGCTGCTCGCCGTGGGTACGGCGTTCGTGCCGCTGGTCTACCCCATGTTCGCCGTACTCGGAGTGCTCGCCGCGGTCGCGTTCGGCGGCGTCAGGCCCGGCGTGGTGACCTCGACGGCCATCGCGCTGCTGGCGCCGGTGGCGCTGCTGTTCCCCTGGCTGGCCGGGCTTGTGGCGGATCCAGGCAGGATCCTGCTCGAAGCCGGGCTGCACGATCCCGCCCTGGCCGACCCGGGTCTCGCCCCTGAGTCGTTGCTCGCGCTGAGCCCCGGAGGGCCGGGGCTGCCGCCGTTCTGGGTGACCGCAGGTCTGCTGGCGGCGGCGCTTGCCGCGCTCCTCATGCGCCGCCAGCGGATGATCGTCGCGATCGGCTGGGGCGTGGCCCTGTACGGGGTGCTCGCCGCGATCCTGGTCAGCCGGATCACCGTCGAGGGGGCGCGGGCCTGGCCGGGCGTGCCGCTGGCGTTCGCGGGGATCGGGCTGCTGGTCCTCGTGGGCCTGACCGCGCACCGGCTGTCCGAGCTGCGCGCGGGCCGCGGGCTGCGCAGGCTGGGGGCGACGCTGGTGGCGGGGGTGGCGTTCAGCACGCCGCTGCTCGCCGCGGGCCACTGGATGTTCACCGGTGTACGCGGTCCGCTCACCGGGGACGCGCCCGACGTGCTCCCCGCACTGGCGGCGGCGCGTACCACGCAGGGCGAGCGGACGCTGGTGATCAAGGGCGCGGAGTTCACCGTGCTGCACGGCCGCATGCCGCTGATCGGCGAGCCTGAGCTGCCGGTGGCGTCCGAGGCACGCACCCGCGTCTCCACGGCCACGCAGGGCCTCGTCGGCGGGCGTGGCGGCGACGCGGTCACGCTGGCCCGGCTCGGCATCGGGATGGTGGCCGTGGCGCCTCCCGTCACGCGGGAGCTGGCCAGGACGCTCGACTCCCAGCCGTCGCTGGAGCGCATGAGCCTGTCGGACGCGGGCGGCCTCTGGCGGCTGGCCGAGCCCGTCACCCGCGTGCCCGCCCGGCCGGTCCGCGTCCTGCACAAGCCGTGGTTGTGGGTGCAGGGAGCGCTCGTGCTGATGATGGCCGTCCTGGCCGCGCCCGGCCGGCGCCCGCAGGAGAGCGTGGAGGCTTCAGGCGCGGTGCTGGTGGGGGCGTGATGAAGGCGTTCGTGGAGAACAGGTTCGGCCTGCTGACGCTGGTGGTCGTCGCCCTGCTGGCCCTGTACGGCGTCGCGTACGTCACCAGGCCCGCCCCGCCTCC
>NZ_JADOGI010000203.1 GCF_015645445.1 Nonomuraea cypriaca | reverse complement strand
CGGGCTCATCCACGCCGGGTGTCTTTCCGGCCGGAGCGCCGCTCACTCATTCCAGTAGCGTTTGAGTCGCGGACCGTCACCAGGGGTAGGAGTGTCGCCTGCGTCGTGGGTGGTGGTGGCCTGGTCGGAGGTGGTCCACTGGCGCAGCCCGGTCGTGGCCGGGTAGGCGGCGGGCAGCGGTTCGTCGTGCAGGGCCAGCAGGGTGTCGACAACGGTGCTGCGGGTGGCGAGCCGGCCGCGCAGATGTTTGCGGCGGGCGTTGCGCGCGGCGGTGATCTCTTTGAGGCTGACGGTCTCGCCGGACAGTTCCGGGCAGATCGCCCGGCATAGGAAGGTGTCGTCGGTGCCGTCGGGGTGGCGCAGGTAGACGCGGATCTCGGTGATGTCGCGGGGGTCGTAGCGGATGGTGACCTGTTCGGCGACGTAGTCGGCCAGGACCGGGTCGATGTAGCGCAGGGCCAGGAACTGGATGCCGTCGGTGTGCACCTTGCGCGGTTTGGCGACGGTGCACAGCAGCAGGTCCAGCTGCTCCAGGGAGTCGGGCATGCGGGGGATGAACGCGCCGGCCTCCCACCGGGCCTGGGGCGGGAGGCGGGTTTCCGAGTGCGGTCGCAGGTTGTAGACCTCGCGGATGAACTGGCCGATCGCGGCGTCGAGCCCGGCGAGGGTCAGCTGGGCTTGGGCGGCGCGGTCCTTGCTGCCCTTGGGGGCGTAGCCGGGCAGGGGGGCCAGGCACATCTGGTTCATGGTCTCCATGAACCGTTCGATCTTGCCGTGGCCGTGCGGCTGGCCCTTCTTGCTGAACATCGGCCGCACGCGCAGGTCGGCCATCACCTGTTCCAGGTGAGAGGAGGTGAAGTCACTGCCGTGGTCGAGGTGGAACACCTCGGGGATGCCGCACACGCGCCACAGCGGCTCGGTCTTGCGCCAGATCGCCTGCCGGAAGGCCAGCGCGGTGGACAGCGCCGAGGGTGCTTCCAGGTTGACCGCGTACCCGGCGATCGCGCGGGAGTGGTCGTCCTCGATGGCGGTCAGCCACGGCCGGGCCGGCCGGCCCTTGGGGTCCACGACCCACAGGTCCAGCTCGGTGTGGTCGGCCTGCCAGATCTGGTTCGGCTTGGATGCCTCCCTGCGATGCACCAGCTCATACACCTCCCGGTAGCGTTTGGCGCCCTCCACCCCGAGCGCGACGAGCGCCGGATCAAGGTTTCGGACGATCTCGTGCACGGTGGAGTATCCGGGGACCGGCCACCCCTGCGCGGTGGCGACGCTGACGGCCTGCCGGTGAATCACCGCGACGCTCCTGCGGGGCGGCCGCAGCGCCAGGCCCTCGATCAGCAGCCGCAACGGCTCAGGCATCCGCGCCCGGCCACGGTCCGAGCGCGGCCGGCGCACCAGCCCGGCCAGGCCGCCGGCCTGGAAGGCGGCACGCCAGCGGCGCAACGTCCGCTCGGGGACCCCGCAGGACTCGGCCACCTGGGCCAGCGGGACATCGTCTTCGAGGTGGGCCGCAGCAGCCGCCAGCGCTCGATCGCCTCTAGGCGCTGAGCGTCGCTGAAGCCCGTCAGCGGGGCGGGGTCCCCGTCCTGTGCGGCTGCTTCCATCAACCGTCCCTCCTGACCGGCCATGACCTCACTGCGCCGGCCCCGTCCGGAGTGTTCCCGCTCCGCTCACGAAACTCTCCGACAGTAAGGGGGAGTTATGCGCTCATGCGCTCTGCTGGGCTTTCGCCCGGTCCAGGACCCGGTAGACGGTCGCGCGGCCGACGGTGAAGACCTCCATCAGGTCCGTGATGCTGTACTCGCCGGAGGAGTGCATGCGCACCAGCTCGGCCTGCTGGCGGGCCGACAGCTTGGGCTGCTTGCCCTTGAGCTTGCCCTTGGAGCGGGCGATCGCCATGCCCTCACGAGTGCGCATCTTCAGCAGATCGGCCTCGAACTCGGCGAAGACCGCCAGCATGTTGAAGAACATCTTCGACATGGGGTCGGCGGGGTCGTAGATGGTGCCGCCGAGCGAGAGGCGGATGCCGCGGGCGAGCAGGGTGTCGCCGATGTCGCGGGCGTCGGGGACCGAGCGGGCGAGGCGGTCGAGTTTGGGGACGACCAAGGTGTCACCGGCGCGTACGGCTGCCAGGGCCTGGTCAAGGCCGGGGCGGCTGCGGTTGGTTCCGGTCAGGCCCTTGTCGAGGTAGATCCGGTCGTCGGCGACGCCGAGGGACGCGAGGATCTCGCGCTGGGCGGTGAGGTCTTGCAGGACGGTCGAGCATCTGGCGTAGCCGATCAGTTCTCCCACTCGGGAAGCGTACCGTTTAGCCCCCCTTCACCGGACAGTTTCGCGGACTGGTCTAACGAGACGAAGTTTCCGCTGGTCACGTCCTCGCCGATCGGCTGCGCGGCGTGTCTCGTTGAGGGTTCCCCTAACGGACACGTTTTCTACGGGTGGGCCGAAGGCAGATGTGCTCGTCGTCGACCCGGTCGGGAAGGAACGACGCCGGGATGCCCTGTCTGATCATGAAGAGCCGTTGGTGTTCGACGGCCTCGTAGCTCTCTCCCTCGAAGAAGTCGCCGATCATTTCGCCGACTGGCTCAAGAAGGTGCATCCGGGGGAGCGCCGCCGCCTGTTCGTCCCGTTGCTGCGGGAGCTGGCCACCGGCCGGCACCGGGAGCCCACTTCCCCGCTACGGACGGCTATGTCATTAGGAAAATCAAGATCTATATATTGAAAATTAAGTTCTGAGTCGGTATATCTTAAATATGGCAGATCAGGCGATGGACTGGCAGGAGCTGACGAACTTGACCCGGGGTCGGCCGTTCGTCGTCGAGCGGGTGCGGTTGGCCGACAGCGGCGTCGCGATCGAGGGTGAGTTCGAGCTGCCGCAACTGGCTCAGCTCAGCGTCGAGGACCAGGTCTTCGTCACGGCGTTTGTACGGTGCCACGGCTCGATCAAGCAGATGGAGCGGATCTTCGGCGTGAGCTACCCGACGATCAAGTCGCGGCTGAACCGGATCGCGCAGGTGCTCGACTTCGTCGAGACCGATCCCGCGCCGTCGCGGTCCGACACCATCGACCGGTTGCGCCGCAGCGAGATCACCGCGCGGCAGGCGCTGGCCGAATTGGAGGGGCGCGCATGATGCCGCAGCTGGTGACCGTACGGGTCCAACGCCCGGACGGTCGCCCCATTCGGCTGTGGGTCCCGGTGCTCCCCGCGGTGCTCCTGCTGTCACCGCTCGTGGCCTTGGCCGCCCTGGGGGGAGTCGTGGCCTGCGTCATCTACAGCATCGATGTGGTGCGGGCATTCAACACCGCCCGCCGCATCGTTTGCGCGTTGCCCGGCACTCGCGTCGACATCGCGCAGGGCCGTACGGCCGTGCTCGTCACCATCCGATGAGAGGTTCCGATGAACGAACAGCGCAGGGACATCCTTGACATGCTGGCCGAGGGCAAGATCACCGCAGATGAGGCGGAGCGGCTCATCACCGCACTCGAAAGAACCCAGCCACCCGCATCGGCTGAGCCGGCCGTACGGCCGAAGTACCTGCGGGTGGTGATGGAGATCAACGATGAGGGCGAGTCCGGGCGGCTCAACGTGCGGATACCGCTGCAACTGCTGCGGGCCGGTGTGCAGCTCGCGGCCTTGGTCCCACCGAAGGCGCTGGATCGGGCCAACGCCGAGCTCGACAAGGCGGGCGTGCCGCTGGACCTGAAGCAGCTCAAGCCCGAGCAGCTTGAGGCGCTCGTGGAGCACCTCGACGAGGCGATCGTGGAGATGGACATGGAGCCTGACGGCCACCTGCGCGTCTTCTGCGAGTAGTCGTACTGCTAACGCCCCACTTGGCTAGCTACTCTGTGGTGCTATATAGTGGTACTCGGTACTACAAAGTACCAGGAGCCGAAGCCCCCCGATGGACGACCTGACGGAGATGCTGAAGGGCACGCTTGAGGGTTGCGTGCTCGAAATCATCGGCGGCGAGGAGACCTACGGGTACGCCATCACGCGCCGGCTGAACGACCTCGGCTTCGCCGACGTCGTCGAGGGGACGGTTTCAAGGATCTCGCGCACCTACGCGGACGTCTATCGAGAATCCATCGGAAGGGCATCAGAATGACAGCCGACGATTTCGAGCACGGTGTAGAGGAAGGCTGGGGAGAACATCGCCGACGCGTTCCGCGCGAACTTCGAGGACCCCGGCGAGGTGGGCGCGGCGTGCTGCGTCTACGTGGGCGGCCGCCCCGTCGCCAATCTGTGGGGCGGCTTGGCCGATCGCGAGGCGAACCGGCCGTGGAGCGAAGACACGATCGTCCATGTCGCCTCCACCACCAAAGGCGCCACCGCGATCTGCGCCCACATGCTGGCACAGCGCGGCGAGCTGGATCTGGACACCCCGGTGGCCAGGTACTGGCCGGAGTTCGCCGCCAACGGCAAGGACCAGATCAAAGTGCGCTGGCTGCTGTCCCACCATGCCGGTCTCCCGCTCGTCGACGGACCGCTGACGTTCGAGCAGGCGTGCGCATGGCACCCGGTCATCCGCGCGATCGAGGCGCAGAAGCCGCTGTGGCAGCCGGGCACCGAGCACGTCTACCACGCCGTCACCTACGGCTTTCTGGTCGGCGAGGTCGTGCGCCGGATCACCGGCAAGTCACTCGGCACCTTCTTCGCTGAGGAGGTGGCCGCCCCGCTCGGGCTCAGCGCCTGGATCGGACTGCCCGAGAAACACGAGAAACGGGTGTCCAAGCTCCACTTCGCCGCTCCGTTCAGCGTGGAGGAGCTGCTCGCCGGGATGATCGCGGCTACCGGGCTCGATGAGGACACCGTCACCGCCTGGGTCGAATCCATGTGGAGCCCAGGCTCGATCCAGATGCGCGCCGCTGAGCTCGGCGGCGCGTTGGACAACACCTCCGGGGAGTACATGTTGTCGCGTGCCTGGCGCGCGTCGGAGCTCCCGGCCGCCAACATGATCGCGGACGCGCACTCGCTGGCGCGGATGTACGCCGCCACGGTCAGCGACGTCGACGGGATCCGGCTGCTCGATCCGCCAACGGTCGAGCGGATGACAGTCGTCCAGACCGACAAGACGCGGATGTACGGCCTGCCGCCGGGCCTGAACATCCCGGCCGACCGCTCCTTCAACATGTCCCTGGGATTTTGGCGACCCGGCCCAATGACGCCGATGGTCGGGCCGGGATCGTTCGGCCACCCGGGCTCCGGCGGATCGATCGCCCTCGGCGACCCCGATGCCGGTGTCGGCTTCTGCTATGTCACCAACCTCTGGAACTTCCGGCCAGACGACCCGCGGGCCTCGAACCTGGGCAAGGCTGTCCGATCCTGCCTTGGTTGAGACAGGAGGCCTGATGCCGACCGATCCGTCCAGCTCACCCGCGCTGCGCGCGTCCGACGCGGAACGCGATCAGACCATCGCAGTGCTGCACGACGCCGTCGCCGACGGCCGGCTCGACCCGGCCGAGTTCGACGAGCGGGTCGACGCGGCGCTGGCCTCTCGCACCGTTGATGCGCTGAGCTCGCTCGTCACCGACCTGATCGGCGCGCCCACCGAGCTGCTCACCATCAAGGAGCGGCACGGCCACGTGCGCCGTGACGGCCCCTGGAGGCTGCCGCACCGGCTCGCGCTGCGCACCGCATGGAGCGCCGTGCTGCTGGACCTGACTCGCGCCGTGCGCAGCGGGCCCGATCTGGTCATCGAGATGCGGGTGAGCGGCGGCACTGTTGAGTTGGTCCTCGCGCCCGGCATGGTGGTAGACGCCAACGACCTGTCAGTACGGCACGGCGCCCTGGACATCAGCAGCGACGCCGGCGATGACACACCCGAGACGCTGCGCATCCACCTGGCGGGCCGGATGCGGCACGGCAGCATCGTCACCCGATGGCAGGCCCCACCGGCGACCCGCTGATCCAGGGCGGCCGCGGGCCTACTCCTGGGCGCTATCAGCGCGGCGCGTACGCCGGGTTCGACGCAAGCGCGGAAGGCGGCGTCGAGTTGCGCGGGCGTGGCGGTGGTCTCGCCGTCCACCCAGGAGCGCAGCAGCGCCATGAATGCCCCCACCACGCCGACCACCAGCAGGTCGAGCGAGGCCGAAGCGCGCCCGCCTGCATCCAGCAGCTCCTTCCTGACCACGGCGGACAGCAGTTGCTCGCCACGCGCGTACACCAGGCCGCCGCCGCGCCGCCCCAGCAGCGCCCGTATGAGCTGCCACCGCTCGTGCACGTGCTCAAGCACCGGCAGGCTGAAGGCGAACAGCTCGCTCGCCCTCCCGGCCGGCTCGGGGTGGAGGAAGCCGAGCTCGTCGAGGTTGCTGAACAGCGCGTCCTGCTTGTCGGTGAAGCGGGAGTAGAAGGTGGAGCGGCCCACGTCCGCGCGGTCGATGATGTCGGTGACGGTGACCGCGTCGTAGCCCTTCTCCAGGATCAGCGTCACGAGCGCCTCCTGGATGGTCCGCCGTCAGTGGCGAGATGAGGACGCTCGGAGGCAGGTGGGCGGCACAGGTACCTCTCCAACTGTTTGACCAGCTGATCAGCGGTTACCTTGATCCGCGGCCCGTTACTGCCGTATTCCGGTGGCACCCGGTTATGGACCGGCGAAGGTGGCCGCGTTGATGGCGACGTGCGGGGTCGAGGCGAAGCGACGCGTCGGCGGACTTGAGGAGGCGCAGCGCGAGCGGCTGCTCACAGCGTTTGCGGGGTAGTTCCTGATCCTCCGCCTGGGTCGGGCCGGTGGTCAGGATGCAGGACCTGGTCCTGCAGACGCTGTCGAAGCTCGGCTTCCTCGGGCGTGAGCGGATCGTCCGGGCGTCGGATGCGGGCTCGGCGGGGGCGAGGGATGTCGTCGGCGTCGTGGAGGCCGGCGAAGTCGGCGTGCGCCTGGGCGACGGCTTCGGGGTAGGCCTCCTGCTTCTCGTGCTCGGCGAGCGCGCGGTAGATGCTCGCGACGCTGGGGGCCTGGCCCTTGCGCTTGCCGGTGGCGATGATCAGGTCGGGCTGGATCTGCTCGACCGACTCGCCGTTCGCGCGGCGCCGGAGCACGGTGTGCAGCATGTCCTCGGTGATGACAGGTGGCCGGCCGCCGTGCTTGCCCTTGCGGGCCGCCGCGTCGAGCCCTTCGAGAGCCGATTCCCGGATGTTCTCCCGCTCGGTCTCGGCCATCGCCGCGAAGAACGCGAACAGCAGACGGCCGGGCCCGCTGGGGTCGTACATGCCGGGCAGCGGTCCGGCGAGCATCTCCAGGACCAGGCCGTGGGCGGTCAGATGGTCAGCGAGCGCGGTCAGTTCGGCGGCGTCGCGGCCGAGGCGCTTCATCTCATACACGGTGAAGATGACCCGGGAGTGCGGGGCGTGGGCCTTGATCTGGCGGGCCAGCGCGAGCGCGGCCTCGAACTGGGGCCTCACGCGCACGCGGGTGCTGATCTTCTCGGAGAACACCTTGTCGCGACCGATGCCGTGCTTGGCGAGGGCGTCCAGCTGCGACTGGAGTTCCTGGGTGAGGGTCGAACAGCGTGCGTACCCGATGCGGATGTCGGCAGTCGGGGTGTCCGGCGCGAGGGCGAGCGGGACCGGGGTGCCCGGCCGCCACGGTTGGCCCGGCCCGCGGTCGGCGGGGGTGGGCACGCGCAGGAGTTTGGCGAGCCGGGGCACCTTGGTGAAGCGGCCGGTGTGGTAGGTGCCAGCGACCGCGCCGGAGCGTGCGCGGCACGGCGAGCCGGGGCCGGCCGTGCAGCGCGGGCAGGGGTGGCGCTCGACAGCATTGGCATCGCGGTCGGCGTCGGGTGGGGAAGCCTCTTGAGGGACTGTCATGACCGCGGATGATGTCACAAACGATTCTCAGAAGTACCCCGAACCCATCTATGCGTGAGGTCGAGCTGCAGCAGCGGGGCCTGATCCGGCACCTCGGCGTAAGCAACGCGACAGCGGAGCAGGTCTCGGAAGCCCAGGCGATCGCGCCGATCGTGAGCGTGCAGAACATGTACAACCTCGCCTACCGCCACGACGACGAGCTCATCGACCGGCTCGCCGCCGAGAACGTCGCATACGTACCGTTCTTCCCGCTCGGCGGCTTCAGCCCACTTCAGTCCGAGGCGCTATCGGCAGTGGCGACACGATTGAACGCCACGGCGATCTCAGTCGCGTTGGCGTGGTTGCTGCAGCGGTCGCCGAACATCTTGCTGATCGCGGGGACCTCGTCCGTGAGGCACCTGCGGGAGAACGTCGTCGGCGCCGGTCTTTCGCTCAGCGGCGAGGACGTCGCCGAACCGGAAAAAATCAGCGGCCAGGCCTAGCGAGGAGATCGCCGCTGTCGAGCTGTCCAGCGGGGACGACCGGCTCGCCCTGCATATGGGACTCAAGGTCGCCGTCCCCGTGACGGCCGGCGCGAGCGCGGGCACGGCCGCCGGGCGCGGCACGATCAGCATCACTCGGGCAGAGGGCTGGAGCGTCCGGAATCGACTCAGGCGCGGCACACCGCGGGTGCGCTTTGGTCAGGAACTGGACAGCGAACGGCCTGCGAACTGGACAGGCGAAGAGCCGACACTCGGCAGGCCCTGCGACGGTGAACACCGTGCCGCCGGCGGTGCTGTCTCCGTGCCACTGAGGAAGGCTGATTGATCGTGACTGAACGCGTACGCGTGGCTGTGCTGGCGGGTGGGCCGTCCGCCGAGCATGAGGTGTCGCTGCAGTCGGCGCAGGCTGTGCTCGATGCTCTGCCGAGGGATCTGTACGAGCCCGTCGCCGTCATCATCGACCGGCAGGGCAGGTGGCCGGTGGAGCTGCGACGCGATCTGGCGGACGTGGTCTTCCCTGTGCTGCACGGGCCGTTCGGCGAGGACGGCGTCGTCCAGGGTCACCTGGAGACGCTGGGCATCCCGTACGTGGGCTGCGGCGTCATGGCCTCTGCCGTGGCCATGAACAAGGTCGCGATGCGGCGCACGTTCCTGGCGGAGGGCATTCCGGTCACCCCGCATGTGTGGTTCACCGAGCACGAATGGCGCACCACCACCGACTACTGGGGTCTGGTGAAGTCGCTCGACTGGCCGATGTACGTCAAACCGGCCAACATGGGCTCCTCCATCGGCATCTCACGTGTCACCTCCATGGAGGAGCTGCGCGCGGGCGTGGATCTGGCGCTGGCCTACGACCGGGTGGTCATCGTCGAGCAGGGCGTGACCGCGCGCGAGGTCATCTGCGGCGTGCTCGGCGGCTATGACACTCCGGATGCTTCGGTGCCCGGCGAGCTCATCGTGCCCAGCGACTGGCTCGACTATGAGGCCAAGTACCTCAGCCAGGCCGAGATCGCCATCATCCCTGCCGTGCTGCCAGAACGGGTGGCCGAGGACGTGCGTGAGCTGGCCCTGCGCGCCTTCCGGGCGATCGGTGGCTACGGCCTGTCCCGTGTCGACTTCCTCTATGAGAAGGACACGGGACGCCTGTACGTGCTGGAGATCAACACCATGCCCGGCTTCACCTCCCGTTCCGTCTACGCCAGGGCCTGGGCCGCAAGCGGTGTCCCGTACCCGGACCTGCTGCGCCGCCTCATCGACCTCGCGTTCGCCAGGAGCGGCTCATGATCCCCATGACGCTGAACAAGATCGCGCAGGTTGTCGGCGCAAGGCTGTATGACGTGCGCGACCCGCAGGCGCTGGTGACGGCGCCCTCGGCGGTCGACTCCCGCGAGGTGGTGCCTGGCGGCCTGTTCGCCGCGACGGTCGGCGCCCGCGTTGACGGTCACGACTACGCGGCCGGCGCCATCGCGGGCGGCGCCGTCGCCGTGCTGGCCTCAAGGCCCGTCGGCGTGCCCGCCCTCGTGGTCGAGGACGTCCAGCTCGCGATCGGCCTGCTGGCCAGGCACCTGCTCGAACACATCAGCCCGACCGTGATCGGCCTGACCGGCTCCGTGGGCAAGACCACGACCAAGGACCTGCTGGCCCAGGTGCTCGAACGGCACGCCGCGACGGTCGCCACCGACAGGTCGTTCAACAACGAGCTCGGGCTGCCGCTCACCGTGCTGCGCGCCGATGCCACCACCCGATACCTGGTACTGGAAATGGGTGCAGGCCGGAAGGGCGACCTGACGTACCTGACCGGGCTCGCACCGCCCCAGCTCGGGCTGGTGCTCAATGTCGGCACCGCACATGTGGAGCGTATGGGAGTCGGGCCGGCCGACGTGGCCGAGGCCAAAGGCGAGCTGGTCGAGGCACTTCCGGCCGACGGGTTCGCACTGCTCAACGCCGACGACCCGTACGTCATGGGCATGGCCGGCCGCAGCAGGGCCCAGATCCTGTTGTACGGCGGGTCGGCGGAGGCGCAGGTGCGAGCCGAAGATGTGCGGATGGCCGACCGCGCGCGAACCGCGTTCGAGTTGGTGACGCCCTCAGGCCGCGCCCCGGTCGAGCTCGACCTCATAGGCGAGCACCAGGTGAGCAACGCCCTGGCCGCCGCCGCCGTCGCCACCGCACTCGGCCTGGGCGTCGCCGAGATCGCCGATGGGCTGAACGCCGCACGGCGGCGCTCCGCGGGCCGGCTGGAGATCGTCGAACGACCTGACGGCATCACCATCGTCGACGACACCTACAACGCCAACCCCGAATCCATGCGGGCCGGGCTGCGGGCGGTGAAGGCCCTGGCCGGCACCCGGCGTACCGTCGCCGTGCTCGGCGCGATGGGGCAGCAGGCGGACGCCTCCCGCGCCCGGCACGCGGAGATGGGCCGGCTCGTCGCCGACCTCCGCTTCGACGTGCTGATCGCGGTCGGAGCAGGGGATCCGCTCGCGATGGCGGAGGCAGCGGAGTCCTCGAACCAGGGCGTGGCCGTCCACACCGCCGAAGACGTGGCCGGGGCCCTCAGGCTGGCCACCGCGCTTCTCGAACCGGGAGACGTGGTGTTCGTCAAGGCGTCCAGCGAGATCGGGCTCGGTGCCTGCGCCCGTACGCTGGCCGGCGCCTGACCGTTGGCGCATCGCCGAAAGGCCCGTACAGCCAGGTCTACCGGCTGGTCGCCGAACGGCCGGAACGGCTGAATCTGCGCATGCTGATGGCCCTGCCGGACATTCTCGACTGCACGACAGAGGACCTGATCGAGCCGGTCCAGAGCACGGACGGCCCGGACGGCTGAACAGTTTTTGGTCTGCTGAATGAGCAGGCACTCTGTCTAGCCTGCCGCACAAGCTGACGAAACGGAGTTCCATGCGCACTATCGGTCTCATCGGCGGGTTGAGCTGGGAATCGACGGTGATCTACTACCAGATCATCAACCAGCGGGTACGCGAGCGACTCGGCGGCAGCCATTCCGCCAACAGCCTCATCTGGTCGGTCGACTACACGACCGTCGAGGACCTCATCTTCGCCGATCGCTGGGACGAGGTGAGTACGCTGCTGACCGGTGCGGGCAGGAAACTGGAGGATCTCGGCGCCGACCTCCTGCTCATCTGCAGCAACACCTTCAGCCGGGTGAGCGACGACGTGGAGCGGGCCGTGAGCGTGCCCGTGCTGCACATCGCCGACGCCCTGGGCGCCGAGATCGGCGCCAGGGGCATGCGCAAGGTCGGTCTGCTGGGCACGCGCTTCACCATGGAGGAGTCCTTCTACCGGGATCGGCTGGCCGCCCACGGCTTCGACGTGGTCGTCCCGCGGCGTGAGCAACGGGAACTGGTCCATCGCGTGATCTTCGACGAACTGGTGCGCGGGGTGCTCCGGGAATCGTCCAGGGACGCGTACGCCCAGATCATCGATGATTTCGCAGACGACGGCGCTGAAGGCGTCATCCTCGGCTGCACGGAGATCGAGCTGCTGATCAGTGAGAAGGACAGCGCCATCCCGGTGCTGCCGAGCGCTCGACTGCACGCGGAGGCGGCGGCCGGCTTCGCGCTTGCCGACTGACGCGGCGCGATGGCGCGGCGGGTGTTCGCCCTTCATGTACCGCGTACGCACCGCGCCGGCACGATGTGGCGGCTCAGGTGGATCGGTTCGCCGGTGCGTTGGTGCCGTACAGCTCCCGGTGCCACAGGTCGGCGCAGACACGTTCGATGCCGGCCGTCAGATGGCGGCGGTAGGTGGTGAAAGGGAGACCGAGTCGTTCGGCGGACAGCTCCTGGGTGGGCGTGCCGCGGAGGAACGTGACGGACAGCGCCCGGTGGAACTTGACCGAGCGCGGATCCTCACGCAGGTCGTCGATCGCCTGGCGGAGCAGGTCACTCAGTGCCGTGGCCGGGTTCTGCCCGGCCCGCTCGGCGATCAGCCTGGTGCGTGTCAGCGGGGAAGCGGCCAGCGCGTCCAGCCGCGACACCTGGCGCAACGCCTTGCGAACCGCCTCGGCGAACTCCGCCTGGGACAGCACCGCCAGTTTCGCAGTAGCGGCGCTCGGGCCGCCGGCGGGCCCCGCGACGAGCGGTTGGTTCATCCGCTCCAGCCACGCCTGCGCCGGCACCGCGCGCCAGTCATGAACGAACAGGGTGTACGCGTCATCCCCCAGCCGTGGCTGCTCGGAGATGTCACGCATCCCGTAATGCCGCCGTACGTGCTCCACCCACGCTTGGTTCGGATGCCGTATCTCGATATATGACCATGCCATCCGCTCGGACCGCAAACAATTGCCGATCACTCGCCACTGGATCACATCCATCACCGTCGAGTTCCCGCGATACGGCGGCAGCACCCATAGCCGGCTGACCGCCAAATGTTCACCGGCGCGCAACGGCGTGGTGGCACGCGCATGCGCCCACGCCATGGCCACGATGGGATCGGCCGTCAGCTCTTCCTCGTCGAGTTCCGCCAGACGCAACCACGCGGAGAAAGCCACGGGCTCGCCGGTTTCGGTCCGCCGATACACACGGAACGCCTCCGGCTGACGTTCCGCCCAGAAGGCGGCGCAACCCGCGGACGCCGCACCCTCCGCTGCCGTCGCCACCCTGAGCAACGTGCCGACGTCCTCGTCGCGCAACACCTCTTCCTGGAACTCGCCCTCGTCGTGGCGGCCGTGGAAATCGGCCGACGCCCTGTTGCCGCGATGCAGGTAGAGCAGGGCCGCCACCGCGCCGAGCACGTCCACATCGCTCGCCGTGCGCACCCTCTCCGCCAGATGCGCATGAATGCGGTCGTGCATCACCGCGTACCCCTCGGGATCCCGCCACCGCAGGTCCGCCTCCAGCACCTCCCGCACCACGTCATGCGGAAACAGCCCGAGGCTGCTCCACTCCACGAACGGCAACCGGCGCAACCACCTGAACAACGTCCCGGCGTCCTCCGGCAAGGCCGCTCGCAGCAGGTCTTCCGTCGTCATGTACGCATGCGCGCAGATCTCCAGAGCATGCCGATGCGCCGCCGAAGGCAACTCGCCCACCAACTGATCCAGCAACGTGGCCACCACGTCCTGATTCGGCATCCACCGCCTGCCGGCTCCGCCGTCCTTCACCGCCACGGCCGCCCCCAGCAGCAGCGCCAGCGGATGGCCGCCGGCGAAGGCCAGCAGCGGCTCGCGCAACTCGGCCGAAACCCCGGAGGAGTCCATCAGGGCCTGCGCCTCTCCGGCCCGCAGGTCGCGCAGCGGCAGCACCTCCAGCGCCCCCGCCCATCCCGGATCCGCCTGCCACCGCATATCCGGCGGGTTTCGCCCCGCGATCACCACCAGCGCCCCCATGGGCACCCGCGGCAGGAACCGCTCGCGCAGCCATCCCTCCAAGCCCTGAATTCGTTCGAAGTTGTCAACCAGCAGCACCGCGTCCGCATCGCGAAGCACCAGCTCGGCCTCAGCCCCGGACGCCGCCGGCGACGGCTCCAACATGCGCCCGTCCACCATGGACACCGGCCGCCCCGCCACCTCGGCCTCGTGAGCGAACCGCCGCAACAAGGCCGACTTCCCGATGCCGCCGGGACCGTGCACGTACAGAACGCTGCAGCCGCCGCCGTACAACGCCGCGTTGAAAACCGCGAGCTCTTCCTCCCGCCCCACGAACGCCATCTCGCGCGCTGCCTGCAGGCGCCATCCCAGCGATCCGGACTTGTTGCTACTCCCCGACGACATACCGCTAACCCCTCTCCGAACGCCCGGTCGATACCGCTGCCGAATGCCTGGGCCGAACCCTTGGGCGCGCTGGTCGTTCTCGGGCGCAAACCCGTCAACGTCCCCAAATCGCACACATGGGTGGACCCCGGACCTGGGCTACATCTGGCCCCCGTTCTCGATGACGTAGCCCACGCCGGGGTGGGGTCGTCGTCGTGGTGGCGTGCCGCCACATTCTGGGCGGTACTCGAAGTGCCACCACTCGTTGTCGTACATGCGGTAGAGGTCGTAGCGGGCACCGTGTTCCTCGAGCCAGCGCGCGCCTTCGTGGGGGCGCACGTCCAGCGCGATGCCCCTGACGTGGCTGGATTCCGCCGGTGGCAGCACGAGCATTCGTGCCGAGGACGGGGAGCCGGAGCGGCGCACCTCCTCGTCGAACATCCGTTGCTGGACAAGGGGATCGCGGTATCCCGAGGTGAGGCCGATGAGCTGGCCGCGACGCCAGAGCGCCTCGGTGCGCGCCGCGGTGAACGCCGACATAGCGCCGTCGGTGAGCCCGGTGAGGTCCTCGGCGGGGAATCGCATCCGCAACGCCCAGCCGCAGGCCAGTTCGCGGGCGCGGCCGGGATGGCGGACGAACGCCGCCGGCAGCAGCAGCACGGCGAGCACCAGCGTGACCGCGGCGTACAGCCGATCTCGGGGCCGAGGTGGGATGGTGCGTGGTCCGTTCATGACGAACTACGATTAGCGACGAATGTGCGTGCGTTGTCCGCCGCATGTCACCGTTTCTCGACGGCGGCGACCGTCGGCGCGACTGTGACACAACCATGACATGGCGCGGACGAGGCGGGGACACGGCCGGCCGACAGTGGATGGGGTTGACCGGGGGGCGAGTTACGGAGCGTGCTGTGAAACTCGGCGGCGTGTCGCGAGTGTTGTTGATCGAGGATGACCCGGCCGTGCGGGAGGGCCTTGAGCTGGCCCTGACCCGGCATGGGCACCGGGTGCGCGCGGTGGAGTCCGGCGAGGAGGGGCTGGACCGGCTGCGTACGGACCTTCCCGACGTCGTCGTGCTCGATCTGATGTTGCCTGGCATGGACGGGTTCGAGGTCTGCCGCCGCATCCGGGCCGCCAGGGAGGTACCGATCATCATGCTGACCGCGCGCGGCGACGACATCGACGTGGTGGCCGGGTTGGAGGCGGGCGCCGACGACTACGTGGTCAAGCCGGTGCAGCCCAGGGTGCTCGAGGCACGCATTCGCGCGGTGCTCCGGCGCATCGGCCGGGACCAGGCGGAGCTGGAACGGCACGGGGACCTGACCATCGATCGGGCCGGGCTGGTGGTCGCCAACCGCGGCGTGCCGGTCAGCCTCGCCCCGACCGAGCTGCGCCTGCTGCTCGAGCTCTCCGGCACGCCGGGCCGGGTGCACAGCCGCCAGCAGCTGCTGGAGTCCGTGTGGGAGCAGGGGTATTTCGGCGACTCGCGTCTCGTGGACGCGTGCGTGCAGCGGTTGCGCGCGAAGATCGAGGACGACTCGGCGGCGCCCGTCTACGTGCAGACGGTGCGTGGGTTCGGGTACCGGTTCGGGCCGGTGTGAGCCGCCGGTGACACCTTGGAGCCTGGGGCTGCGTGCCCGGCTGTTGTTCGCGTTCACACTGCTGTGTGTGGTCACCGCGGCGGCGGTGGCCGGCGGGGACTACGTCCAGGCCCGCACCGCCATCCTGCAGCGCGCCCAGGACGCCGCGGTGCAGGCGATGAGAAGCCGTCTGGAGACGGTCTTCCCGTTGCGGAGTCCGGCGCCGGGCCCGGCTGAGCTCGGTGAGATCGCCCGCGCCGTGGCCGAACGGAACAACTTCGCGGTCGCCATCTACCACGAGGCGCACTCGCCGGGCCGCCTGGATCCCGGGATGATTCCGCCGGCGCTGCGGCGGACGGTGGCCGGCGGCGTCGTCGCGTGGCAACGCGTGGTGTGGCAGGACGCGCCCTTCCTGATCATCGGCGCGCCGTTGCTGATCGCCGAGCGGGACCGGACGACGCGGTTGTCCGGCATCGAGGTCTACACCGTGCGCAGCCTGCTTCCCGAACAGCGCAGCATCGACGAGCTCGCCGCACGCGCCTGGCTCACCGGCGGGGCGGCCCTGGCGTTCGCGGTGGTCCTCGCGTTGCTGGCCACCCGTGGCGTGCTGCGCCCGGTGCGCGAGCTCGGCCGGGCGGCACGCCTGCTGGGCGAGGGCGAGCTGCGGACCAGGATCGCGGTCAGCGGCTCCGACGAGCTGGCCGACGTGGCACGCACGTTCAACAACACCGCCGCGGAGCTGGAACGGCACGTCAAGCAGCTGCGCGAGATGGAGGCCGACGCCCGCCGGTTCGTGGCCGACGTGTCCCACGAGCTGCGCACCCCGCTGGCCGCGCTCGCCGCGGTCGCCGACGTCCTCGACGAGGAGGCGGCCCAGCTGCCCGAGCCCGCCGGCAGGGCCGCCAGGCTGGTCAGCCAGGAGACGCTCAACCTCACCGGGCTGGTGAACGACCTCATCGAGATCAGCAGGTTCGACTCCGGCGTCGCGGCCCTCGCGCTGAACGAGGTCGACGTGGCCGAGCTGGTGCGCGCGACCCTGCGTACCCGGGGCTGGTCGGAGCCGGTGCACACCGAGCTGCCACCCGCGGTGACGGCACGGCTGGACCCGCGCCGGGTGGACGTCATCCTCGCGAATCTGGTCGGCAACGCCCTGCGGCACGGCGAGCCACCGGTGTCGGTACGGCTGTCCGCCGACCCGCACTGGATCGCTCTCGAGGTCCGCGACCACGGACCGGGGCTGGACGAAGCGGTGCTGCCGCACGTGTTCGACCGCTTCTACAAGGCCAACGCGGCCAGGGCCAGGTCCGAGGGCAGTGGCCTCGGCCTCGCCATCGCGCGGGAGAACGCGCGCCTGCACCGAGGCGACCTCACCGTCACCAACGCCCCGGACGGCGGCGCCATGTTCACGCTTCGCCTGCCACGCCGGGCACACGATCCGGACGGAGGCCCCGAGTGAGGACCGGGCTCGCCCGCCGCGTGCTCGCCGCGGGCCTCGTATCGCTCGTCGCCGTGGCCGGCTGCGGCGTGCGACCCAGTGACGTCATCCCCGCCGGCGACCCACCGAGCGGAGCCGTCGCACCAACCACGATCCTCTACCTGGTCAAGAACGGCCGACTCAGCGCGGTAACGCGGCCCAGTGGTCGTCCACTGTTCAAAGCGGACACCCTCGCGCTGCTCGCAGCCGGACCCACCGCGAGGGAACAGGCGCTCGGATTCACCACCGACGTCCCGCCCGAAGCCGGCCCGTTCTCGGTGACCGCCAAGCCCGGCCACTTGGTGGTGATCCTGTCCACTCCGGCCGGCGAACTGTCCACACTGGCCGTCGAGCAGATCGTGTGCACGGCCGCCGCCACGGCGCCGGAAAGCCCTGCCCAGGTCACCGTCGTCGGTGCTGGGCAGGACGTCGGCCCCCGGACCTGCCAGGGGTAACGGAAGCGACCTATCCTCTCCTTTGGACAGATCGCCGGAGCTTGTCACCTAGAGTGATGCCCCTAGTCGTTAGCTCGCCGTGACTCTGGGAGATCCCTGCGTCGGTGGGGGTCTGGCGGTAGCCTGCCGGGCTCGGTGACAGGCGCGGGCAACGGCTTGGTGGCGACGTCTCCAGCGGGACCAGGCCAGCGCGTGCTGTAGCCGTGCGCTGGGGCTGGGCAAGGGCGTGACCGCGAGGAGGAGGCGACGGATCTCGTAGGTGGAGTACCCCACCGGCTCAACGCGGCTGGAGAGCGTGGGGGTGCTGGTGGTAGACGGGGCGAGAACCCCCTGTGTGGGTGGTGGTGCCGTCGCCGTCGCAGTGGAGATCGCCCTCGGTCACGGCGGTGATGGCCTGTTGGACGGCGAGGAACGCGGCGGCTAACTGGGCCAGGGTGATGTGCCGGTACCAGCCGTGGTAGGTACGAACCTCGTAGTCGGCCAGGCCGCAGGCGGATTTGCCGAGCTTGATGGCTTCTTCTCCCCGCCACCGGGCGCCGGGTACGAGAACCAGTTCCTCGATGGGTGTGTCAGGTGGCCCCCAGGCCAGGTAGTAGTCGCGCTCAGCCGGGCTCTCGGGGCGACGTCGAGCGATCACCCAGCGGGCCCAGCAGCCGGGGTCGGCGGCGGACTGCCGGTCATCCGCGCCGATACCGGCTTCCGGGTCGGGCAGGCGGCGGACCCACCACTGCCAGATACGGGTGTCCAGTTGGGACGGCCCGGCCGGCAGGCTCAACCAGTCGCTCTCCTCGGCGATCCGGTCGACGAGGCGGGCCACGTGCCGAAAACCCGGCCGATCCAGCACTTTCTGGTTGGCCTGGATGGTCACCGCGTAGGGCAGGCCACGCTCTTCCAGGTAGGAGCGGAAGGCGCCGTCACGGCCGTAGACCTCATCGGCGGCCAGCCACACCTGGCCGGGCGGCAGATCGCCTGCGTTCGACGTAATTCCGGCCATCTAGAGACGGTGATGGGATGAAGGTGCAGGTCAACGGGTTAGATCGAGCTTATGGCGATGGAATGGCCTAGAGACGCGGTCAGTGGTCAACGGTGTGCATA
>NZ_JADOGI010000202.1 GCF_015645445.1 Nonomuraea cypriaca | reverse complement strand
GGGGACGGCTGTGGCGGGGACGGCTGTGGCGGGGACGGCCGCGGTGGGGTTGGTGACGCGCAGCTCGCACCAGGCGCGGCCGAACGCGAGCTCGACCGCCGCCGGACTGCCCGGGGCGTGGCGGCGTACGTTCGTGAGGGCTTCCTGGGCGGTGCGGACCAGAGCGAGCTCGGTCTCGGGCGGGAGGCGGCGCTCGGGGCCGGAGATCTCCAGCCCGCAGGACCGCTGAGTGGCGCTCTCGAACTCGTCCGCCAGCATGCGCAGGGCGGCGGGCAGCGCGGGCGAGGTCTCGCGCAGCGCCGACACCGCCCGCCTGGCCTCCTCGAGCCCCGACTTGGCCAGGTCGCGGGCGCGTACGACCCGGTCGAGCGCCTCGTCGGTACGCTCCGCGCGCAGGAGCAGCTTGGCCCCCTCCAGGTGGACGAGCTGAGCGGAGAGGGAGTGGGCGAGAATGTCGTGGATCTCCCTGGCGATCCTGGTCCTCTCCGCGAGTACGGCCTCCCGCGCCTCAGCCGCCCTGGTGGCCTTGCGCTGCCTGGCCGAGTACGTGAGCAGAAACGTCAGGCAGACGCTGAGGATGAGACTGAGATCGTGGGACAGCGTGCCGGTCATCCAGCTCCCCACGACCAGGCCGGCGACGCCGAGCAGCCCGATGACCAGCGACTGGACGAGCGAATGCCGGGCCGCCGCCATGCCGACGCAGAAGATCAGGGCCACGATCGCCGGGGCGCCGCCGTGCGTCACCACGTTCAGCGCGACGGCGGCGAGCACCGCCAGGCCGAGCAGCACCAGCGAGCAGGGCACACCGGACACGCGGCGAGCCCATGAGGGGTGCGGCGAGGTCTTGTCGGGGTCCGCGGTCGTCGGGGGCTCGGCGGTGGCCAGGAGGGGGAGGACCAGGACGGCGAACAGGATGATGACGAGGGCCGCGGTCAGCAGGGTCACGATCAGGCCCGTGCCCGTCAGGCCGGGCGCGGGCGTCAGTCTCGACTGGAAGCCGACCAGCGCGACGATCGCCCCCAGCCGCAGCACGACGGGGGCGATCCTGGCCGGGGCACGCATCACCTGACGAAGTTATCCGGTCGCCTCGCCGCACCGGTAAGCGCACGTCCGCGGCGGGCGACCAGGTAGGACTGTGCGCCGAGGGTCAGGCCGACGAAGAGCAGGATGCCGCCGGTGGAGAGGGTCAGGCCGAGATAGTCCCCGGCGAAGTACAGGCCGACACGGGACGCGATCGACGCCAGCCACACCAGCATGGTCCAGCCCGTGGCCTTCGACCAGGTGACGCCGGAGTCGTCCATCCAGACGCGTACGGTCGCCGCCCGCCACGCGCCCAGCGCGACGGCCGACCCGGCCTCCACGAGGAGCATGGCCACGCTGACGGCGAGGTGCCGATCGTCGATGAGGCCGCCGGAGACCACCCCGATCCCGATCATGATCGCGGCGGTGTAGAGGACGGCGGAGCCGGCCGTGGGGCGGACCCTCAACTGGCGGTAGATGACGAACGCGGTGACGAGCAGGATCAGCAGGGAGATTTGTATGGGTTCCACGGGGTCGAAGGTAGGGATGAGAGAGGTCGTACCGGATCGGCCCGTGGGTTGAGAGGGAGGATCTCCACCCTGGGGTGGAGAACAATCGGCTCGCTGGCCGGCGGGCTTCTCGGTTACCGTCCCGAATATGCGGATTATCTCGGTGAACGTCGGCAGACCGGTCGAGGCGGACTGGGCGGGGCAGCTCGGGTGGACGGCGATCGACAAGCAGGCGGTCACGAGCCGGGTCGCGGTGCACGAGAACGGGCTCGCCGGCGACGAGCGGGCCGACAAGGAACACCACGGCTCACTGGAGCACGCCGTCTACGCGTACGCGAGGGAGGACTACGACTGGTGGGTGGTCGAGCTCGGGCGAAAGCTGCGCAGCGGGCGGTTCGGGGAGAACCTCACCACGTCCGGCCTCGACGTCAACGGCGCCGTGATCGGCGAGCGGTGGCGGATCGGCGACGCGGTGCTGGAGGTGAGAGGGCCGCGGGTGCCGTGCGTGGTGTTCCGCAACTGGATGGACGAGCCCGGGTGGGTCAAGCGGTTCACGGCCGCGGGGCGGCCGGGGGCGTACCTGAGCGTGGTCGAGCTCGGTGAGCTGGGCGCGGGGGACGAGGTGGAGGTCGTCTCGCGGCCCGAGGCCGGGGTGACGGTGGCCGACTGGTTCCGGGCCCGCCACGGTGACAAGGACGCGTTGCGCCGCGTCCTGGCCGTTCCCGGGCATGACAGCCGATGGGACGAAATGGCCGAACGACTCCTCGCCTGAGCCAGAGCGGGATGCTCGGAGCCCGGGATGGCCGGGCGGGCAGGCAGGAGCCACGCCCGGCCAGGTCGGTCAGCGCAGGATCGTGTACAGCGCCGACGTGAGGGAGGCCCGCGTGTCGTCCTGGTCGATGGACCACAGCATCGACCCGCCCAGCCCCTTGAGCCGGATGTACGCGGCCTTCTGCAGCATCATCGCCGGATCGTCGTACGACCAGAACTCGTTGCCGTCATAGAGCCACATGGCCCCGGTACGCAGGTCCCTGTAACGCTTGCCCGGCTTGGCGACCAGGTCCTTGTAGTCCTCCGAGCCCGGGGCCCACTTACCGGGGGCCGGTCCCGTGGCGGGCTTGTAGAGGCCGTCCCCGCCGCCCGTCACCCCGGTCCAGCCCTGACCGTAGGCCGGCACGCCGATCACGAGCTTGCGGGCGGGCGCCCCACGGGACAGGTAGTCGCGTACGGTCTGGTCGACGCTGTACCTGACGGGGTTCGGATCACGCCGGTCGTTGAGCAGGTTGCCGTTGTGCCCGGTCTGCGGCTCCCACGTCCCGTGCAGGTCGTACCCCTGGAGGGTGGCGAAGTCGAGGTGCTTGAAGACCTGGCGGACCTCGTACCCGGAGTCGATCTTGGCTGCCGCCGCGGGGAGGAAGGCCGTGAGCAGGGAGCGGGACGAGTACGCCCGCAGCTGCGCGCGCAGCTCCGCCACGAACAGCGAGAAGTTCCGCTTGTCCTCGGGCCGGATGACGTTCCCCTCGGCCCCGGCCGAGCCGGGCCACTCCCAGTCCAGGTCGATCCCGTCGAACACGCCGGCCCCCGCGCCAGGTTCGAGCCCCGGCAGGTTGCCGCGCAGCCACATGTCGATGCAGGAGCGTGCCAGCGCGGCCCGCGACTCGGCGGTCAGCACGGCGTCAGAGAAGTGTTGCGACCCTGTCCAGCCGCCCAGCGAGATCAGCGTCTTGAGCCCCGGGTGTTTGGCCTTGAGCTTGCGCAGCTGGTTGAGGTTGCCGTTCAGTGCCTGCCCCGGCGCGTCCGCCACGCCGTCCACGCTCTGCTCGGCCGGCACCGGGCGCTGCCAGTCCGCCCACGGGTCGGAGGAGTAACAGGAGCCCGTTGCGTCGACGAACCCGAACGCGTAGTTGAGGTGCGTCAGCTTGGCCGCGGCGCCCGTGACGTCGACGTCCTTGACGTGGTAGTCGCGCCCGTAGACGCCCCACTGGATGAAGTACGCGACCCGCTTGAAGCCGGTACGGGCCTCGGCCGGCACGGAGACCGCCGTGAAGCCGAGTAAGAGCGCGAGAGTCAGCAGGATCTTCTTCGTCACAGGGCGTCTCCCGGGGGGTGTACTTATAGGAAACTTTCTTATAAGTTGACGCGATCGTAGAGCCGCTACCGGTCTCCGTCAACGATCGGAGCACCCCCGCGCGGCGGGCAGACTGGTAGACGTGCCATCGACCCTGCCTGACGGAGACCCCGTACCCACCTTGGGCGAGCTGCCCGCGAGCGCCCTGGGCGGCCTCGGCGAGCGTCCGTTCGGCTTCTACGTGCACGTGCCGTTCTGCGTGACCCGCTGCGGCTACTGCGACTTCAACACCTACACCGCCGCCGAGCTGGGCCCGGGCGCCTCGCACCGCGACTACGCGGACACGGTCGTGGCGGAGGTGCGCCTGGCGCGCCGCGTCCTCGGCACGGCGGACCTGCCGGTGGAGACGGTGTTCTTCGGCGGCGGCACACCCACGCTGCTGCCTCCTGAAGACCTGGGCAGGATCCTGGCCGCGATCGACTCCGAGTTCGGCCTGCGGCCGGACGCCGAGGTCACCACCGAGGCCAACCCCGAGTCCGTCGACCCCGCCTACCTGGACAAGCTCCGGCACGGCGGGTTCAACCGGATCAGCTTCGGCATGCAGAGCGCCCGCGAGCACGTCCTCCAGGTCCTCGATCGCCGGCACACGCCAGGGCGCCCGGCGGCGGCCGTACGCGAGGCGCGGGCGGCCGGGTTCGAGCACGTCAACCTGGATCTGATCTACAGCACGCCGGGCGAGTCCGACGACGACTGGCGGGCCTCGCTGGCGGCGGCGATCGAGGCCGGGCCCGACCACGTGTCGGCGTACTCACTGATCGTCGAGGACGGCACCAGGCTGGCCGCCCGGATCAGGCGCGGCGAGCTGCCGATGCCCGACGACGACGTGGCCGCCGACCGCTACCAGATCGCCGACGAGATGCTGTCCGCGGCCGGGCTCCACTGGTACGAAGTGTCCAACTGGGCCGCCTCCGAGACGGCGCGCTGCCGGCACAACCTGCTCTACTGGACCGGCGGCGACTGGTGGGCGGCCGGTCCTGGAGCGCACAGCCACGTGGGCGGCACCCGCTGGTGGAACGTCAAGCACCCGGCGGCCTACGCCCAGCGGCTGGCCGCAGGCGCCTCACCCGCCCACGCACGCGAGGAGCTCGGCGACGACGACCGCGCAGCCGAGCGACTGATGCTGGAGCTGCGGCTGGTGTCCGGCTTCCCGCTCGCCGAGGTGGCGCCCGCCGCGCGTACGTCCGTGGCGAGCGCCCTGGCCCGCGGGCTGCTGGAGCCTGGGCCGTTCAGGGCGGGCCGGATGGTGCTCACGCTCCAGGGACGGCTGCTGGCCGACGCCCTCGTCAGAGACCTGCTGGTTTAGGTGATCATGCGGATCGCGAACGGGTAGCGGTAGCGTTCGCCGCGGTTGGTGGCTATGGCGGCCTGGATGTGGAAGATCAGGGACAGGAGCCAGACGACCGGCAGCAGCAGCATGCCGATGAAGACGATCACGAGGATGCCCGAGATGACGTAGCCGATGAACATCGTGATCTGGAAGTTGAGCGCCTCCGCCGCCTGGTCCCTGACGTAGGGGGACTCGTCCTTCTTCATCAGGTAGATGATCAGCGGGCCCAGCCAGGAGACCAGCAGGCCCAGGAGGTGGGAGAGCATGGCCAGGGTCGTGTCGTCGGTGCCGGGACGGGGGCCGTACCTGCCGGGGACGTACGGCTCGCCCGGGGCGGCGGCGTAACCGTAGCCGGGCTGCTGTTGCCCGGGACCGTAACCGGGCTGACCGGGCTGGCCATAAGGGGGCTGGCCGTAACCCGGGGGAGGGCCGTAGCCGGGCGGCGGCGGCTGCTGGCCGTAGCTGTACTGCTGCCCGTAACCAGGCTGGGACCCGGGCCGCTGCCCGTAGCCGGGCTGAGAGCTGGGCTGCTGGCCATAACCCGGCTGGGACCCGGGCTGCTGGCCGTAAGGCGGCTGGGATCCGGGCTGCTGGCCGTAGCCGGGCTGAGAGCTGGGCTGCTGTCCATAACCGGGTTGCTGCCCATAGTCGGGCTGCTGGCCGTAGCCGGGCTGTTGGGGGCCCGAGCCATAGTTCGGCGGGAGGTCGGACGGGGAGACGCGGCGGGTGGCGTCGTCGTCTGGCGGTGGGTGTGGCTGATCCTGGCTCATGAAGAGGCCTCCGTAACGAAGTCGATGAGTTCCTCGACCCGGCCGAGCAACTCCGGCTCCAGGTCGGTAAAGGTCGAGACGGCGCCGAGGATCCGCCGCCACGCGTCGGCCGGCTCCACGCGCCAGCCCAGGGCGGCGATCACGCCCTCTTTCCACGGCACCCCGCGCGGCACGTCCGGCCAGGCGGGGATGCGCAGCACCGAGGGCTTGACGGCCTGCCAGATGTCGACGAACGGATGCCCCACCACGAGCACGTCCGGCGAGGTGATCTGGGCGGCGATCCTGCTCTCCTTGGAGCCGGGCACGAGATGGTCGACCAGCACCCCCAGCCGGCGCCCTGGCTCGGGACCGAACTCGGCCACGATGGCCGGCAGATCGTCCACACCCTCCAGGTATTCGACCACGACCCCCTCGACCCGCAGGTCATGGCCCCAGATCTTCTCCACGAGGGCTGCGTCGTGCACACCCTCCACGTAGATCCTGCTCTCCCTGGCCACCCTCGCCCGCAGCCCCTCCACGGCGATGGAGCCCGACGCGCTGCGCCTGGGGCCGGCGGGCTGCCGAGGGGCCGCCGCCGGGCGTACGAGGGTCACGGGCTTGCCGTCCAGCAGGAACGCGGCCGGCGCCAGCGGGAACAGCCGGCGCTTGCCGAAACGGTCCTCGAGTGTGACCGCCTCCTTGTCGCAGCCCACGACCGCGCCGCAGAAGCCGCTGTCGGCGTCCTCCACGACGAGGTCGAGCTCGGCGGGCACCTTCGGGATCTTGCCCTTGCCCGGCCGCCGCCAATTCCCCGCCAGCACATCGCCCTCGTACACACGGGGACCGTAGCAAATCACCCGCCGACCGCAAGGCGCTTGCGGTGACCGCTCCGGCGTACCAGGACGACGACGGTGCCGACGATCCCGATCAGCAGTCCCGCGCCCGGGATCAGGAACAGCGCGGCCACCCCGCCGGCGAGCCCGCCCGCGGCGGCGGTCAGCTCGCGGCCCACGCCGAAGCGCGCGTCCGCCTGCTGCCGCGTGGTGCAGGTCAGCTGGTAGTCGCCCTTGGCCGGCGCGTTGATCACGACGATCTGCTCCCAGAGCGTGCCCTCCTGGGTGACCGTCTGGTTTCCGACGGTCTTGGCCAGCCTGGCCTGGCCGGGGCCGCCGGAGATCCGGCACTCGTAGTTGACGGCCGTGTCGCTGGCGAGGTAGATCGCGGGCTCGTTCGCCGGGTCGATCGGCACCGTCACGCTTTCGCCCGACGCGAACGTCTTCGTCGGTGCCAGCTCCGACACGCTGCTCATCACGCCAGTGGCGAACAGCACCGCTCCCGCGATCCCGCACACCAACGCCATGCCCCAGACAAGCGCCACCCACCACAGACGCGGCCTGACGGCTTTCGCATCGATTCGCGGGGGAAATTGGGGGCCGTATTGTCCGTACTGAGATGGCGGGCCGTACTGCGGCTGCGAGCCGTATGGCGACTCGCCGTACTGCGGCGGGCCGTAGCCGGGTTGCGTGCCGTAACCAGGCTGCGAGCCGGGTTGCGGAGCGTAGCCGGGCTGGGAGCCTGGTTGCGGGCCGTACTGGGACGGTGGGGACTGAGGAGGCTGTGGCTGACCGTGGTACGGACCCTGCCCTGACGGGGGGCCGTACGACGGGGGCTGGGAATCGTCGGTCATGTGCGCAAGTGTGGGGCCTGCCACTTGTAAGTCGCTAGCAGCTGGATGTGACCCGGTGTTATCGCACCTTGTGGGCGAGAGCCGTACACTTGGCACTCGGGAACACAGAGTGCTAGACCATGCGTTCCTGATAGGGCAGAGGCAGGAGGTGAGCACGTGCTCGACGATCGGAAGCTGGCGGTGCTCCGCGCCATTGTCGAAGACTACGTGTCCACCAACGAACCGGTGGGCTCCAAGGCGCTGGCCGAGCGCCACAACCTGCGAGTCTCCCCCGCGACGGTCAGAAACGACATGGCCGCGCTGGAGGAGGAGGGCTACATCACCCAGCCGCACACCAGCGCGGGGCGGGTGCCGACGGACAAGGGATACCGCCTGTTCGTCGACCGGCTCTCGCAGGTCAAACCCCTGTCGGGGGCGGAGCGCCGGGCGATCGAGACCTTCCTGGCCGGCGCGGTCGACCTCGACGACGTGGTCACCCGCACGGTCCGGCTGCTCGCGCAGCTGACCAGGCAGGTGGCGGTCGTCCAATACCCGACGCTGACGCGTTCGACGGTCCGGCACGTCGAGCTGGTCTCGCTCGGCGACCGGCGCGTCATGCTCGTGCTGATCACCAACACCGGCCGCGTCGAGCAGCGCGTGATCGAGCTGCCCGAGGTGGTGGAGGACACCCGCATCGCGCACCTTCGCGCGGTGCTCAACGCCTGCCTCGACGGCTGCGGCCTGAGCAACGTGCCGGAGCTGGTCGCCGACCTGCCCGAGCGGCTGCCCTCGGAAGACCGGCCCGTCGTGGCCACGATCCTGTCGGTGCTGCTCGAGACGCTCGTGGAGCGCCACGACGAGAAGATCGTGTTCGCCGGGGCGGCCAACCTGGCCGGCGCCGACTTCTCCACTGGCCTGCGCGACGTGCTGGAGGCACTGGAGGAGCAGGTCGTGCTCATGCGGCTGCTGGGCGAGACTTCCACAGACACGCCATCCGCGCTCACCGTGCGAATCGGCTCGGAAAACCCGTACCTGCGGGGCACATCCATCGTCGCGACCGGATACGGTTCTGGCGACAACCAACTGGCCCGGCTCGGCGTGCTGGGTCCCACGAGGATGGACTACCCGGTGACGATGGGCGCGGTGCGCGCGGTGGCACGCTACGTCAGCCAGATCCTGGCTGCATCATAAGAGGTCGATAAGTGGCAAACAGTGACTACTACGCCACCCTCGGGGTGCGCCGTGACGCCAGTCAGGACGAGATCAAGAAGGCATACCGCCGGCTCGCCCGGGAGCTGCACCCTGACGTGAACCCGGATCCGGAGACTCAGGACCGGTTCAAGGAGATCACGCAGGCTTACGAGGTGCTGTCGGATCCGAACAAGCGCCAGATGTACGACCTGGGTGGCGACCCCTTCGCCGGGGCCGGCGCGGGCGCGGGTGCCGGAGGGTTCGGGGCCGGCTTCCCGTTCAGCGACATCATGGACGCCTTCTTCGGCACGGCTGCCGGCACCCGGGGGCCGCGCTCGCGGGCCCGCAGGGGACGCAACGCCACCATCAGGGTCGAGCTGGACCTGCGCGAGACCGCGTTCGGCACCACACGTGAGCTGGTCGTCGACACGGCGGTGATCTGCGACGTCTGCCACGGAGCGGGCGCCGCGTCCGGCACCCATCCGGACACCTGTGACATGTGCAACGGGCGCGGCGAGATCTCCCAGGTCACGCGTTCGTTCCTGGGCCAGGTCATGACGTCGCGGCCGTGCCCGCAGTGCGGCGGCTTCGGCACCATCATCCGCCACCCCTGCCAGGAGTGCTCGGGCGACGGCCGGGTGCGGACCCGCCGTACGATCAAGGTCCGCATCCCCGCGGGCGTCGAGGACGGCACCCACATCCAGCTCGCCGGAGAGGGCGAGGTCGGCCCCGGCGGCGGCCCGCCTGGAGACCTGTTCCTGGAGATCGTCGAGCGGGCGCACGAGATCTTCGAACGACGCGGTGACGACCTCCACTGCACCGTCCAGATCCCGATGACGGCCGCCGCGCTCGGCACCGTGCTCACCGTCGAGACGCTCGACGGCCCGGAGGACATCGACGTCCGGCCGGGCACCCAGTCCGGGCAGGTCATCACCATGTACGGGCGCGGCGTCCAGCGGCTCAACGAGTCCGGCAGGGGCGACCTGCTCATCCACGTCAACGTCGAGACGCCTGGCCGCCTCGACGCGGCGCAGGAGGAGTTGCTGCGCGAGCTGTCCAAGCTGCGGGGCGAGGAGCGGCCGCCTGGCAAGTTCGCGCCGGGGCAGCAGAGCTTCTTCTCCCGCCTCCGCGACGCCTTCAACGGCAGGTGACGTGACCGTCCCCGTGTTCCTGTCAGGGGAGCTGGGCGGGTCCGAGCTGACGCTCGACGGCCCGGAGGGGCGGCACGCGGCCGCCGTACGCAGGCTGCGGGCGGGCGAGCGGGTCGACCTGACCGACGGCGCCGGCGCGGTCGCCGAGTGCGTCGTACGCGAGGTGCTGAAGGACGCGCTCAGGCTCGACGTGATCGGACGCTACGACGTCGAGCCGCCCCAGCCCCGGCTGGTCGTCGTCCAGGGCCTGCCCAAGGGCGACCGGGGCGAGCTGGCGGTCGAGATGATGACCGAGGCGGGCGTCGACGTGATCGTGCCCTGGGCCGCCGCGCGCAGCATCACGCAGTGGAAGGGCGACAAGGTCGCCAAGGCGCTGCACCGGTGGCGCTCGACGGCCAGGGAGGCGGGCAAGCAGGCCCGCAGGTTCCACCTGCCCGAGGTGACCGAGCCGGCCTCCACGGCCCAGGTCGAGGCGCTGCTGGCGGGCGCGGGGCTGGGGCTGGTGCTGCACGAGGAGGCGGCGGAGCCGCTGTCGCGCGTGGCGCTGCCAGCGGCAGGCGACATCGTGGTGGTCGTGGGGCCTGAGGGCGGTGTCGCGGAGGAGGAGCTCGCCAGGTTCCGCACGGCCAAGGCGGTGCCCGTGCTGCTCGGGCCCACGGTGCTGCGTACGTCCACGGCGGGGGTCGCGGCGGCTGCCGTGCTGATGACTCGTACGGGGCGCTGGTGAACCGTTAGAAGCCCGTCAGGGCGTGGTCTGGGAGGCGTCCAGGAGCGGCGTGGTCATCTCGGTGGGCCCCTCGGTGGGGTCTTCCGGCGGGCACTCCTCGACGGGACACTCCGACGGCTGGCCGGTCGTCTCCTCGACCGAGGGCGTCGGGCTGGGTGAGTCCGCGGGGCAATCCGGCGGCGGCTCGGCCTCTTCGATCGCGGCGGACGGGCACTCGGTCGGGGTGACGCTGGGGGAGGGCGACGGCCTGCTCGTGGAGTCCGCCTTCTTCGTGATGCGCGGGGTGGGGGTCTCCGAGACATCGGGGAGCACGGCCGGCGGCTGGTCGGCCGGGGACGGCTGCTTCGACGGCGGTGGCGGCTGCTGGGAACGGGTGGTGGAGGAGTTGGACGGGACCTCGGTGGTCTCGTTGTTCACCACTGTGGCGGGCGCCTCGTCGATGATCCGCGAGCGCAGCTGGGGAACGGCCATCACGATCGTCCCCGCCACCAGGACGGCACTGGCGGCGGCCGCGCCCGCACGCCACCAGAACAGGTTGCGAACGCCGCGCCGCTCGATGCGGGCGCGGATGATCTCCAGTCCGTCCGGCGAGGGCACGACCGCGTCCGCCTCCGCGCGGAGCGCACGGCGAAGGAGATCGCCGTGCTCGTCGGGGGGCTGGGTCATGACATTTTCTCCAGGACGGATCGCAAGGCGGCCATGCCACGTGCCGTGTGGCTCTTGACCGCGCCCTTGCTGATGCCCATGGCGTGGGCGATCTCAGCCTCGGACAGATCACCGTAGTAACGCAGAACCAGTGCTTCTCTCTGTCGGGTCGGCAGAGCCCGTAATGCCTCGATGACGGCGGAGCGTTCGAGCTCTCCGATCGCGCCGTTCTCGGCACTCGGGGCGTCGGGCAGACCCTTGGGAGCGTACTTCTCGACGACCGCGCGGTGACGCAGCACGGAACGGGACCGGTTGACGACGGATTGACGGAGGTAGGCGAGTGCTTTGTCGGGGTCACGCAGCCTACGCCAAGCGCCATGGATGGCGACGAACGCATCCTGCACGACTTCCTCAGCGGTTGCCATGTCGCGCACCAGCAACACGGCGAGACGCACCAATGACCGGAAATGCGCGCTGTAAAGCGCCGTAACGGCCATGTCGGCATCCCACCCGACCGGCACCGCCCCCATCGACCTGTCGGCCAGAAGGGTTTCGGTGGTCACATCAGTGGGACGCGCGGCCTTCCCAGAGGGTTTACGCTCTTCCGGTTCTGGAGGTTTCCCCGGTTCGTTAGGGTGCATTACCCAGTCGTGTCCTCGCCAGGTGGCGCTCGCCCGACCCTGAATCGTCTTTTTTTGCTGAAGTGTCGCACACACACCCTAACCGCGCGGATCTTCCTACGCACGACACAGTGGATTACCGATTCGCAACGGACTCGCCGGCGTGGGGCGCTCGATAAGGTGCTGGTGTGAACGACTGTCTCTTCTGCAAAATCGTGGCCAAGGAAATCCCCGCGGAGATCGTCTACGAGACCGGCAGGGCGCTGGCGTTCCGCGACATCAACCCACAGGCGCCCACGCACGTGCTCGTCGTTCCGAAGGAGCACCACGCCGACGCGGCGGCGCTGGCGCAGGCCGACGACGGGCTCGCGGACGACGTACTCAAGGCCGCCCACGCGGTGGCCGTGCAGGAGGGCGTGGCGGACGGCGGCTACCGCGTCGTCTTCAACACGGGCCCGGGCGCCGGCCAGACCGTCTTCCACGTCCACGCCCACCTCCTCGGCGGACGCCCCCTGACCTGGCCCCCCGGCTAACCCGATATCCACGCGAGCAATGACGCTGGTCCCGGCTACGATGGGCGGAAAGAGTACCGAAAGAGACCGGGAGGCATCAGGCCGCGGGCCTGCCCATGTCCGAACTACACGAATCCCGACGCACGGCACCTCCCTCGCGCACTCAAGCCAAGGTGCTGATTCCGGACGAATACCCGATGGTCAGTCTCCTGGGCTCCCGCGATGAGCTGCTTCGCGTCATCGAGGGCGCCTTCAGGGCCGACATCCACGTGCGGGGCAACGAGATCACCGTCACCGGCAGCCCCGACGAGAGCGGCACGGTGGTGCGGCTCTTCGAAGAGCTGGTCGAGGTGCTGCGCAGCGGCGGCGAGCTCACCCCCGACGCGGTCGAGCGGAGCATCGCCATGCTGCGCATGACGTCCGACCGCCCCGCCGAGGTGCTGTCCCTCGACATCCTGTCCTCACGCGGCCGTACGATCCGGCCGAAGACGGTCAACCAGAAGCGCTACGTCGACGCGATCGACAGGCACACGATCGTGTTCAGCATCGGCCCCGCGGGCACCGGCAAGACCTACCTCGCGATGGCCAAGGCCGTCCGGGCGCTGCAGGAGAAGCGGGTCAACCGCATCATCCTGACCCGGCCCGCCGTCGAGGCGGGGGAGCGGCTGGGCTTCCTGCCGGGCACCCTCTACGAGAAGATCGACCCCTACCTGCGGCCGCTCTACGACGCGCTGCACGACATGGTCGACCCCGACTCCATCCCCAAGCTGATGGCCGCGGGCACGATCGAGGTCGCGCCGCTCGCGTACATGCGTGGCCGAACGCTCAATGACGCGTTCATCATCCTCGACGAGGCGCAGAACTCCTCGGCCGAGCAGATGAAGATGTTCCTCACCAGGCTCGGGTTCAACTCCAAGATCGTGGTGACCGGTGACGTGACGCAGGTCGACCTGCCCTCGGGCACGGTGAGCGGGCTGCGGATCGTCCAGGACATCCTCGAGGGCATCCCCGACATCCACTTCTCGCACCTGTCCAGCGCCGACGTGGT
This sequence comes from Nonomuraea cypriaca, assembly GCF_015645445.1. Lineage (GTDB taxonomy): Bacteria > Actinomycetota > Actinomycetes > Streptosporangiales > Streptosporangiaceae > Nonomuraea > Nonomuraea cypriaca. The sequence continues at coordinate 5,308 of NZ_JADOGI010000202.1, read as the reverse complement.
CCGCCACAAGCTGGTGAGCGACATCGTGGACGCTTACGGGCGCTACGACGCGCTCCAGGAGCCCAAGCGCATCCAGCAGCGCAGCGGGAAGAGGCGGGTGAGCGATCAGTGAGTATCGAGATCAACAACGAGTCCGGAGTCGGTGTCGACGAGGAGTCACTGGTCGCGCTGGCCGCCCACGTGCTCGGTGAGATGGGCATCAACCCGCTCGCCGAGCTGTCCATCGTGGTGGTCGACGAGAACGCCATGGCGGAGCTGCACGAGAAGTGGATGGGCGAGCCAGGCCCGACCGACGTGCTGGCGTTCCCGATGGACGAGCTGCGTCCAGGCGGCGGGGCGCGCGGCGACGCGGAGATCCCCGCCGACCCCGCGCTGCTCGGCGACGTCGTGCTGTGCCCGCAGGTGGCCGCCAGACAGGCGGAGGAGGCGGGCCACGGCACCGCTGACGAGCTAGAGCTGCTCTGCACCCACGGCATCCTCCATCTGCTCGGCTACGACCACGCCGAGCCGGAGGAGCACAAGGAGATGTTCGGACTGCAGGGTCGGCTTCTCCAGTCGTGGCAGGAGGTGCGCAAACCGCGGTGAACGCCTGGTTGCTGTCGGCCGTCGCCCTCGTGATCGTCGGTGGCTTGATCGCCAGCGCGGAGACGGCACTGACGCGCATCTCCAGGGTGCGCGCCGAGGGATATGTGCGCGAGGCCAGGCGGGGCTCGGCGCGGCTGCAGGCGATCGTGACGGACCCGCCGCGCTATCTCAACCTGCTCCTGCTGCTCAGGCTGAGCTGCGAGCTGGTGGCGACGGTCATCGCGACGTTGCTGTTCATCGATCTCATGCACGACCAGGGCTGGGCGTACGTCTGGGCCGCCATCGTGATGATCGTGATCAGCTACGTCGTGGTCGGTGTCATGCCGCGCACGCTCGGCCGCCAGCACGCCGAGCCGGTCGCGCTGGCCAGCGCCCCCATCGTGTACGGCCTCACGCGCATCTTCGGCCCCCTGCCCAAGCTGCTGATCCTGCTGGGCAACGCGCTGACCCCGGGCAAGGGGTTCCGCGACGGGCCGTTCACGTCGGAGGCCGAGCTGCGTGACCTGGTCGACCTGGCCGAGGAGCGCCGGGTGATCGAGCCGGACGAGCGTGAGATGATCCACTCGGTCTTCGAGCTGGGTGACACGCTGGTGCGCGAGGTCATGGTGCCGCGCACCGACATGGTCTACATCGAGCGGGCCAAGACCATCAGCCAGGGGTTGTCGCTGGCGCTGCGCAGCGGGTTCTCCCGCATCCCCGTCGTGGGCGAGAACGAGGACGACGTCATCGGCATCGCCTATCTCAAGGACATCGCCCGCAAGATCCACGAGTCCGGCGAGGGCGGTGGCAAGGAGTCGATCGAGTCGATCATGCGGTCGGCCGCGTACGTGCCGGAGAGCAAGCCCATCGACCAGCTCATGCGGGAGATGCAGGCCAGGCAGATCCACATCGCCATCGTCATCGACGAGTACGGCGGCACCGCCGGATTGGTGACGATCGAGGACGTCCTGGAGGAGATCGTCGGCGAGATCACCGACGAGTACGACCAGGAGGCGCCCCGCGTCGAGGCCATGCCCGACGGCGGCGTACGGGTCACCGCCCGCATGCCGGTCGACGAGTTGGGCGAGCTGTTCGACACCGAGATCGAGGTCGACGACGTGGAGACCGTGGGCGGCCTGCTCGCGCACGCGCTCGGGCGGGTGCCGATCGCCGGTTCGCACGCCGAGGTGGCCGGGCTGTCGCTCACCGCGGAGACGCTCGCGGGCCGCCGCAACCGCATCAGCACCGTGGTGGTCCGGCGCGTCAAGCCCCCTGCCGACGAGGTCATCCCCGCCACCGCCGAACGCGACTGAGCCCCGTACGCAGGACTGGGACAAATGCGGGCGGAGGCCGCAAGCGTTCTACAAGTCGTCTGCAAGCCAGGTACGGCAGTCTCATGAGCACGGCATCCAGTGCGGTGGGTGTCAAAGGGAGACATCCGATCGCCGGGTGGGGTTCGCGGCGAAAGGATTCTCTCGGGGGGAACGACAGCGTCTCAGCCGGTTCGACCCGGCTGTGACGTTGGTCGGCGTAAAGGGAGTCCTCGTCTGGAAAGACGGACGAGGGCTCCCTTTTTGCGTATTGGTGGGAACTCCGGTGGATTGCCGTATTCGTCAGCGGGGAGGTTGCGGTTCAGGGGGGATCATGAGACGCACACCGGGGATCATCCTGTGCGGGCTGCTGGCCCTGGCCGGATGCGGCGGCGAGGGAGCGGGGAGCTTCGTCGACGCCCACGCCATGGCGCACCTCCGCGAGGTGCTCAGCAAGCAGCCGCCGTTGCCCGACGGCTTCACGGCCAGGGCCGAGCAGGCGTGGCGGATGCCGTTCAGGCCCGTTGACCAGAACTGCCGGACCCTGCTGGACCCCGCGGGAGGGCGCGCGCCTCAGCAGGCGCTGACCGCCCAGGCGGCGGCCAGCTACCGCGGGGACGAGCTGGGGGAGCAGGCCGGAGTCGGCCTGGCACGCTACGCGGACGGGGAGGCCGGGGACCACCTCGACGCGCTGGCCGAGGCACTGGAGTCGTGCCGCCTGATGCGTACCTCGTCAGGGACCGACCTGCGGCTGCGGGAGCTGGAGGTCGAAGGCGTGGGGGACGAGGCCGTGGGCGCGCGGCTGCGCGGCACCCTGAACGGCTACCCGTACGCGATGGACGTCGTGTTGTCGCGGGTGGATGACACCCTGGTGTCGGTGGTGCACACCGGCATGAACAACGTGGACGCCGGGCGCACCCGCAGGGTGGTCGACGCGGCGGTCTCCATGGCCGGGGCCTACTGACGGATCGGCCCGGTCGAGGTCGTGGCGGATTTGTCGTTAGCCTGGTGCGCGTGACTCTCGATCCTGAAGACAGCAAGCTCATCACGTTGGCGCGGGCGTCCCGGGCGCGCAGCGGCTCGGCGGAGGGCGCCGCCGTACGCGACGAGACCGGGCGCACCTACTCCGCGACCAACGTGGCGCTGACCTCGCTCACGCTGTCGGCGGTGCAGGTGGCGGCCGCCATGGCGATCTCCAGCGGGGCCCGCTCGCTGGAGGCCGTCGCCCTGGTGAGCGAGGACGCGCCGAGCGCCGCCGACGAGGCCGTGGCCGCGGAGCTGGGCGTCAAGTCGCTGCTCGTGGCCGGTCCCGACGGCACGGTCCGGGGCTGACATGCCGATGCCGCCGTTTCTGGCGAACCTGCGGGAGAAGATCGGATCCGATCTGCTGATGCTGCCGTCGGCGTCCGGGTTCGTGTTCGATGACGCGGGCCGGCTGCTGATGGCCCGCCACGGTGACGTGGGGCTCTGGGCGGCGCCCGGTGGCGGCATCGACCCCGACGAGCGCCCCGAGGACGCCGTGGTCAGGGAGCTGCATGAGGAGCTGGGGCTGGAGATCGAGGTACGCGGCCTGATCGGCGTGTACGGTGGCCCCGAGTTCCGTACCGTCTACCCGAACGGCCACCAGGTCGGCTACGTCATCGCGGCCTTCGGATGCGCCGTCGTCTCCGGCCGTCCAGAGCCCGACGGTGTGGAGATCAACGACTTCCGGTGGGTGTCCGAGCAGGAGCTCGCGGAGCTCGAGACGACCGCGTGGACGCCCGGTGTGGCGCCGAAAGCGTTCGCCTGGTGGCGTGAACAGGCCCGTTGATGGGACACAATGCACTATGTGACTTCGCCAGACAGCCATCGCGCCGGATTCGCCTGCTTCGTGGGGAGGCCGAACGTCGGCAAGTCCACGCTGATGAACGCCCTGGTGGGCACGAAAGTGGCGATCACCTCGTCCAAGCCGCAGACCACCAGGCGGGTCATCAGGGGCATCGTGCACCGTCCCGACGCCCAGCTCATCATCGTCGACACCCCTGGCCTGCACCGGCCGCGCACGCTGCTCGGCGAGCGGCTGGACAGCCTGGTGCTGTCGACGCTCACCGAGGTGGACGCGATCGGCTTCTGCGTCCCGGCCAACGAGCCGATCGGCAAGGGTGACCGGTTCATCGCCGACAAGCTGTCGGCGGTGAAGAAGACCCCCGTCATCGCGGTGGTGACCAAGTGCGACCTGGCCTCCAAGGAGCAGATCGCCGAGCAGCTGCTGGCCGTGTCGCAGGTGGCGGAGTTCGCCGCGATCGTGCCGGTGTCGGCGCAGGCGGGCGACCAGCTCGACGTGCTGGTCGACGTACTGATCGAGCACATGCCCGAGTCGCCGCCGCTCTACGAGGGCGGGCAGCTCACCGACGAGCCGGAGCAGGTCCTGGTCGGGGAGCTGATCAGGGAGGCGGCGCTGGAGGGCGTACGCGATGAGCTGCCGCACTCCATCGCCGTGGTCGTCGACGAGATGCTGCCCAGGGAGGGGCGGGACGACCTGTTGGACATCTACGCGCACATGTTCGTGGAACGGCCCTCGCAGAAGGCCATCGTCATCGGGCACAAGGGCGAGCGGTTGCGCGACGTGGGCACCAAGGCGCGAAAGCAGATCGAGGCGCTGCTGGGCACGCGGGTCTATCTGGACCTGCGGATCAGCGTGCTCAAGGACTGGCAGCGCGACCCGAAGCAGCTCCGCCGGCTCGGCTTCTACGACTGACGGGCCCTCGCGGACCCCGCACGTCCGGCTTCAGGCGCGGCGGGAGCGTGCGGGCCTTGGGTGGGGTTCAGGCGCGGCGGTAGCGTGCAGGGCCGGCTCCAGGCGCGGTGGGAGCGTGCGCGGACCGGGTGGGTTCAGGCGCGGCGGAAGAGTGCCAGGAGGGCGAGGACGACGATCGCGATCGAGCAGGCCAGCGCGGCGAACCAGCCGAGCCTGATCACCGGCTCGATCGACAGCACCTTCCCCAGATCGACGGAGATCCGGTCTCGCACGCCGCCCCTGCTCGTCATGAACACCACCAGCGCCGCCAGCGCCACCCCTCCGGGCACGACGGCCAGCGCGGCCAGCCAGGTTCGGCCGAGCACGCCGGCGAGGCCGCACGCCAGCGCCGCCAGCCCGGCCACAAGCGTGTAGATGCCGAACGCGTCGTCGATGCCGCGGAGATCGTCGGCCACCCCGAAGCCGACCAGGCTGCTCCGCGCCTCCAGGCCGGCCCACGGCAGGATCGCGCAGAACACCAGGAGCGCGCCGGCCAGCGTCACCCCCAGCGCGTAGCCGCGGCGGGTCCTGGGTCTGGCGGGCGTGGGCTTGAGGTAGTCGGCCACACGATCACTGTAAGCCGGGCTCGCGCGTGCGGCCACCGTACGCGATGGTGTCGTCACCTCACCGGTGGGGCGGGGGCTGGACGAGGCACCTC
>NZ_JADOGI010000201.1 GCF_015645445.1 Nonomuraea cypriaca | reverse complement strand
GGGGTGGAGGTGGGGGGACTGTTTGGGCCCAGGTGGCGAGCTTGTCCTTCTCGTGCAGGAGGTTGCGGATGTCGCCTTCGGCGTACTCGAACTCTGGGGCCCAGAAGAGGGCGTCGAAGGGGCACACCTCGATGCAGATGCCGCAGTACATGCACAGGGCGAAGTCGATCGCGAAGCGGTCGAGTACGTTGCGCTGGCGGGCGCGGCCGCCCTCCGGGGCCGGGATCGTCTCCTTGTGGGAATCGATGTAAATGCACCAGTCAGGGCACTCTCGGGCACAGAGCATGCAAGAGGTGCAATTTTCCTCAACTAGGGCGATAACGCCTCGGCTGCGGGGTGGGAGGGCAGGCTTGACCTCGGGATACTGCTGCGTAACCGATTTGCGCAGCATGTGGCGGAGGGTGATGGATAGCCCCTTTGCCAGTCCGACTCCCGGTATGCGCCCCATGGTTCAACATCATGGCGCACTTGGACGCGCAGGTGAATGAGTGTGAGCGTTGTCCCCAGTTTTTCCACAGTCATCCACAGGCTGACGGGAGGTTATCCACAAGCTGTGCGCATGTCCGATATGAACCACAGCAGGGCGATAGTCTCTCCGCCATGCAGCACAGCCAACCGGTCCGTCCCAGTGGCGGGGCGTGGGCGGCCGCCGTCGTGTGGGCTTGCCTGCCCCTGTTCACCTGCGGCCTGGCGACCCCGTTCACGATCGGGTTCGCGGCTTTCTGGCTGCGAAGCGTCCTCCACGTGGTCGCGGCGGCCTTCTACCTGATCTGCATCGGCTCGTTCGTGACCACGACGCTCGCGTACGACGACTTCGAGGACCTTCCCGCGTCGTTGTCCGCGCTGATCACGCTGGGGCTGTTGATCAGCTGGGGTGGCGGAGTCATCCACTCGGGCATCCTGGTGCCTTTCATGGTGCGGGCCCGGCTCGGCGGACCGGCGCACCAGCCGGTGCAGCTGCGGCAGCGGACCACCGCGCCCTCCTATCAGCGACCTCCCACGCAGCCCGAGTGGATCGGGCACTATCGGGTGCTCCGCCAGCTCGGGCGAGGCGGGCAGGGCGCGGTCTACCTGGCCGTGGCGCCCAACGGTGTGCGGGTGGCGGTGAAGGTGCTGCATGATCTCGTCAACGAGACGGCGCGGACGAGGTTCGCGCGGGAGGTGGACGCGGCGCGGCGGGTCGCGACGTTTTCCACAGCCCGCGTGCTGGACGTCAACATCGGCGGGCAGCACGCCTACATCGTCAGCGAATACGTGGCCGGGCCGTCGCTCGAGCAACTCGTCAAGAAGCACGGGCCGCGTGACGAGGACAGCCTGACCCGGCTGGCGTTGTCCACGGCGGGCGCGCTGGCCGCCATCCACAAGGCGGGGGTCGTGCATCGCGACTTCAAGCCGAGCAACGTGCTGATCGGGCACGACGGGCCGCGGGTGATCGACTTCGGGATCGCGCGAGCGCTCGATCAGGTGACCGTGACCTCCGGGAAGGCGGTGGGGACGCCGCCTTACATGTCGCCCGAGCAGTTGACGGGGGAGACCGTGGGGGCGGCTTCCGATGTGTTCAGCTGGGCAGTGACGATCATGTTCGCGGCCACGGGACGGCCGGCTTTCGGGGAGGACACCGTGCCGGCCGTGTTCAACCGGGTGCTTACCTTTCATCCGGACTTATCGCCGTTGCCGCCCGCTTTGCGGGGGATTGTGGGGGCTTGTCTAAACAAACGTGCCGAGGATCGGCCCTCGGCCTCTGATGTGATGCTGGCGATCGTCCACTAACGATCTTGGGCAGGCCAGACCGTCTTGGGCCCGTCCACGCGTCAGGGGGTCGCTTCCTTGCTGGTCGTCGTCAGCTGGACATACTCCTCTCGCGTCACCCGGTGCACGGCCAGAAGGAGGCCGTGGCGTTTGGCGAAGCGTTCGGCGTCCTCCGCCGACCAGCGGCCGGGCAGGTGGTGGAGGGCACAGCCGGTCCGGTCGAGGATGAAGAGGCCGGTCAGGTCGTCGTACCGGTAGATGAGCAGGCTGAACGCCCGGCCAGGAACCTCACCGGTGCGCAGTTGGGCGATGACCTCGTTGCCATGGATGACCTGCAGCTTTTTGCCGGGTTTGCGGCTGAGACAAGGGCCACCGACCGGCCCCAGGGCCGCGCCTCTTTTCACCTGCCAGCGGTGCGTCCGGGCGAGCACGGGACGCAGCACCAGTAATGCGGGGCTGAAAGCCATCACCAGCCATTTGGCGTCGAGAAGGTCCAAGAGCATTCGGCCGAGGGACGACAGGCCGTACCACGCGCCCCACATTCCCGAGGAGGCGAGATAAGCCATCACACCCAGGCCCGCGACCCCCGCGCCGATCGCCACGGGTTTGCGCCAGCCGGCCAGGGAGGGCTCCGGGAGGCCGCGCACTCGCTGCCAGCCGGGCGCGCGGCTCGCGAGTAGGGCACGCACCCGCTCCGAGTCCTGGCCACGAGCGTCCACCAGCGGGATTCCGGCCCGCCCCGCGAAGTCGGGAAGGTCGCGCCACTCGCCAGGGAGGTCGAGCATCACCAGACCGTCGGCGTCCAGCGCGGCGACGCCCTTGACGGACTGAGCCTTGCGTCTCCCGGCGTCGGCCACGAGCGGCCGGTCATAGCTGTAGTGGTAGAGGCGCGCCGGCTCGAGGCGTACCGAATGGCCGGTGGCTTTGTCGGCGACGGCGAGGATCGGGCCGTCGGAGGTGAGCACGATTTTGGGACAACGGCTGCCCTTTGTCGCGCCGGCTATCGGAAGAAGTTCATTCACTCGTCATACCCCCAAGGGGCCCCGCTAGATATGACGAATAAGGCGAAGCTAAAGTTTCCGCCTCAGAGCAGGACGCGGACGACTCCGGTGAGTGCCAGTTGTACGAGCGCCAGCGGCACCAGCCCGGCCCAGGCGAGCTTCTGGAGCTGGTCCTCACGCAGCCGCGGATAAGACACCCGCAGCCAGATCACCACGAACGCCAGCAAGAACACCTTGATCAGGGTCCACAACCAGCCGGGCAGGAACGGCCCGTGCCAGCCGCCCAGGAACAGAACGGTGGTCAGGAACGACAGGACCACGATCCCGACGTATTCGGCGAGCATGAAAAGGGCGAAACGCATACCGGTGTATTCGGTCATCGGGCCCATGATGATCTCGGACTCGGCGATCGGCATGTCGAACGGCGGCCGGCGCAGCTCCGCCAGGCCCGCGATGAAGAAGACCACGCCGCCGATCGCCTGCCACGGGAGCCACCACCACTGCCAGGCCTCGACGATGCCGGGAACCGACAGGGTCCCCGCCGCCATGGCGACCGAGGAGGCGGCCAGGACCAGCGGCAACTCGTACGACATGAGCTGCGCGGCCGAACGCATGCCGCCCAGCACCGAGTATTTGTTGGCCGACGCCCACCCGGCCATGATCGAGCCGAGCACGCCGATGCCCATGACGGCCAGCACGAAGAAGAGGCCGAGGTCGAGGTCCACGGCGACGAGCCCGTGGTCGATGGGGATGACGATCAGCACGAGGAGATACGGGACCAGCGCCACCCCTGGCGCGATCATGAAGATGCGGCGGTCGGCCGCGGCCGGGATGACGTCCTCCTTCTGGGCGAACTTCACCCCGTCCGCGATGAGCTGCGCCCAGCCGTGGAAGCCGCCGGCGTACATCGGGCCGAGGCGCGACTGCATGTGAGCCATGACCTTGTGCTCGGTCTGCCCCACGATCAGGGGCAGCACCAGGAACACGACGAGGATGACGGCGAAGCTCAGCACCACGTCAAGCATCGGGCGGCCCCCAGTCGGCTGGAACTCCTGGCGGAAGCGTCTTGCGGCGGCTCGGCGCGCCGTGGCCGGACTCGCCGGGCTCCTTGGCGCCGGGCCACGCCTTGGCCACCCTGGCGGCCAGGACGAAGTCCTTGCGCAGCGGATGGCCTTCGAAGCCGTCGGGCAGGAGCAGCGGCACGAGGTGGGGGTGATCGTCGAAGATCACGCCGAACATCTCGTACGTCTCGCGCTCGTGCCAGTTCGCGCCCCGGTAGACGCCGACGGCGCTGGGCAGGTGGGGGTCCTCGCGCGGCACCCGGGTACGCAGCAGCAGTCGCCGGCCGGCGGCCTGGTTGTAGACGTGGGCCACGACGAGGAACCCGTCGGGCGGATCGTCGACGCCGGTCAGCCAGTCGAAGAACGCGCAGCCGAGATCGTCCCTGGCGTAGGTCAGCAGTTCGATCCACCGGCCGGGCGCGACGTCGATCGTGGTGTCGCCGTAGGACTCGGAGACCTCGGCGCCGAGCCGCTCGGGCAGGCCGTTCACGCCTCCTCCGTGGTGTGGCGGTCGCCGAGTCTCTCGCCCGCGATCTTCTCCTGCAGCTTCATGATGCCGTACAGCAGCGCTTCAGGGCGGGGCGGGCAGCCGGGGACGTAGACGTCGACGGGGATGATCTGGTCCACGCCGTTGGTCACGCAGTAGGAGTCCCAGTAGGGGCCGCCGGAGTTGGAGCAGGCGCCGAACGAGATCACGTACTTCGGGTCGGGCATCTGCTCGTAGAGGCGCTTCACGGCGGGGGCCATCTTGTCGGTGACCGTCCCTGAGACGATCATGAGGTCCGCCTGCCTGGGCCCGTTCGCGAACGGGATCACGCCGAACCTGATGAAGTCGTGCCTGCTCATGGAGGTCGCGATGAACTCGATGGCGCAGCAGGCCAACCCGAAGTTGAACACCCACAGCGAATAGCGCCTGCCCCAGTTGAGCACGAAGCGCATCGGCTTGGGCGCCAGCCTGGAGAGCGGGCCCACCGTGGGCATCGGGAGATCCGTTGCTGCCATGCTGTCCATTCTTACGCGGATCGCACCACAGGCAAAGGAATCCCCCTGGGTGACGTCCTAGGTCCAGGTGAGTACCCGCTTGCGCCAGGCGTACACGATGCCGAGGGCGATGAAGCCGAGGAAGATGAACATCTCCACGAGCGTCGTCAGGCCGTACCCGGGGGCGTCGAAGACGGTGGCCCAGGGGAACAGGAAGACGGCGTCCACCGCGAACACCACGTAGAGGTAGGTGAAGACGTAGTAGCGGACCTGGGACTGCGCCCAGCCCTCCCCGACCGGGTCCACCCCGCACTCGTACGTGGTCAGCTTTTCGGCCGTGGGCCGGGAGGGCCGCAGGAGACGGTTGGCCATGAGGGCGCCGGCCACGATGGCGATGCCGATGGCGAGCAGCGCGGCCACCAGCACGTAGGACCCGAAATAGCCGTCCATGACGGGATGGTAACCCAGGACCGCCCTTCCAGTAACTGAGTCAAAGGCTCGTTGCCCATACCGCCAAAACGGGGTAAACAAGGACAAAAGCCAAGATCACCCAAATACCCTCATATACATGCGCAAAACGCGATTCTTCACAGGAATCGCCCTGCTGGTCCTCTCCACCGGAGGGTGTGGACTCGCCGCCACCTCGCCAGGGCGGGACGTCATGGTCCCGGCGGAGCCGACGATGATCGACTTCGTCGACCCGGCGACCGTCGTCGGCCTGACCACCCGGACGCTGACCGAAGGCGACTCCCCGGGCAGCAGATACGTACACATCAACTACCCGGAGCTGATGGGCGCCCGCGCACTCAACCGGGCGCTGTACGCCGACGCCGAGCGGCGGCTACGCGACTTCCGCAAGGTCACAGGCACGACCGGCGACCCCCGCCCCGAGCTGAACGTGGACTGGCAACTGGCCGCCGTCACCCCCCAGACCGTCGGCGTGCGCCTGCGCACGGGCGAGTACCTCGGAGCGAGCTGGGGCAACTCCACGCGGACGTACTGGTTCGACCAGCGCAACGACAAGGCCGTCGGGTCCACCGGGCTGCTGGCCGGGCAGGGCGCGCTGGAGCGGCTCGCGACACTGGTCAAGGAGCAGTTCAAGGGGCGCGGGTCGCAGGTCGACCTGAACGCGGTGACGGGCTTCGGGGGCCGGTTCGACTCGATGGCGTTCAACCGGGTCGGAGACCTGGTGGTCGAGTTCGACGACTGCCAGATCGGGCCGTGCTCGCTCGGCCGGCTGGCCGTCGCCGTGCCGGCGGCGCAGGTCGCGCCGCTGCTGTCCGGCCTGGGACGGCGGGCGCAGGAGAGCGTACGCGCGGAGGCCGCCGACGCCCCGCACGTCGCGCCGCGAACGATGCCCCCGACGAGCCCGGACGTGGTCAGCACCCGGGCGGGGAAGGTCGACTGCGCCCGGGCCAAGTGCGTGGCGCTGACCTTCGACGACGGACCCGGTCCCGACACCGGCCGGTTGCTCGACACCCTGCAGCGGTTCGGAGCGCGGGCCACGTTCTTCGCGGTCGGCAGCAACGCCGCCGCGCAGCCGGGGTTCCTGAACCGGATGAACGCGGAAGGGCATCTGGTCGGGAACCACAGCTGGATGCACCGGGACATGTCGAAGCAGTCCAGCAGCAAGATCGCCGACTCGCTGGCGCGTACCGCGGCCGCGGTGGAGGCGGCGAACGGGCAGCCGCCGACGCTGATGCGCCCGCCGTACGGGGCCGTGAGCCAGGACCTGGCGAACGTCGCGCGGAACATGGGCCTGCCACTGGTCGGCTGGGACGTCGACACCCAGGACGAGCACGGCGGCGACGCGGCCGACATCACGGACAGAGTCGTGCGCGAGACCCATCCAACTGCGATCGTTCTGATGCATGACATCAACCCGAACACCGTTGACGCGGTTCCGGACATCCTCAAAAGGCTGCGCGGGAAGGGTTACAGCTTCGTCACCGTTCCTGAGTTGTACGGCTCTGCGGGAATGCAGGCCGGACGCCTGTACGGGTCGGGGAACGAGCTGCAGGGTAAGCAGCCCCTGACGTAGCACACGTGTCGAGGGGACGTATAGTTGGCGCTCGTGACCCGAACCGTCCTGTTCGCCCGCCTGCATGTAGACCTCTGCAGGCTCGCGTCGGGGCTGTGTCGTCGTTCTTCCGCCTCACACTGACTCCGACCGCGAACGCGTTACCCGCTATGAGTGGGTTGCAAACGCGTGACCTTCCGAGGATCTAGCATGGAAACAGAGAACGCGCCTACAGCAACCGCGCCCTGGCGCGTCGAGGAGGACTGAGCTGTGACGAAGCAGGTCCAGCAACTCGATCGTGTGATCATCAGATTCGCCGGAGACTCCGGCGACGGCATGCAGCTCACCGGCGACCGCTTCACCGCGGGCACGGCGGAGTTCGGCAACGACCTGTCGACGCTCCCCAACTTCCCCGCCGAGATCCGCGCACCCGCAGGCACCCTGCCCGGTGTGTCGAGCTTCCAGTTGCACTTCGCCGACCACGACATTCTGACCCCCGGCGACGCGCCCAACGTGCTCGTGGCCATGAACCCGGCGGCGCTCAAGGCCAACCTCGGCGACCTGCCGCGCGGCGCCGACATCATCGCCAACACCGACGAGTTCACCAAGCGCAACCTGCAGAAGGTCGGCTACGCGGCGAGCCCGCTGGAGGACGACTCGCTCAGCGAGTGGCGAGTTCACGCGGTGCCGTTGACCTCGCTCACCGTGAAGGCACTCGAGGATTTCGACCTGTCCAAAAAGGACGCCGAGCGGTCGAAGAACATGTTCGCCCTCGGCCTGCTCTCGTGGCTCTACCACCGGCCGACCGAGCACACAATCACGTTCCTCGAGCAGAAGTTCGCCAAGAAGCCCGAGATCGCCAAGGCCAACATCGCGGCCTTCCAGGCGGGCTGGAACTATGGCGAGACCACCGAGTCCTTCTCCGTCTCCTACGAGGTCAAGCCCGCCAGTCTGGCCCCCGGCGTCTATCGCAACATCTCCGGGAACCAGGCCCTCGCGTACGGGCTGATCGCCGCCGGTGTGCAGTCCGGATTGCCGCTGTTCCTGGGGTCCTATCCGATCACCCCGGCCAGTGACATCCTGCACGAGTTGTCCAAGCACAAGAAGTTCGGCATCCGCACCTTCCAGGCGGAGGACGAGATCGCGGGTGTCGGCGCGGCGCTCGGGGCCGCGTTCGGCGGGGCGCTCGGCGTGACGACCACGTCGGGTCCCGGCGTGGCGCTGAAGGCCGAGACCGTCGGCCTGGCGGTCACCACCGAGCTGCCGCTGATCGTCGTGGACGTGCAGCGCGCCGGGCCGAGCACCGGCATGCCGACCAAGACCGAGCAGACCGACCTGCTGATGGCCATGTTCGGGCGCAACGGCGAGTCCCCGGTGCCGATCGTGGCGCCGATGTCGCCGAGCGACTGCTTCGACGCGGCCATCGAGGCGGCCAGGATCGCGGTCAAGTACCGCACTCCGGTCATGCTGCTGTCGGACGGCTACCTGGCCAACGGCTCGGAGCCGTGGCGCCTCCCCGAAGTTTCCGACTTGCCTGATATTTCACAGGAATTCCTGACTGAGCCCAACGGTGCGGACGGCGCGTATCTGCCGTACAAGCGGGACACCGAGACCCTGGCCCGCCCGTGGGCCATCCCGGGCACGGCCGGTCTCGAGCACCGGATCGGCGGCATCGAGAAGGCCGACGGCACCGGCAACATCTCCTACGACCCCGACAACCACGACCTGATGGTCCGCACCCGCGCCGCCAAGATCGCCGGCATCGACGTGCCCCCGCTGGAGGTCGACGACCCCGACGGCGACGCGAAGGTGCTGGTCATCGGGTGGGGCTCGACGTACGGGCCGATCGCCGCGGCCGTGCGGCGGATCAGGAGGACCGGCGGCAAGGTCGCGCAGGCCCATCTGCGCCACCTCAACCCGCTGCCCGCCAACACCGGCGAGATCCTCAAGCGCTACGACAAGGTGCTGCTGCCCGAGATCAACCTCGGCCAGCTCGCGCTGCTCCTGCGGGCCCGCTACCTCGTCGACGTGATCAGCTACAACCGTGTGCGCGGGCTCCCGTTCAAGGCGGAGGAGCTGGCCGGAGTCATCCAGGACGTGATCGAGAGTGACTGAGCTCATCAACGGGAAGGGCCTGACGCTCGTCCCCAAAACCGACGTCAAGCAGAGCCTGAAGGACTTCAAGTCCGACCAGGAGGTGCGCTGGTGCCCGGGTTGCGGTGACTACGCGATCCTGGCCGCGGTGCAGAGCTTCCTGCCCGAGCTGGGGCTCAAGCGCGAGAACATCGTGTTCGTCTCCGGCATCGGGTGCTCGTCGCGGTTCCCGTACTACCTGAACACCTACGGTTTCCACTCCATCCACGGGCGGGCGCCGGCGATCGCGACGGGCCTCGCGGCGAGCAGGCCCGACCTGAGCGTGTGGGTGATCACCGGTGACGGCGACGCGCTGTCGATCGGCGGCAACCACCTGATCCACGCGCTGCGCCGCAACGTCAACCTGAACATCCTGCTGTTCAACAACCGGATCTACGGTCTGACGAAGGGCCAGTACTCCCCCACGTCCGAGGTCGGCAAGATCACGAAGTCGACGCCGATGGGGTCGCTGGACAAGCCGTTCAACCCGATCTCGCTGGCCATCGGCGCCGAGGCGTCGTTCGTGGCCAGGACCATCGACTCCGACCGCAAGCACCTGCAGTCGGTGCTGCGTGAGGCCACCGCGCACCGCGGCACCTCGCTGGTGGAGATCTACCAGAACTGCAACATCTTCAACGACAACGCCTTCGAGCAGCTCAAGGACCCCGAGGTCCGTGACGACATCACGCTGCGCATGGAGCACGGGCAGCCGATCGTGAGCACCTCCAAGGCCGTCGTGCGCGCCGCGAACGGCGGCATCGAGGTGGTGGCCCGCGACGGCGTGTCCGAGGACGAGATCCTCGTGCACGACGCCCACAATCCCGACCCGTCGGTGGCGTTCGCGCTCAGCAGGCTGGACGAGCCGGCGTTCGAGCACGTGCCGATCGGGATCTTCCGCCAGGTCGACCGGCCCGCCTACGACGTGCTCATGGCCGAGCAGTTGGAGGAGGCCACGGCGGGGAAGGGTCCCGGCGATCTCACCGAGTTGCTCATGGGTGGCGACACCTGGCGCATCGGCTGATTTTTCGCGACGATGCCGGGGTGGCGAAGACGCGGTGGTATGTCGTAGCCGCGGTCGCCGCCCTGGCTCTGGCCGTGACCGCCGCATGGCTACTGGGAGAGCCGGCCGGGCAGGCGGCCGAGTCGCCGCCCAGCCCCTCGCTCATCCCCGCCACGTCCCCGTCATCCGGCCCGTCATCCGGCCCGTCGTCCAGCCCGTCATCCGGCCCGTCGCCGTCACCCATGTGGTCGACCGCGCAGCCGCCGGAGGCGTCCTGGCGGGTTCCTGACGGGTTCCCCAACGCGGACACCACGGGCGTGCCCCCGGGTACGCCGCTCATGGTCGTGACCGGTGACCAGAGCTTCGCCACGGACGGGGAGGTCGTGGAGAACAAGGTCTTCCACGGCTTCGTCGTGGTGACCGCGCGCGGCGTCACGTTCAGGAACTGCGTCTTCCGCGGCCGCGCGACGGAGGAAGTCCGGCCGCTGCTCGACAGCGAGCACGCCCGCGACACCGTGGTGGAGGACTCCGAGTTCTTCCCCTCCCACGCCTCGCCGTCGATCGACGGCATCTGGGCCGGCGCCACGAAGATCTACCGCTCGGAGTTCCACGGCACGGTCGACGGGATCAAGGCCCACACCGACACCCTGGTGCAGGACTCCTACATCCACGATCTGAGCTGGTTCGCCAGCGACCCCGACCAGGGCGGCGAGCCCACGCACAACGACGGCGTCCAGGTCTTCGCCGAACACACCCGCGTCACGCTGCGGCACAACACCATCGACATGTCCACCACGAAGGACCCGAACGCGGCCGTCCAGTCGTCGGCGGACGAACTGCGCGTGGAGGACAACTACCTCGACGGCGGCGCCTGCATCGTGAACATCGACCACACCCCGCTGGGCCGCCCGCTGACCGGGCAGCGCGTCACCGGCAACCGCTTCGGCCGCGCCTCCGCGCACGACTGCCCGATCCTGCTGAGCAGCCGCTCCGAGCTCCAGGCCGACGGCGGCAACGTCTGGCACGACACGGGCGACCCCATACCGTCACCGGAACAACACGACTGAGCCGTGGAGGCCGCATGTCCACCTGGCACGGGACTCGTGCGCTGGTCACCGGCGCCACCGGGTTCATCGGCTCCCATCTCGTCCGGCGCCTGGCCGGCCTGGGCGCCCGGGTGCACGCGGTCAGCCGCCGCCCGCCGCCGGAAGGAGGCGAGTACGGCGAGCGCTGGCACGCCGCGGACCTGAGCGACGCCGCCGCGACGGCCGGGCTGATCGCTCAGGTGGCGCCTGAGGTGGTCTTCCACCTGGCCAGCGAGGTCGCTGGGGCGCGCGATCCGGCCCTGGTGGCGCCGACGCTGGCCAGCAACCTGGGCGCCACCGTCAACGTGCTGTCGGCCCTGACCGGCACGGCGGTCCGCGGAGTGGTGCTCGCCGGCTCGGCGGAGGAGCCGCGCGACGGGCTGGCGCCGGGCTCGCCGTACGCGGCGGCGAAGGCGGCGGCGACCGGCTACGCGCGCATGTTCCACGCGCTCTGGCAGGTGCCCGTGTCGGTGCTGCGGGTGGGCATGGCGTACGGGCCGGCCGAGCCGAACACGGCCAGGCTGGTGCCGTACGTGACGCGGTCGCTTCTGCGCGGGCAGTCGCCGGAACTGACGTCCGGGTCCAAGCGCCTCAGCTGGGTGTACATCGAGGACGTGGTGGACGCGTTCGTCCGCGCCGGGGCCGACGGCGCGGCGGCGGGTCACGTCCTCGATATCGGGACGCCCGATCCGGTCTCCGTCCGCGACATCGCGGAGCTGCTCGCCGGGATCATCGGCGGCCCGGCCCGGCCCGTGTACGGCGCCGTGCCCGCCCGGCCGCTGGACCGCTCGCAGCGATCCGACATCGGGCCGGCCGAGCGCGTCCTGGGCTGGCGCCCCGTCACGCCGCTCGAAGAGGGCCTGAAGAAGACGGTCGATTGGTACGCAAGCCAGATGTAACGGTCCATCCCGGGCGCCGATATCACTTTCGGCGGCACTGTGATCAGGGGGCGGGATGCGTGCGGTGACCAATCTGACCGTGCACGGCATCGGCGGGACGACACGGGAGTTCGACCCGGGCGAGGACGCCACATGGGTCTCGGTCGAGCAGTTCGAGCAGGTGGTGGACGCGGTGGCGGAGCGTCCTGACGTACGCGTCACGTTCGACGACGGGAACGCCTCCGACGTGGAGGTCGCCCTCCCCCGGCTGCTGGAGCGCGGGCTGAAGGCCGAGTTCTTCGTCCTGGCCGGGCGGCTCGGCGAACCGGGCAGGCTGGACGCCGACGGCGTGCGCGAGCTGGCCCGCGCGGGTATGCGGGTCGGCTCGCACGGCTGGGCGCATCGCGACTGGCGCACGCTGGACGACGGACAGGTGGCCGAGGAACTCGCCGAGGCCCACACGGTGCTCGCGGAGCTCACCGGCCGGCCCGTGTCGCGGGTGGCGATCCCGTTCGGCTCCTACGACCGGCGTGTGCTGCGCCGGTTACGCCAGGCGGGGATCACCCTCGCCTACACCAGTGACGGAGGCCGGGCATCGCCGGACTCCTGGCTCCAGCCGCGGACCAGCCTCCGGCACGATCTGGATCCCTCCTGGATCCGCCGGCTGCTCGACGGCCGGCCGTCGCTCGGCCGCCGCGCAGGCAAGCTGGGCATGCGCCTGTACAAGCGGGTCCGTTGATGCGCCGGGTCGCGGTCGTCATCGTCACCTACAACAGCGCGGACGTGCTGCCCGGCTGCCTCGACTCGTTGCGTCCCGGCTCCGCGGGCGTGCGGCTGGCCCAGGTGGTGGTGGCCGACAACGCCTCCAAGGACGGCTGCGCCACCCTCCCGCAGCGCGCCGACCTGCCCGTCACGGTAGTGCAGGTGGGCAGGAACGCCGGGTACGCCGCCGCCGTCAACGCCGGCATCGCCGCCCTCGACCTCGACCGCCTCGACGGCGTCTACGTACTCAACCCCGACTGCCGGCTGCGCCCGGGGGCCATCGCACCGCTGCTGGCCTCCCTGGACGAGCCCGGCAGGGGCATCGCGGTGCCGTACATGGTCAACCCCGACGGCACGCTGCAGCCGTCCCTGCGCAGGATGCCGACGGTGCGCAGGGCGGTGGCCGAGGCGCTGGTCGGCGGGACACTGGCCGGACGCGTCGGCTGGCTCGGCGAGCTGGTGACCGACCCGCGCGACTACGCCAGGCCCGGTGCGTACGCGTGGGCGACGGGGGCGGCCATGCTGCTCTCTCCCCGGGTCATCCGCGAGGTGGGGCCCTGGGACGAATCGTTCCTGCTCTACAGCGAGGAGACGGACTACTGCCTGCGCGCCGCCGACCTGGGCTGGACCACCTGGTACGAGCCGGCCTCGGTGATCGAGCACATCGGCGGCGACTCCGGGGTCAACCCGATGCTGGCGTCCCTGCTCGTCGTCAACAAGGTACGCCTGTTCCGGCGGCGGCACGGGATGCTGCGCGGCACGGCGTACTTCCTGGCCGTGCTGGCGGGCGAGGCCGTGCGGGCGCTGGCGGGCCGGCGTACGTCGCGGGCCAGCGTGGTGGCTCTGGTGCGCCCCTCGCGCCGGCTGACGGCGTTGCCGCAGTGAGCGCCGCGCTGCGGGTCACGTCGTTCACCGGCCTCACGGCGGCCGAACTGGACACCTGGCTGGCGTTGCGGGCCGCGAACCCGGCCCTGGACAGCCCCTACTTCCATCCCGGCTTCTCGGCGGCCGTGCATGCCGGCGGGCAGGCGGTGCACGTGGCGGTCGGCGGCGGCCACGGCGTGCCGACGGTGTTCCTGCCGCACCATCGCGAGGGGCGCCTGCTGCGCCCGGTGGGCTGGCCGGGGGCGGACTTCCAGGGGCCGATCCTGGCCGCCGGCACCGCGTTCCGGCCACTGGACCTGCTCGGCGGCGGGGCCGGCGGCTACGCGTTCGACCACCTGGTGGCGGAGGCGCCCGGATTCGAGCGGTGGGTGGTCTCGCGCAGGCCGTCGCCGTACGTGGACGTCACGGGCGGGCTGACCGGGTATCTGGGCCGGGCCTCGCGCAGCGGCAAGGACAACATGGGGCAGGCCCGGCGCCGGGCGGCCAAGGCGGAGCGGGAGCTGGGCACGGTCAAGTTCGTCGCCGACTCGGCCGACGCCGCCGACCTGGCCCGGGTGATCGAGCTGAAGCGGGCGCAGTACGCCGCCACCGGCGCGCGGGACTACTTCGCCGAGCCGGGCCGGATCCGGCTGCTGGAGAGCCTGCTGGCGACCCGTGATCCGGACTTCGGCGGCGTGCTGTCCACCCTGCACGCCGGGCCGCGCCTGCTCGCCGCGCACTTCGGGCTCAGGTCGGGTGGGGTGCTGCACTGGTGGTTCCCGGTCTACGACCCGGAGTTCGCCCGGCTGTCGCCCGGCTGGATCCTGCTGCGCGAGTTGGTCGCCGCCGCCCCGGGGCTCGGGATCGCGCGGATCGACCTCGGCCGGGGCGAGGACGAGTACAAGCGGCGGGCCAAGACCGGCGAGACCGTGGTCTGCCAGGGCATCGTGACCAGGAATCCGGTACGCCGCGCCGCGGCGTCGGCCCTCGTCCAGGCGCGGGCGGTGGCGAGATCCGTTCGGGCGCGAAGAAATCGGTAACGTTCCAAAGGGCATATCCGACATATCCGATGGAGGCGGGGGAATCGCGCGCTGCCCTCCAAAGACGGTCGGTAGACGGTCCACAGTGGAGGGCGGCTATGCGGATCAGTGTCTTCGGGCTCGGTTACGTGGGGTGTGTCTCGGCCGCCTGCCTGGCCTCCATGGGCCACGAGGTCGTGGGGGTGGACGTCAACCCGGCCAAGGTCGATCTGATCAACGACGGGCACACGCCGATCGTCGAGGAGCGGATCGGCGAGCTGGTCGCCCAGGTGGCCCAAGAGGGCATGCTGCGTGCCACCACCGACGCGGCCGGCGCGGTCACGGACACCGAGCTCTCGCTGGTGTGCGTCGGCACTCCGTCGGCGCCCAACGGCAGCCTGTCCACCACCTACCTGGAGCGGGTGGCCGAGCAGATCGGCCGGTCGCTGCGGCCGGGGCACGTGGTGGTCTTCCGCAGCACCATGCTCCCCGGCACCTGCGCCGAGCTGCTCGTCCCGATCCTGGAGCTGTCGTCGGGACTGCGGGCCGGGATGGACTTCGGGGTGGCGGTCAACCCCGAGTTCCTGCGCGAGGGCACCAGCGTGCGCGACTTCTTCGCGCCGCCCAAGACGGTGATCGGCGAGTCGGACCCGGTGACCGGCGACGTGGTGGCCGGGCTCTACGAGGGGCTGCCCGGCGACGTCTTCAGGGTGCCGATCGCGGTGGCCGAGATGACGAAATATGTGGACAACGCGTTCCATGCTCTCAAAATCGGCTTCGCCAACGAGATGGGCGCGATCTGCCAGGCCCTCGGGCTCGACTCGCACCACGTGATGGAAGTCTTCCTGGCCGACCGCAAGCTCAACATCAGCTCCGCGTACCTGCGGCCCGGATTCGCCTTCGGCGGCTCCTGCCTGCCCAAGGACCTGCGCGGCCTGGTCTACGCGGCCAGGAAGGCCGACGTGTCGATCCCGCTGCTCTCCCACGTGCTCCCGGCCAACGAGGCGCACCTGCAGCGCGCCTTCGACCTGATCACCGCGCCGGGCAAGCGCAGGATCGGCATGTTCGGCCTGTCGTTCAAGCCGGGCACGGACGACCTGCGCGAGAGCCCGCTGGTCGAACTTGCGGAACGGCTCCTCGGCAAGGGCTACGACCTGCGCATCTACGACGCGAACGTGTCCCTGTCCCGGCTGGTGGGCGTCAACCGCGCCTACATCGCCGAACGCCTGCCCCATCTGGGCGACGTGCTCGGCAACTCCGTGGAGGAGGTGCTCGACCACGCCGAGGTGTGCGTGGTCGGCTGCGCGGACCCGCCCGTGCTCGACGCACTGGGCCGCGCCGGGGACCGCCTGATCGTCGACCTCGTACGCATTCCGGACGCGGAGCACCACCGAGGCAGGAAGGACTACACAGGCATTGGGTGGTAGAGCGCTCATCCTCGTCGAGAACCTCTCCGTCCCACTCGACCGGCGCGTCTGGCAGGAGAGTCTTGCCCTGCGCCGGGCCGGCTGGGAGGTCCATGTCATCTGCCCGCGCGGCGCGAAGCAGGACACGGAGGCGGAGGCCGTCATCGACGGCGTCCACCTCCACCGCTACCCGCTGCGTCCCGCGACCGGCGGCCCCACCGGCTTCCTCCGCGAGTACGGCTCGGCGCTGTGGCACACGTACCGTCTGGCCAGGCGGCTGGGCCGGTTCGACGTCGTGCACGGGTGCAACCCGCCCGACCTGTTCTTCCTGGTCGCGCTGGCCATGCGGCGCCGGGGCACGCGCTTCGTGTTCGACCAGCACGACCTCGTGCCCGAGCTGTACCTGTCGCGGTTCGGCCGGGGCCGCGACCTGCTCTACCGTGCCGTGTGCATGATGGAGCGGCTGACGTACCGGGCGGCGCACGTGGTGATCGCGACCAACGAGAGCTACCGGGAGGTCGCGCTGTCGCGGGGCGGCAAGCGGCCGGACGAGGTCTTCGTCGTACGCAGCGCCCCCGTGGTGGAGAGGTTCCACCAGGTGCCGCCGGACGAGTCCGTCCGGCGCGGGAAGCCGTACCTGCTGTGCTACCTCGGCGTGATGGGCCCGCAGGACGGCGTGGACTACGCGCTGCGCAGCCTGAAGCGGCTGCGGGACGAGCACGGGCGGACGGACTGGCACGCGGTGTTCGTCGGCGGCGGCGACACCTTCGACGCGATGGTGGCGCTCTCACGCGAGCTGGGCCTGGACGACGCCGTCGAGTTCACCGGCCGGATCCCCGACGAGGACCTGATGCGCTACCTCTCGACGGCCGACGTGTGCCTGTCACCAGACCCGCTTAACCCGCTCAACGACGTCTCGACGATGAACAAGGTCATGGAGTACATGGCCATGGCCAGGCCCATCGTCTCGTTCGAGCTGCGCGAGGCGCGCGTGTCCGCCGGCGAGGCGGCGCTGTACGCCACCGCCAATGACGAGTCCGAGTTCGCCAAGCTGATCGCCCGGCTCCTGGACGACCCTGAAGAACGGCGGCGGATGGGCGAGATCGGCCGGGAGCGGGTCGCGGGCCCGCTCTCCTGGGAGCACTCCACGGTGGCGCTGCTGGCGGCCTACGAGGCCGCAGTGGGGTCGCGGTGACGGCTGCCCGTGTCGGTGCCCCAGTCCGCGGCACCGCCGCGCAGCCTGGTGAGCAGCCGGTCGGCGGCCAGAACCGCCAGGTAGCAGGCGGCGTCGAGCGGGCTGACGGCCCGGCCGGCCACCAGCCCGCCGAGCGCGCCCAGCCGCAGACCGCGCCCGGGCCTGCCCAGGCCGGCCAGCTGCCGGTTGCCCCGGCGGACCCGGACCCGCCGGCGCAGGTGGGCGCGGACCGTACGCGGAGGGCGCACCACCGATCGGGCCTCCGGCACCACGGCACGCTCCGCGCCGTGGAAGCAGCCGTCCACCCAGCCGTCGTCGGAGATCACGTCGGGCATCGGGAAGGCCCGCCTGTGGCCCTCCTCGTTGAGGATGTACACGCCCACTCCCGCCAGCGCCCGCGAGGGGGCGATGAGCCGGTCGTGGACGCGGTGCACCCGGCGAACCACCGGACCCGTGCCGCGCAGGTCCCACTCCGGCACGGGCGCGCAGGCGAGCACGCCGGGCCGGGCCGCCGCCGCGGCGAGCGCCCGTACGGACGCCGCGTCGAGGCGCACGTCGGCGTCCAGGTAGACGCGGGGGAAGACGCGGCAGGCGGCGTCGCCGAGGCGCAGCGCGTTGACCTTGCCCGGGGTCGCGGTCTCAAGGACGCGCACGCCCTCCCTGGCCGCCGCCCGCGCCGTACGGTCGGTGCAGGCGTTGGCCACCACGACGACGTCGAACTCGCCCGGCTCGGTGCCCGCCAGCAGCAGGTCCAGCCCGGCCGAGACGACCGCCTCCTCGTTGTGCGCGGGGATCACGACGCTGACCGTCGGCTTCATCAGACCGCCTTCCAGGAAGGACGACACATGAAAGTGGAGCAGGGCGCGCTCGAAGGGGTGCTGCTCTTCACGCCGGAGCCGCGCCACGACAGCCGCGGTCTCTTCACCAGGACGTTCGACGCGGCCGTGGCCGCCGGCGCGGGCCTCGACCCGGGCGCGTTCATCCAGGACAGCCAGTCCAGGTCCCGCCGCGGCACGATCCGCGGGCTGCACGGGCGGGCCGGCCGGGGCGAGGCCAAGCTCGTGCGGTGTGCCAGGGGCGCGGTCCACGACGTGCTGGTGGACGTCCGGCCGGGCTCGCCCACGTTCGGCCGCACCATGGCCGTACGGCTCGACGACGAGCGATTCGTGACGCTCTACGTGCCGCCGGGGCTGCTGCACGGCTTCCAGGCGCTCACCGAGCCGGCCGACACCTGCTACCGCATCGACCGGGAGCACGATCCTGCCGAGGACCTCGCCGTCCGCTATGACGACCCGGAGCTGAAGATAGGCTGGCCCCTCCCGGCGACCGAGATCAGCCCACGCGATCTCGAGGCGGGTTCCTGGGCCGCGCTCCGGCGGCGGCTGGGAGTCTGAGAGGTGACTGCGATGCGCGGACGTCTGCTCCTGATCCTCGCCGCGGCGCTGCCCGTGGCGGCCTGCCAGGCGGTCCCGGCCGCCCCTCCCGCCACAC
>NZ_JADOGI010000200.1 GCF_015645445.1 Nonomuraea cypriaca | reverse complement strand
GGGGAAGAGGCTGTGGGGGTGGCTGCCGTGGTGGTGCCGGTCTGGCCACAAGCGGCCAGCAGGAGTGTTCCCAGCAGCGCGCCCGCGAAGGCCGTGCGTACGGGCCTCACGAGTAGTCCTTTCACACTGTCGGAACCGAGAGACCCGCGAAGAGCGACGGATCACCCTTTTCCACGAGGGTTGATGACGTCGGCGCAGAGGCAGGCGACCTGGCTATGACAGTTGCGGGACAGCGCCGGACTCGCACCGGACTTCGCTGCAACACTGCGCGTCGGACAAACGCTATCAATCCCCCGGAGGTCCCCGGCGTCAAGGGGCCAGTTGGCTCTCCGCCTCGGCGATGATCTGCTGCAGTCTGAGCCCGTGGGCGGCGTCGAGGGGGTGGCCGCCGCCGTTCCTTACCGTCTGGGCGAACTCCGCGGCGACGGTCACCATGGGGTCGTCGTCCGCGGCGGGCAGGAGCACTGCGTTGCCGGTGCGGCCGTACACGGCGAGCGCCGACGGCGGCGCGTCTCCCCCGGCGGCCATGCACAGAGACGCCTCGCTGACGGCGCCGCCCTCGTGCTCCAGCAGCAGGCCGAGCCAGCCGAGCGGGTCGCCGTGCGCCCGTACGGCGGTCACCGGGCCCAGGGCGGCGTCCAGCAGATCGATCATGTGCGGGCCGACGTCGAGGAGCGCGCCGTGCTCGAGCCGCCACGGGGTGGCGAAGGGGTGATCGCCGAGGAGCACGCCGGAGATGTTGGCGGCGTGGCCACCGAACGGCTGGATCTCCCCGCACCGGGCCAGGAACGCGCGGGCCTGGCGGGTGTAACGCAGCGTGAGGACCAGCTGGGAGGCCACGCCCGCCTCGGCCACCGCGCCGGCCAGCCGCCGCGCGCCGTCCAGGGTCTGCGCGAGCGGCTTCTCCAGCAGGAGCGCCTTGCCCGCGCGGGCGGCGCGCACCCCCAGCTCGGCCTGTACGGCGGGCGGCACGCAGAACGCGACCGCCTCGCAGGCGTCGAACAGCTCCTCGATCCGCTCGAACACCGGCGCCCCGAGCCGCGCGGCCTGCTCGGGCCTGCGCGCCCAGACCCCGGCCAGCCGCGTGTGCGGCCCCCTGGCCAGCATCGGCGCGTGCGCCATCTCCGCCCACGGCCCCGCCCCGACCAGCCCGACCGCCACCGGCTCCATCGACCCTCCCGAGATCCACTGCGAAAGTCCTCACCATATTGGACCGAACTCCGCGAAAGCGGCTTCGCGGTGAGCAAAGTGGCCAAGCCGGGCGATCCCCACGCGTTCGCGTGCGCCGGTGGTGCCGGATGATGGGGTGCATGGATGAGATGCTGCTGCTTCGACATGGTGAGACCGAGTGGAGCAGGGCGGGCAAGCACACCGGCCGCACCGACCTGCCTTTGACGGAGCACGGCGAGGACCAGGCCAGGGCGCTCGCACCGCTGGTCAAGGAGCGGGCGTTCGATTTGGTGCTGGTCTCCCCCGCCCGGCGCGCGCGGCGTACGGCGGAGCTGGCCGGGCTCAACGGCTACGACGTGGACGGCGATCTGTGGGAGTGGGACTACGGCGGTTACGAGGGCATCACCACGCCGGAGATCCGGGAGACGCGGCCGGGGTGGTATCTGTGGCGGGACGGTGTGATCCCCGGCGACGCCGAGCATCCCGGTGAGAGCGCCGCCGAGGTGGGCGCGCGGGCCGACCGGGTGATCCAGCGGGCCAGGGCGGCAGGAGGGCGGGTGGCGCTGGTGGCGCACGGCCATTTCCTGCGCGTCCTGGCCGCCCGCTGGCTGGGCCTCGAACCCGAGGGGGGACGGCTGCTGAAGCTCGACACGGGCACCTACTCCTGGCTCGGCTTCGAGCGCGCCGAACCCGTGCTGACGACCTGGAACGCACCCATCCACTGACCGGCGACGAGGAGGAAACACTCAGCCCAGGCCAGGGACCCTCAACCGATCGGGGACGCTCAACCCAGGCCAAGGACCCTCAACCGGCCGGGGACGCTCAACCGGAGCCGGGGACGCTCAACCAGGGGGCCTGGGGGCCTCAGCCGTCACCTTGGAGCGCAGGGCGGATTCGTGGAGTGCGCGGCTGACCAGCCAGCCGCGCAGCGAGCCGAGGCCGGGGTCGTAGGCGAGCGGCTGCTCCCAGAGCGCGACGAAAACGCTCTGGGTGACCTCCTCGGCGTGCGCCTGGCTGCCGGTGACCTTGACCGCGACGCCGTACACGTACGAGCCGTGCCGGTCGTAGGCGTCGGCCAGGGCGTCGAGGTCGCCGGCCGTCAGCCGGGCGCACAGCTCCATGTCGCTCATCAGTCGCACCCCAGCGTGGCGGCGGCGCCGACCAGGTCGCGGGCGAGGACGGGATCGCCCTCGGCGGCGTACGGGAAGGAGCCGGGCGGCCATCGGTTGGCCAGCAGCCGGCAGAAGTCGACCGCGTCGGCCGACAGGAGCACCGCCACGTGGTCGGAGGCCGGCGAGAGCGGGATCGTCCAGGTGCCGCCGCCTGGGCCGGTCAGCACCACGGTGGCGGACACGTCGCGGCGCGGCCCCTTCATCGCGCGCGGCAGCAGCGCCAGGCCGAACTCGACGATCATGTGTACGTGCCCGTCCCGCGGCGCGGCCCTGGCCCGGTCGGTGGCGGTCCTGATGTCGTCGGCGTGGGTCCAGGTCTCGAACGTGCGCTGGATCATCGCCTGGCGCAGCGGCGCGCGGGCGGGCCGCGCCCCCGCAAGCGCGACCTCGACGCCGAGCAGCACCTCGCTGCTCGCCGAGATCCGCTCCAGTAGCGAGCCGGCCTGCTCGCGCCAGCGCCGGTGCACGGGCCGCTCCCCCGCGCCCGGCACCCCCATGAAGCCCGCCACGGTGGCGTCGTTGGCCGCCAGGTGCGCCACCAGGTCCCTGACCGTGCCGTGCCTGGCGATCGGGGCATCCCACTGCGGCTCGCTCAGCTCCGCCAGCAGGTCGTCCATGATGGCGACCTGCTCGGCGTACGGAACCGCCACGGAAGCCACCCCGATCACGGCCGGGCTGCGGCGGCGGCGCGCCTTGGACAGCACGGCCTCACGCAGTGTGGGCGGCGGCGGCACCGCGGTGCCGGGCTGGTCGAGCAGCGCGATCGCCGCGCCGCAGTCGGGGCACGAGGCGACGTGGTCGTCCGGGCTCTGCCCGTTGTAGAGGTACGTCTCCGTCATGGCTACCTCCGCCACCGACGCTAACGCGGCGAGCCCCCCAGCGCCAGACGGCAGCCGGGGAACGGTGTCAGAAGCGTCTCATGCCGGCGGCCGCCGAGGTGGTCGCGAACGGATTTTCCGGCAGTACGGTGACACGCGCCCTCCCCTGCCGGACGGGACGACGATCAGACGAGCGCCTGGGCTGGTTGCGGGCCCCGGCCGGTCAGCCACTCCAGGACCCTGCGGTGCCCGGAGGTGGCGTCCTCGAAGTGGCCCCAGTGCCAGTAGCGTGGCTGGTCCCGGATGCCGGTCACCCACGTCCGGTAGGAGACGGAGGCGCCCGTGGTGGCGGGTGCCACGCCATAAGTGCGGATCACGACCTTGCCGCCCGGTGCGAACAGCACGTCGTCGGCGATCGGATACAGGGTCATCTGGTCGAGCATGACCTGAATCCTGTCCGCGGGAGGAGGCCGGGCGGTTACGCCCCCGGCGCGCCACCGTTAAGCGGGCGCGCCGGAGGTAACAAGGATGTTAAACGAGCAGGCCGTCGAACTCTCCGTCCTTCACTCCGAGCACCAGCGCCCGGATCTCGTCGCGGGTATAGATGAGGGCAGGGCCGTCGGGGAAGCGCGAGTTTCGCACCGCGATCCCTCCGTCAGGAAGCTCCGCGAGCTCCACGCAGTTGCCCTGCGAGTTGCTGTAGCGGCTCTTGCGCCACGCGACCTGCGTCAGGTCCGCCGCGGGCATGCCGTTGTAGGTCTGGTTCATCTACATCTTTCTGAGAAGACCGCCGATGAGCTCGACGGTGCCCCCTGGCGTGGTGCTCTCCACGCACAGTTGCTCCATTGCCGTGAGGTACGGGTCGATGTCCTCACGCTTGTCCAGGTACAGGGCACCCCAGAGCTGCTCGACGTAGACAACGTCCGACAAGTCGGACTCGGGAAACCGCAAGATGCTGAAAGCGCCCCCTTCAGCGGCGTGCTTGCCGAACCTGAAGGGCATCACCTGAATGGTGATGTTGGGTAGGGCAGCGACTTCCAGCAGATGCTGGAGCTGCTCGGACATGACCTCCCGCCCGCCGATGGTCCGCATGAGCGCCGCCTCGTCGATGACGGCCCACAGGCGGGGTCCGTCTTTCTGAGTGAAGCGCTCCTGGCGTTGCATGCGCATATGCACGCGGCGCTCTATCTTCTCGGGGCCCTCATCGGGGTTGCCCAGCTCGAAGACCGATCGCGCGTACGCGGCCGTCTGCAGCAGGCCGGGTACGAACTGGACCTCGTAGGTGCGGATCAGGCTGGCCGCCTCCTCCAGACCCACGTACGTGGTGAACCACGAGGGCAACTCGGCGGAGTACTTGTGCCACCACCCGGGGGTGTTGGCCTCGCGGACCATCTCCAGCAGTGCACGGCGCTGGGCGTTGTCGACGACGCCGTACAGGGTGAGCAGGTCTTCCACGTCACGTGTCTTGAAGCCGACGCGGCCGAGCTCCATACGGCTGATCTTGGACTCGGACGCCCGGATGTGGAATCCGGCCTGTCCACGGTCGAGCCCGCTGGCCTCACGCAGGCGCCTGAGGCTCGCCCCCAGCATGATGCGCCGAACGGTTGAACCGGAACCGGGCGGATCAATGGACACGTGCTGCTCCTTGGTCGTTTCCTTGCGACACGGTGGGGCGCGTCCGGCGACCCACCGCAAGTAGCGGAGTATGCACCTGCGGTATGCCGCGGTTCGGCGGCGCACCGCATGTAGCGGGGTATGCACATGCAGTCTGTCACTTCACGGCCGAAAGATCATGGGCCGCGGACAAGATCCCCTTTCCCCCATATTGACCATTTGAGGCAACCGTAGCGCTTGCATGCGATGTCTGCACGTGCATTCGCTCTTGCACCTGCACGAGAGTTTGGCGCAGAATGATCAACGTGCTATTCACCACGGCGCCCGGCCAGTGGACCACGTTCGACTGGTGGCCTCCGGTGGGCTGGTGGCCGGAGGCGGCTCGCGATCTGCTGGTCCCCGGCCCGTCCGCGAGCGCCACGTTCGTGCTCCCCTCCACCCCGGCCTCGGTCCACTCCGCGCGTAGTTTCACCGCCGGCGCGCTGACGGCATGGGGGCTCGGTGAGCTCATCGAGAACATGGAACTGGTGGTCTCCGAGCTGGCGACCAACGCGCTGCGTCACGGCCTTCGCCTGGACGAGCCGCGCTGCGAACGCCCGGTCCACATGTCCCTGGTGCGCCGCGGCCCCCTCGTCACCGGCGCCTTCACCGATCCGGGCACCTCGGTGCCGGTGCTGCGATACCCTGGCCCCCTTGACACCGGCGGCCTCGGACTCCACATCGTCGAATCGATCAGCCTCCGCTGGGGCTGGTCCGCACTCGCTCCGCACGGAAAGATCGTCTGGGCAGTCCTCTCCTGACCGCGAGTGATCTGCATTACCGTGGATGGTCATGGCTCACGGTGAGTCCCAGCGCGCGACCCCATGAGAGTGCTGACAGATGGAAGATCACCTGCTCGGCTGGCTGCGAACACTAGACGAAGACCGGCTTGCCCGCATCCTGGCGAACAGGCCCGACGCCATCGCGCCGCCCTGGCCGCGCCGGCTCGACACGCTGGCCCAGCGCCTGGGCAACGGATTCGCCGTGATGGAGACGCTGCGGGAGCTGCCGCTGCCCTGCCTTCAGCTGGCCGAGGCGGCCCTGGCCATGACCGCGCCGACGCCCGCCCGGCTGGCGGGCTTCCTCGATATGGGGCCCGACGACGTGACCCCCTGGCTCGAGCACCTCCACGACCACGCGCTGGCCTGGCCTGACGACGACGGCGTGATCCATTTCGCCGAAGGCGTCTCCCGGTGGTGGGCCGCGCCACTCAGCCTCGGCCAGCCGCTCGACCACTACCTCAACTCCTGGACGATCAGCAACGACGCGCTGCGCGCGCTCGCCCGCAACCTCGGCCTGGCGGCGCAGGGCAACAAACGCCGCATGATCACCCGCGCCATCGAGGTGCTCAGCGACGGCGGGCACGTCAAGGCGCTCATGCGCAACGCCCCGGACGGCACCGTCCCGCTACTCGACGGGTTCGCCTGGGACGGCCCGGTGCGGAGCGTCGACGGCGGCAGGTTCGTCACGCCGGGCACCCCGGAGAAGTGGTGCGCCGACCACGGCCTGCTCTTCCGGCCGAGCTGGCACGTGGCGGAGCTCCCCCGCGAGGTGGCGATCGCCCTGCGCGGCCCCGGCTACCATCCGCCCTACCTGCCCGTGGCGCCCGAGGTGGCCACGATCCCGGTCGATCCCGAGGAGGTCGACCACCTGATGACGCTGGCCGCGCCGCACGTGGTCGAGCGGTGCGCGGCCCTGCTCGACAACGCGTCCAAGACGCCGCTTCCGCTGCTCAAGACCGGCGGGGTCGGCGTACGCGAGGTGCGCAGACTGGCCAAGGAGACCGGCTGCGACGAGGACGAGACCCGGCTGCTGCTGGAGATCTGCACCGTCGCCAGGCTGCTGGCCTGGGACGATCCCTCGGGCGGCCTGATCCCCACCGAGCGCTTCGACCGGTGGCGGCTCGACGAGGGCTCGGCCAGGCTGCGGGTGCTGCTGTCGGCGTGGTGGCGCATGGAGCGCTCCTCGCTGCGCAAGATCGACGGCAAGTACGGCACCGTACTCGGCGACGAGACCACCGGCAGCGAGGTGGCCCGGGTACGCCGTGCCGTGCTGTCGGTCCTCGCCCACCTGCCCTCGGGCACGGGCTTCGCCGACCGCGACAGCCTGATCCGCAACGTCCATTGGCACGCGCCGCTGATCGACCTGGGGCTGCTGCTCGACTGCGCGCCCGCCGTGCTCGGCGAGGCCACGCTCCTCGGCCTGCTGGCCAACGGCGCGCTCACCGACCTCGGCCGGGCCCTCGCCGGGCTCACCGCCAGGCCCGGCGACGAGAGCGACGACGCAGTCCCCATGGTGGAGCACGATCCGGTGCTGAGCGAGGCGTCCACGCGGGCGCTGGCGAGCGTACGCAGGAGCGCGTTGTTCGGCCCCGACCTGACCGCGGTCGTGACCGGGCCGCCGTCCGCCGAGCTGGCCGCGCTGCTCGACCGGGTCGCCGAGCGCGAGTCGCGGGGCGCGGCCTCGGTGTGGCGGTTCACCGGCGAGAGCGTGCGCGGCGCGCTCGACCGCGGTGACGAAGCCGACGACCTGCTCGACGAGCTGGCGGCGGTCGGCACCATCCCGCAGCCGCTCGAATACCTCGTACGCGACACCGCCCGCAGGCACGGCGAGGTGACGGTCACCACGGTGGGCTGCGTCATCCAGGCGGGCGACCCGGCGCTGCTGGCCGAGATCGCCGCGCACCGCCGGCTTGGCCGGCTGGGCCTGCGGCTGCTCGCGCCGACCGTGCTGGTGAGCGCGGCGGGAGCCGAGCGCACGCTGACCGTGCTGCGCGAGGCCGGCTACTCCCCCGTGCCCGTCACCGACACCGGCGAGATCACCATCCACCGGGCCAGGACGACGGAGCTCGAGGAGCCGTCCAACGGCAAGCTGATCCTGCTGCCGGGGGGCCAGGTGGCCGAGCTGGCCGACCTCCCCGACGTCGCCGAGATCGAGGCGCCCCCCTACATGCTGGCCGAGCCGACACCCGATCCCCGGGAGCACGCCCGCCGCCTGATCGCCGCCAGCCGGGCCGACGACGACACGAGCGGCCGCACCTGGGCGATCATCGGCAGGATGGCGACCAGGTTGCCCACGGCACAGCAGTCGCTGCTGGGGTTCGTGGTCGACCGGGGTGTGCGCGCCGGCATCACGCTGACCGGCGGGCTGACGGCCACGATCAGCCACGGCGAGCTCAAGGGCCCCGCGCTGGACGCCTGGTGCGAGGAGGCCGGCGACTACCTGGAGTTCCCGCTTGCCGAGATCATCGAGGTCAGGGGAGCTTACTAGCCTGCTTCAGGTTGGCGACCAGTTCCTCGAGGAAGGCCGCGTACCCCTGGTAGCTGAACGGCACCTCCGCGCGCCACGGGTAGAGCTGCCCGGCCGCGACCGCGGGGAGCTTGGCGAAGGTGGGCTTCTTCAGCATCTCCTCGGGCTTGAGCGACTGGGTGCGGGTGTCGTAGAGGATCACGTCGGCGTCGTACTCGTCCGCGTTCTCCCAGCTCAGGGTCTGGAAGAAGCCGCCCTCGTCGACCTTGGACGGCGTGACGACGTCGAGGCCGGCCGCGGTGAGGTGGACGATGTCCGGATATTCGGGCGGGTTGACCACCCACATCGCGTCGGGGCCGCCGGACATCAGGAGGATCTTGAGGTCCTTGAACTGGGCGAGCTCCTTGGTGGCGGCCTCCATGCGGGCCTTGGCCTCGGGCACCCCCTCCATGCCCGCGCCGAGGGACTTGGCCAGTTCCTCGTACTTGCCGATCACCTGGGTGGCGCTGCGGCCGGTGAGCATGATGCCGGCCGTCGGGGCGACCTGCTCGATGGTGTCCTTGGACTTCTCGGGCACGTACCAGAGGGTGCCTTTGACGTACATGCTGCTGACCAGGAGGTCGGGCTGGAGCGCGATGTACTGCTCGACGTTGAACTCGTCCCACACGTTGCCGAGGCCCTCGACCTTGGTGATGTCGACGTTGCCGACCTGCGGGTCCTTGGCGCCGTCCGCGAGCTTGTGCGGGCCGAACACGCCGACGGGGCGCACGCCGAAGTCCCACAGGGCGGCGGCCGCGCCCACCTGGGCCACGATCCTGGCGGGCCGCTCGGGCAGCGCCAGCTTCTTGTCACGGTCGTCGGTGAACGTCCAGCCCCCGGGCGCCGCGGACCCCGTCGGAGCTGCGGAGGTGGCCGGCTCAGTGCCGCCGCCGCAGGCCGTCAACGCCAGGGCCGCCGCGAGGCCCGTCGCGGCCGACAGGAAGCCCCTGCGCGCGAATACCGGTCCCGCCATGTCCATCTCCTAAGGTTAGGCTTGCCTTTTTGCTGGGTCATTAGATTAGCCTTGCCTAAGTTTGATCCGCTAGGAGAGGGGGTCGGGTGCGCCCGGCTGAGGAAGCGGCCGCGGTGACCGGGGCCGGAGAGGGCAGCGCCGGAGGGGGCAGGCCGGTGAGCTCGGCCACCGAGCCGCCGGCACGCGCCGCCGGCGACGGCGGCGGGCGCAAGCCCTGGGCACGGCCCCCGGTACTGATCATCGGACTGGTCGTCGCGGTGGGGGTGCTGGCGCTGATGGTGCTGGCGAGCATCGCGCTGGGGGCGCGGTCCGTGCCGTTCTCCACGGTGATCGACGCGTTCCTCGCGCCGGACGGCTCCAACGACCACACGGTGATCAGGGAGCTGCGGATCCCGCGCACGCTGCTGGGTCTCGGGGTGGGCGCCACGCTCGGGCTGGCGGGGGCGCTCATGCAGAGCCTGACCCGCAATCCGCTGGCCGACCCCGGGCTGCTGGGCGTCAACGAGGGCGCCGCGCTGGGCGTCACGCTGGCGCTCGGCCTGTTCGGGCTGTCCGACCCGGCGGTCTACGTGTGGTTCGCGTTCGGCGGGGCCGCGCTGGCCGCCGTCGTCGTCTACGCGCTGGCCGCCGCGGGCCGCTCGGGCTCCAGCCCGGTACGCCTCACGCTCGCGGGAGTCGCCCTCGGCATGGTGTGCACGGCGCTGGCCTCGGCCATCCTGCGCATGGACACGCAGACCTTCGACCGGATGCGGTTCTGGCTGACCGGCTCGCTGGCCGGGCAGACCGCGGACACGCTGGTGCGGCTGGCACCGTTCATGGTCGCGGGGCTGGTGCTCGGGCTGCTGCTGGCCCGGCCGCTGAACATGCTGGCGCTCGGCGACGACGCGGGCAAGGCGCTGGGCGTGGCCGTGAACCGTACCAGGATCCTCACCGGGGTGGCCGTGACGCTGCTGTGCGGCGCGGCCACCGCCGCCGCCGGGCCGCTGTGGTTCGTCGGGCTGATCGTGCCGCACGCCGTGCGCGCCGTGGTGGGGCCGGACCAGCGGTGGGTGCTGCCGTACTCGGCGCTGGCCGCGCCGGTGCTGCTGCTGGGAGCCGACGTGGCGGGCCGGCTCATCGCCCGGCCGGGAGAGGTGCAGGTGGGGATCGTGTGGGCGGTGATCGGCGCGCCGATCTTCATCATGCTGGCCAGGCGGAGGCGGGTGGCGGCGCTGTGACCGTCAGAGTCGGCCCCTGGTCCGTACGGCTCGCGCCCCGGGCCCTGCTCGTCGGCACGGTGCTCGTCCTGGTCGGCTGCGCGGTGACCGTGGCGGCCATCTCGACGGGCGAGTTCACCGTGCCCGTGCCCGACGTCGTCGCCGCGCTCTTCGGGCAGGGCACGCCGGTCGCCGAGCTGATCGTGAGCAAGCTCCGGGCGCCCCGGGTGGTGACCGGGCTGCTGGTCGGGGCGGCGTTCGGACTGAGCGGCGCGATCTTCCAGAGCCTCACCAGGAATCCCCTGGGCAGCCCCGACTTCATCGGCTTCACCGCCGGCGCCTCGACGGGCGGCATCATCATGGTCATCGCGGGCGGCTCCGCGATGACGATCGCGGGCGGCGCGCTGGCCGGGTGCGTGGTCACGGCGTTGCTGGTCTACGCCCTGGCCTTTCGCGGCGGGGTGCAGGGATACCGGCTGGTGCTGGTGGGCATCGGGGCCAACGCGCTGCTGCTCGCGGTGAACTCGTACCTGCTGACCAGGGCGAACATCAACGACGCGGCCAACGCGGGCGCCTGGCTCACCGGCAGCCTCAGCGGGCGGGGCTGGGAGCACGCCCAGCCGGTCGCGCTGGCGCTGGCCGTGCTCGTGCCGGTGTGCGCGCTGGTGTCCCGGCCGCTGCGGATGATCGAGATGGGCGACGACGCGGCCAAGGCCATGGGGATCAGGGTCGAGGCGGTACGAGCGGTGGCCATCACCGCCGGCGTGCTGCTGTCCGGAGTGGCCACGGCCGCCGCGGGTCCCGTCATCTTCGTCGCGCTCGCCGCGCCGCAGCTCGCGCGGCGGCTCACCCGTTCGCCCGGGGTGACGATGGGCGCGTCCGCGCTGATGGGCGCCGTGCTGCTGACCGCCGCCGACCTGGCCGCGCAGCGGCTCCTCGCGCCCACCCAGCTGCCCGTGGGCGTGCTGACCGCCGCCATCGGCGGCACGTACCTCGCCCTGCTCCTGCGAAAGGACCGCCACTGATGGACACCTCACGTTCGTCCGGCCGTTTGTCCGGTGAAAACCTGACCCTCGCCTACGACCAGCGGGTCGTGGCCGCGAATCTGGATGTGGCGATCCCCGACGAGTCCTTCACGGTGATCATCGGCCCGAACGCGTGCGGCAAGTCCACGCTACTGCGGGCGCTGGCCAGGATGCTGAAGCCCAGGACGGGCGCCGTCCACCTGGACGGGAGCGTGATCACGTCGCTGCCGTCGAAGGAGGTGGCGCGGCGGCTCGGCCTGCTGCCGCAGAGCTCGATCGTGCCCGACGGCATCACCGTGGCCGACCTGGTGGCCAGGGGCCGCTACCCGCACCAGCGGCTCATGCGGCAATGGTCGCGGGCCGACGAGACGGCGGTGGCCGAGGCCATGCTCGCCACCGACGTGGCCGAGCTGGCTGACCGGATCGTGGACGAGCTGTCCGGCGGGCAGCGGCAGCGGGTGTGGCTGGCCATGGCTCTGGCGCAGCAGACGCCGATCCTGCTGCTGGACGAGCCGACCACGTTCCTGGACATCTCCCATCAGATCGAGGTGCTGGATCTCTGCGCGGACCTGCACGAGGCGGGGCGGACGATGGTGGCCGTGCTGCACGACCTGAACCAGGCCTGCCGGTACGCGACCCACCTGATCGTGATGCGGGCCGGGGAGATCGTGGCGCAGGGCGATCCGGCCGAAATCGTCAGCTGTGAGCTGGTGCGCCAGGTGTTCGACCTGCGCTGCGAGATCATCCAGGATCCGCAGACCGGCACGCCGCTCATCGTGCCCGAAGCCCGCCGCCGCGTCCCCGCCTCCGCCTGACCGCCCACACCCAAGCGTCCCGTCACCGCCTGACGGATCGCGCCCGAGCGTCCCCGGCTTCGCCTGATCGGTCGCGCCCGAGGTCCGGCGCGGCGCGGTGTCCCGCCTTCGGATCGACCGTTCAGCGGGTGCCGCAGCGGCGTACGGCGAGCAGGGCCAGCGCGCGGGTGACCTCGATCAGCTCTCCCAGGTCGACCTGCTCCCTGGGGGCGTGGGCGTGACGCACGTCCCCTGGGCCGTAGTGCAGCGTCGGGATGCCGCCGGCCGCGTACAGCCGCAGGTCGCTCCCGTACGGCGCGGCCGACTCCGCGGGCCGGCGACCCGTGGTGTCGGCGACCGCCCGGCTGACCTCGTCGAGGAGCGCGTGCCCGGCGGGCAGCCGGCCGCTGGCGAACTGGCCGCCCGGCCACGTCACCACGGGCGGGTTCGCGCGCAACCACGGGTGCGCCACCTCCGCGACCGCCGACTCGAACGCGGCCCTGGCGTCGTACGGGTCCTCGTCCAGTCGCACGCCGAGCCGCCCCTCGGCGACCAGCAGGTCGGGGACCGTGCTGGCCCAGTCGCCCGCGCGCACGGTGCCGACCTCGATCGGGTACGGCATCGCGTTCTCCCCGAAGACCCCCGGCACGTCTCTGTTGCGCTCGGCCTCCAGCCGCCTGATCGCCTCGAACACCGGCCAGAACACCTCGAACGCGTTGACCCCTTCGTACCGCGTGGCGCCGTGGGCGGCCCGGCCGGCGACCTCCAACCGGAACGTAAGCGCGCCCGCGTTGGCCGTGATGACCGCGCCGCTCGTGGGCTCGGTGATGACCGCCGCCTCCGCCGTGTGGCCCCTGGCCAGCGTGGCGAACGCACCGAGCCCGCCGTCCTCCTCGCTGATCACGCAGTGCACCGCGAGAGGCCTGGCGAGCCGCACCCCCGCCCGCCTGAGCGCCCTGACCACGGCCAGGTTGGCCACGAGGCCGGCCTTCATGTCGCAGGCGCCCCTGCCGTGCAGCACATCGCCGGTGATCCGGGCCGCGAACGGGTCGCTGCCGTGCCACTTGGCCAGGTCACCGGTCGGCACGACGTCCACGTGGCCCTGGAGCGCGAGGGCCGGGGTGCCGTCGCCGCCGGTCACGGCCGCCACGCCGTAACCCTCGGTCCTGGGGGCCTCGGTGCCGGGGAAGCCCGTGCGGGCGGTCAGGGCGGGGAGGTCGAGCTTCCAGACGTCCACGTCCATGCCGGCCTCGGTGAGCAGGCGCGCGAAGCGGTGCTGCAGGTCGGCCTCGGCATCGGAGCCCGTGACACTGGGCACTCTGACGGTCTCGGCCAGCAGGCTCACGGTCTCCGCCGGGTCGATGGCGTTCAGAACCGAGGCTTCCACGTCGCGCATGATTCACACCTTCTCACGGGGGCTTCGCCCCCGTGTCCCCCCATCAAAAGCACCGGGGCTTCGCCCCAACGTCAAAGGCATCATGGGGGCTTCGCCGTTGCGGAGGAGCGAGCTCCTCCGCTCAATGTGCAGGAGCAAGCTCCAACACATTGAGGACCGTAGAACCCTCGCCTCACCCCAAAAGCACCGGGGCTTCGCCCCAACGTCAAAGGCATCATGGGGGCTTCGCCGTTGCGGAGGAGCGAGCTCCTCCGCTCAATGTGCAGGAGCAAGCTCCAGCACATTGAGGACCGTAGAACCACTCGTGAGGCTGCCCGGCGTGGCGATCGACCACGTGCTGGCCGACTCACGGATGGCGGTGCGCGGGTTCGACGTACGGGCGCTGAAGGGGACCGACCACCGGCCGGTGTTCGCCGAGCTCAGGCTTCCGTGATCTGGACGTCCTCGAAGCGCACGGCGAAGCCCTTGCCGGCCGGGGCGGCGGCCATGGCGCCGGCTCGGCGGGTGGGAAGTAGGCCAGGCGGAGCCCATTCGCGGGGTGGTTCAGCCACTGCCAACCGGTCTCGTCGAAGGCCATGATCATGGATTTATCCTGCCGTGATCGGAAAGGTCGTACCAGACGGGTCAAGGGCCTTCTGGGGTTTCGCGCGTCCGGTGGCTCGTAAACTTGAGCCCGTGGTAGAGCCCAAGTTCGAGATTCAGATGCTGCACGACCGGGTCATGATCAGGCTGGAGCAGGAGGCGGAGGAGCGGCGCAGCGGCTCCGGCATCGTCATCCCCGCGACGGTCAAGCTGGCCAACCGGCTGGCCTGGGGCGAGGTGTGCGGCGTCGGCACATACGTGCGCTCGGTCAAGGTGGGCGACAAGGTGCTGTTCAACCCCGAGGAGCAGTTCGAGGTGGAGGTGCACGCGCAGGTCTACCTGGTCATGCGCGAGCGTGATCTGCACGCGGTGGCCACCCAGGAGACCGACCACGGCACCGGCCTCTACCTATGAGCTCCTGGTGAAGGAGACCCACAGGCCCGCGGCCCGCGCCTGCCGCGGCAGGGTGGCGAGCACGCGGGCGGTCCTCCCGTTCAGGTCGAGCACCGCCAGCCGGTGTGCGACGACGGCGATGACGTGGTTCTCGTCCCACCAGCCGAACAACGCCTCCGGCCTGACGTTCACCCGCTGGACGATCCGGCCGGCCACCGGGTCGACCAGGCACAGGTGTTCCTTGAAGCGCGACGGGCACCAGGTGGCCAGGCGCCTGCCCGACGGCGAGAACGCGTCCCCCGGCCCGGTCGGCAGACCGGCGTCCGGCAGGGTGCGCACGACCGCGCCGTCGGAGGCCCGGTGGACACGCAGGCCGGCGCCGTGTGGGGTGACGAGGTTGCCGTCGGGGCTCCACCAGAAGCCCGCGTTCGCGCTCAGGCCGGGGAGCCTGACCGTGCGGGCGGTCCCCGCGGCCACGTCCACGACGGTGAAGCCGAGCACCCGCCACGTGCCGCCGACCTTCCGCTCGACGGTGAGCGCGACCTTCTTGCCGTCGCGGGACCAGGAGGCGTAGGAGGCGGTCAGCGGCTTCTCGACCGTGCGGACCGTGGTCGTCCTGCCGGTGGTGCGGTCGGTGACGAGCAGGGCGTCATAGCCCTTCCGGTACGCCCTGGGCACCCCCGCCGTCAGCCGGTTGCCCGGCGAGACGGACACTTCGGACAGGGATTTCTCCCAGGCGAAGGTGTCGCCGGTGACGGATCTGAGGTAGGTGCGCCTGGTGCCGAGGCCGTACGCGCTGAGGCGGACCGGGTCGCCCGCCTTTTCGCGATATTTCATGCCAGAAGTGCCGGGGAGTGCGAGATCCACCCGGGCGGAGCCCGAGGTGGAAAGGGCCGTCACCGGGGTGGAAAGCGTTAAGGACAAGGCGATGGCAATTTCGGCGATCACGCCCGCAGAATAGGCAGGCAATGCCGAAATCCCCGGCGGTCATAACGACCCGGTCTGGATGCCGCGCCACCTCTGGGTGCGGCGCCGCTAGACGAAACGCTGGGTGATCGCGATCACGTCCACGCCGAGCGTGAGCAGCCCGAAGTAGACGATCACCGCGGCCACGGCCAGGGTCACGATGAGCACGACGATGCGGAGAGGCCAGCCCTGTCTTTTGTACCACTGCGTCCAGGCGTGCAACGTCTGCTTGCCGAATTCCAGCACCTTGTGCGCCCAATGGAACTCCGTGGCCAGCACCGCCAGCCCGGCGAACACCACCAGCCATCCCGGCCCGGGGAACGGCACCATGACCAGACCGCCCACCACCA
Source organism: Nonomuraea cypriaca (assembly GCF_015645445.1). GTDB lineage: Bacteria > Actinomycetota > Actinomycetes > Streptosporangiales > Streptosporangiaceae > Nonomuraea > Nonomuraea cypriaca. The sequence continues at coordinate 2,905 of NZ_JADOGI010000200.1, read as the reverse complement.
TGACGGTCCCGATCACGCCGATCACGATCTTGAGCGTCAGCCGCCCCGCGCGTGTGGACCTGACGCCGTCCAGCCATCCGTGGATTCCCCCGCGCCGCTCGGGCATACGGGACCTGTCGGCGGCCGCATCCTTGATCACGTCGGCGTCGCCGGTGTCGGAGTCCTTAATCTGCACAATTCCCCCCCGGCAGTCAGTGTGCCACCCAGGATACGGCCCACGCCTCCGGCAGACTTGCAGACGACTAGCAAATCACCAAACCGGCCAAACGGTAAAATTTGCAGACGGAACCGGCGTCTTCCGGCAAACATCGGTTAATGTCTGTTATGCCCGAGGTCTTGCTTCGCACCGTGACCGGCCCTGTACGCGCGGCCGCCGTCACCGGTGCCGTACTCCCCCACGAACACCTGCGTACCGACATGCGGTGGGCCGTGGGCATCGACTCCGACCCGCACCGATGGCTCGACGAGGAGCCGTCCGTCACCGCCGAACTCCGCGAACTGCGCCAGACCGACGGGCTCGGCCTGGTGGTGGACCTGACCTGCATGGGCATGGGCCGCGACGCCACCGCCCTGGCCCGGATCGCGGCGGGCAGCCGGGTGCCGGTCATCGCCTCGACCGGGCTGTTCGCCGAGCCGTTCACGGACGTACGCGACGAGGACGCCGACACGCTCACCGGCCGGCTCATGCACGACATCTCCAGTGGCATCGACGGCACAGGGCTGTTCCCCGGGGTGATCGGCGAGGTCGGCTGCTGGGGCGCCGAGCCCACGCCACGCGAGGAGCGCTGCCTGGTCGCCGCCGCCCGCGCCGCACTGAACTCGCGCCTGCCCGTCGCCACCCACGGCAGGAACGCCCTGGCTCTGCTGGAGATCCTGCTCGCCGAGAACCTCCCGGGCTCCCGGGTGGCCGCCGGCTACGCGGGCACCGACCTGGCCGCGGCCCGCAAGATCGCCGAAGCGGGCGCGTACGTGAGCCTGGGGGTCCTCGGCCTCGGCGCGGACCAGGCGGCGAGGATCGCGCTCGGCCTCATCGAGGACGGCCACGCGGAGCGCCTGCTGATCAGCACGGGCGTCAGCCGGATGATGCAGGTCCGCAGGTACGGCGGCAAGGGGTACGCCCACCTGTTCCACGCGCTGCTGCCGCGCCTGCGCGAGGCGGGGGTCGGCGAGGACACGATCGGCGTCGTCACCCACGACAACCCGCTGCGCTGGCTGACCGACGGGATGACTTGACCTCCACCTATGTCAAGGTTGCAGACTGGTCGCCATGATCTTCACACAGGCTGAACTCGACTACCTGGCCACCCAGCACCTCGGCCGCCTGGCCACCGTCTCACCCGACGGGCAGGTTCAGAACAACCCGGTCGGTTTCTTCGTCGACGCGGAGAGCGGCACCATCACGATCGGCGGGCACGCGCTGGGCAAGTCCAAGAAGTTCGGGAACATCCAGCAGGGCAGCACCGTGGGGTTCGTCGTGGACGACCTGGCCTCGGTCGATCCGTGGACGCCGCGGGGCATCGAGATCCGGGGCACCGCGGTGGCGCTGACCGATGCCGAGCCGCCCGTGCCGTTCTTCTCGCGCGAGATCATCAGGATCACGCCACACAAGATCGTCTCGTGGGGGTTGGACGGGCCTCGGTCGAGTCGCAAGGCGTGAAAGCTCGTTAGGATCGGGGCTACACGATCCTTGGGCGGGTGGGGGATGGCGACGGAGCACACGCATCGGGGCGGTCGCCTGCGCGCGCCGCTCGCCGCGCTGTCGCGTCTGAGCCGCCTGGGTGACATCCCGGTCGTGATCATGCTGGCGTGGGCGGGCTGGCTGGCCGTCCCCTGGTCGTTCAGCGGCCTCGCCCAGGCCCGCGCCGCGGCCGCGGCCGCCGCCGAGCCACCTCCGATCGGCATCCCCGCGGCGGCCTCGCAATCCGAACATCCCCAGATCGGCGACGCCCCGGAAACCCGCGAGCGTCTCCGGATCGGCGTCGCCTTAGATCTCGGGCGATCCCAGGCTGACGGCACCGTGGATCCCGCGCGGCCCCAAGTGGGCGGCGCCGTCGATTCCACGCGGCCCCAAGTGGGCGACGCCGTGGATCCCGGGCGGTCCCAGGTGGGGATCGCGGCGGCGGTGCGCCGGGGGGCGACTGGGCGGGCGGCGTGGGGACTGCCCGCCGCACGGGCCGGCCAGATTGAGACGGTACGACTGGCGCGGCGCGACAGCCCGGCCGAGGCCGTGGCGCGGGAGCGTGCCAGGATCGCCGGCGTGGTGCACGACGCGGCCGGTCACGGGCTGGCCGCCATCGCCATGCAGGCCAGGATCGCCCTCGTCACGTTCGACGACGATCCTGCGCAGGCACGGGCCTCGCTCCAGGCGATCAGCGAGACCAGCACGACGGCGCTCGCCCAGTTGCGGGCGGCGCTCGAAGGGATCGACCCGCCGGACGGCGACCTGCCCGGCCTCATCGCCGGCGTACGGGCGGCGGGCCTCCCGGTGGACGTCGAGCCCGCCGATTTCACCGTGCCCGCCCACCTGCAGGGCACCGTCTACCGCGTGGTGCGCGAGTCGCTCACCAACGTCCTGCGCCACGCCGGCCCGACCAGGGCGCTCGTACGCATGGGCGGGGACCGTCGGGAGTTCGTGGTGGAGGTCGCCGACCGCGGCCACGGCTGGACGGGCAAGGTGGAGAACCACAGCCGAACGGACGAGGCCGAAAGCCACAACCGGACACGCGTAGCCGAGCCCCACAGCCAGACCCGCGAAGCCGAGGCCCACGGCCGGACAGGCCAAGTCGAGCCCCACAGCCGGACAGGCGAAGCCGAGAGCCACAGCCGGACCAGCGAAGCCGAGCCCCACGGCCAGACGGGTGAGGCCGAGGGACGCGGCTGGGCGGGTGTGGTTGAGGGGCGGGGG